>CAYQBV010000211.1:0-7775 GCA_964415705.1 uncultured Chthoniobacter sp. | reverse complement strand
AGGGTGACGCCAGCGACCTTGATGGGCTCCTCCGAAACCGCGCCGGTCGTGCAGGCAGCGAAAAGGAGGCTGGCGCAGAGCCACGGGCGGAAAAGCTTCACGCGATGTTCCAGAAGAGGACTTCCTCCGCCGTGTCCATGTACTCCGCAAGGCCATGCGCCATGCCCGCACCGTCCCACAGGTCGATGTGATCTCCCTGATTGCCACTGCCATAAAAATTCCGCACCGCGAGGATGCCCGTTTTCCCCGCCACGGCTGATCGGGCGGTACTCCCTAGCTTGTACGAAATGGCTGTGCCGACTTCATGGGACTGCGTCCTCAGCCAATCGGCCAGTTGCTCGACGCGCAATATGTGGCCCTTATGGCCGTACCAGCACCGGGCTCCTTTGAACGAAGTGAAGTTCATCTTCGATGCCTGCAAGGCGAGGCCGAGGCGAATGGAACACTGATTCGTGAACGAGGGATTTCCCTTCGGGTCTTTGCAGGGGGCGTTCTCGCCGTTGTTCGAGGGGTGGTTCGCCCAGAGGGTTTTGAAGAGTTGCATGGGAGGGGCCGGTTGATTGTGTCTCGTCGCTTTCTCAAACATGGCTTCCGCTAACCCGCGAAGGCGACGAGTGGTTTTTCTCGCAGGGACCTCGGCGGCTCATCGTTTCGCCGCGGAAGGTTCAAAATCGAGGGCCGCTTCGTCAAGCCGTTTGTGCAGAGCAAAGCGCCCCACCGGCTCAGCCCATCAGCAACCCGAGACGCGCCAGTCTGGCGAGCTGCGCGGGCAATTCCTCAGCGAGGATTCGCCGGGCGGTGCTGAGATTATCGACCGGCTGGCCCGCCTGCTGGAGCACGACTTCGCGCCGCTCGATGAGTGGTGATAGCGCCTTCAAAATCGCCGCGCGATCACGGGTGCCGTCGAGCAGCGTGACCAACTTCGCGGCGAGCGGCCCATGCAGCCTGATCGGCCCGTGGAGAAGGTTCGTGACCACCTGCTGCCGGCCGGCTTGCAGACGCGCGAGCGGACTGGCCACCGGTCGTTCGCTGACTTCGAGCGTCAGCGGTGCGGCGGTCGGATGGAGATCGACGACGCCCCACGAAAACGCTTCGAGCAGGAACTCCGTGAGCGCCGGCGCGTCGGCTTCCTCGCCCCGCACCGCCTGGAGCAGCTCGCGGAAATGGAGCCGGGCCGGGAAGCGGTCGCCGAGAACCGCCAAAGTCGTCACAGCGAGCGGCGACAACGCCTTCGTCATCGTGTGGCCCGACGGCTCCCGGTTCTCCTCCGTCGCGTCGGCGGTGGCGGCTGTCCTGGGCATGGCGTGCTTTTCGCAACTCGCGTAAAAGTCGTTCGCCAGCTCCGGCCGGGGATTGCGGCTCAGCGGGATGTCGGCGCGGCAGATGAGCGTCTCGCGAAAACTCCCGCGGCTCAGAAAATCCAGGTATTGCTCCTTCGCCACAAGGTCGTCGCCACAGGCGCGCAGCATCGCAGTCGCCTCCGGGCCGTGCAGGTCGTCGCGCATCGAGGAAAGCCGGGCCTCCGAGAGAAACTGCAAGCCGTGGCGCGCCGCGTCGGCGACGAATTGGTGAAAGTAGATCGGTGTGCTGATCTCTTCGAGGACATCGTGATAGAACACCGCCAGGCCCATCTCATGCACGCTGCGCAGAATGCGTTTCTGCTGCTCCTGGAGTATCGACCGATAGAGATCCGACTCGGGCCGCGAGCGGATCAGGAGATCGAGGAAACCGAGGGCGCGGTGGGCGCGCTCCGCGGGCTCCTGAATGCCGCGCACATGGAAAAGTAACATCTCACGAACCATGTCGCGCTGATGGCCGGCCGGGTAAGCGTTGTAGCTAATGTAGGCCACGCCCCCGGGCGCGAGGTGCGTCTGGCAGATGGCCAGAATCCTCGCGCGCACCACCTCCGGCACCCATGAATAAATGCCATGCGCGATGATGTAATCGAACTCCCCCAGCGCCGGCGTCGCGGCTAAAATGTCCCGCTGGCTGAGCGCGAGATTATCCAGCTTCAGCGCGCGGCGCATGGCCTCGGCTTGGGCAATTGCGCGCGTCGAAAGATCGAATCCCGTGAACCGGCTTTCCGGCAGCGTGAGAGCCATCGGCAGCAGGTTGGCACCGTCTCCACAACCGATTTCGAGTACGCGGCAGCGCCCGACCGGCGCGGCGTGCAGACCGAAGATCGCGGCCATGACGGCCAACCGCCCGGGATGCGTGTGCCGATAAGCCGCGCCTGGGTAGGGCGTCAGGTCGTAGCTGGTCGGATCCGGGGCGGACATGGAAAGATGGCTGCTAAACCAGCAAATGCGGGACGGGTCAAACCCGAAGGACGGATGCCAGGAACATTGAATGCTTGAATGTCGTGAACGTGGGCGGAATGCTCCGCCGTCATGTCACCAACCTCCCCGGTTCCGCCGGCCACAGCGGGTCCGTTTCGACTCGAAAATTGCGGCGAACTGCCGGCCCTGCGCAGTGTGCTGCTCAAGTCGGGCTTTACCGCGACGGCGGTGAAAGCGCTGATCGGCAGCGACGCGGGGCGCGTGATGGATGGCGTGGTGGCGATGCGGCGGGCGGGCGGGGATCTGCCGCTGGACGCGCTGGCGAGGCTCTTTGTCATCGGAGTGGCATTGAGCGAGGAGGCCGCGGCGGCGGCGCTCGCGCCGGTGAAGGTGGAGGGCTTGATCGAGGCCGGGCTGGTGCGGCGGACAGACGAGGGGTTGTTCGCGGTGGCGCGTCTGGAGGAGTTCGAGGGGTTGTTTCTTTTCTCGGATTTTCCGCCGCGCTGGGATGTGCCGTTCACGCCGGATTACGTGATGAGCGGTGCGAGTTCCTCGACGCGCACGCTGGTCTTTTCGACGGTGCGCCGGCAGGTGGAGTCGGCGCTCGATCTCTGCACGGGCGCGGGCACCCACGCACTGCTCGCCGCGCGCCATGCCAAGCGCGTGCTGGCGACGGATGTGAATCCGCGGGCGGTGAATTTTGCGCGCTTGAACGCGCGCCTGAACGGCGTGGAAAACGTCTGCTTCGTCGAAGGGAGTTTTTTTGAGCCGGTGGGGGACGAGCAGTTTGACCTCATCGTCTCGAACCCGCCGTTCATCGTATCGCCGCGCGCGGATATGATTTTTCAAAACGCCGGCCTCGGCGGCGACGCGGTCTCGGAGTTGGTGCTGCGCGAGTCTGCGGCGCATCTGCGCGAGGGCGGCTTTGCGGTGGTGCTGCTCAATTGGGTGCATGCCGATGAGCAGGATTGGGAGGTGCCGTTGCGCGCGTGGGTGCAGGGCACCGGCTGCGATCTCTGGGTCATGCGCTCGAAGACCGAGGATCCGCTTTCCTATTCCGCCGAGACGCTGCGCCAGAGCGAGGACGTGCGCGGCCTCGAATACGAAACGCTCATCGACCAATGGCTCGCTTGGTATCGCGAGCGCGGCATCCGGCGGATTACCATCGGCGCGGCTTTCCTCCGCAAACGCGCGTGCGGTGAGAATTGGGTGCGCTTCATCGAGTCGCCCGACCGTGGTTTGAACGGCACGGCGAGCACGCAGGTGCAGCGGATTTTTGCCAGTGAGGATTTTCTGCGATCCCTGCCGAATGAGGCCGCGCTCCTCAGCCGGCGGCTGATTCCGCATCCCGATCATGCGCTCGATCAGCGCCTCACGCCGGCCTCCGACGGCTGGGCCGTGCAGTCGCTGACGATCTCCGCGACCCACGGGTTCGGCTTCGCCGCCAAGCTCGATGCCCACGCGCTGGCTTTTCTTACGAGGTGCGACGGCCAGCGGACGGTCGGCGAGCTGATCGCGGACATCGCGAATGACGCTGAGATCGACTTCTCCGAAGCTGTGCCCACGGGGCTGCGTATCGCCCAGGGAATGCTGCGCAACGGCATGCTCGTGCCTGCGGAAACGGGCGCGTGAGCGTCAAGAAAATTTCCGTTGACCCGGATCGCGCGCCTCGTTCTTATGCCGGTGTCCTGACTGAACATTTCCGCTGATGATCTCGCCCGAGAGCCTTTTGGAACCGATCACGCCCGAGAATCCTTGCGGCGAGGATGTGGCGTATGACGCGGCCTTGCAGAAACTCGAGGCGGAGATTCGCGGGAAACCCGAGACTCAGTTTTCCCAGGCAGAGGAACCGAATTGGAAACAGGTGCTGGAGCACACCGAGGCGCTTTTTCGGCGCTCAAAGAATCTGCGTCTCGCGGTTTTTCTGACCGTCGGTTCGCTGCAGATCGATGGACTGCCCGGCGCACGCGCGGGCCTGGCGCTGCTGCACGGCTTGGTCGAGCGGTACTGGGAGCACCTTTTTCCGCGCCTCGATCCGGACGACAATAATGACCCGACGGAACGCATGAATATTCTCTCGGCGCTGGTGATGGACGTCGGATCGTTCGATGACCCGCTGCGCTTCCTCGAACGGCTCCGCCGCGCCCCGCTGTGCAAGTCGCCTCGGCTCGGCTCGGTCAGCGCCGCGGAGCTTCCGGACACTCCGACCGCCTCGCCGTCCGCGGAGATTCAGGCGACGTTTCGGGACACCGACCCGGCGATCCTCGCTGCGAATCACCAGGCGCTCATCGATTCCATCGCACTGGTCAAAGCGTTGAGCGAGGCCATCGACAGCCGCGTCGGTGCCGCGAAGTGCATTGACTGGGCACCGCTGCTCACGACCCTCGCGAATGTCGAGAAAGCGCTGCGGCCCTTTGTGCCCGGCGCCACTGCGCCGGAAGGCGAAGATGCTTCCGGTGCGGGCGCGGGGCCGGGCCAGGCTGCGGGCGGTGGTTCCGGTGCGATCCAGTCGCGTGCTGATGTAGTGCAGGCGATCGAGCGCATCTGCCAGTTTTACCGGAGTGCTGAACCCTCCAGCCCCGTGCCGCTCCTCCTGCGCCGTGCACAGCGGCTCGCGGAAATGGATTTTTTGCAAATCATCGAAAATCTCTCCCCGGAAACCCTCTCGCAGGTCCGGGCGGTCATGGGCGAGGCGACCCGATCCGAGCCTGCGGCCCCAAGCGGGTAAAATAACCGGAAATATTTCTCGCCAAGCGCCGTTGGAATCATTGTAGTTCCTTCAGCCACCACCCACATCGCCCTGCGGTTAGCACTAGATAACCGTCGCGGCACAACTCACAAAGCCGAAACCAATCGCGACATCATGGCAAAAGCAAGCAGTCAGAAATTCATAGCACGGAACCGCGCTCCCAGGGTGCAGATTGAATATGATGTGGAACTCTACGGCGCCGAAAAAAAAGTCGAATTGCCCTTCGTGATGGGCGTCATGGCCGACCTTTCCGGCAAGCCTGCGGAAGAACTCGCGGGCATCGAAGACCGCAAGTTTCTCGAGATCGATCAGGATAATTTCGACGAGCGGCTAAAAGCGATGAAGCCGCGCGTGGCTTTCCAGGTGCCGAACACATTGACCGGGGAAGGCAACATCAGCGTCGATGTCACCTTCGAAAGCATGGACGATTTTTCGCCGGCGGCGGTTGCCCGCAGGGTGGACAGCCTGAATAAACTCCTGACGGCGCGCACCGAACTTTCCAATCTGCTGACCTACATGGATGGGAAGACCGGTGCGGAGAATCTCGTGAACAAACTTTTGCAGGATCCCGAACTGCTCAAGGCGCTCGCCGCCGCCCCCAAACCCACCGATTCCGGGACCGAAAAAGAAAAGGAGTAAGACATGGCCGAGCCCGCCTCCCAACCGCAGTCCGCCGCACCCGCCGTCGCGGAAATCAACGAATTCGAGGAACTGCTCAACAAACAGTTCAAGCCGAAGAGTGACCATGCACGCGGCGCGGTCCAATCCGCCGTCCGCACCCTCGCCGAACAGGCACTGGCCGGAACGGCGGTCATCTCAAAAAACTCCGTGGAGACGATTGAGGCGATCATTGCCGAAATCGACCGGAAGCTTTCCGAGCAATTGAACGCCATTCTGCACCACGAGGAATTTCAGGCCCTCGAAGGCACATGGCGCGGCCTCAATCATCTCGTGATGAACACCGAGACCGACGAGCACCTGAAGATCCGCGTTTTCAATGTCACGAAAAAAGAGGTCGGCAGAACCTTGAAAAAATTCAAAGGCGTGGCGTGGGATCAGAGTCCGCTCTTCAAGAAGATCTACGAAGACGAATTCGGCACACCGGGGGGCGAACCTTACGGGGCCCTGATTGGTGATTACCATTTCGATCACTCCCCGCCGGACGTCGAGATCCTGCAGGGGATGGGGCAGATCGCAGCCGCTGCGCACGCGCCCTTTATCACCGCCGCGAACGCATCGCTGATGAACATGGAATCGTGGCAGGAACTGGGAAACCCACGTGATCTTACCAAGATCTTCCAAACTCCCGAATACGCCGCGTGGCGTTCACTGCGCGAATCTGAGAATGCCCGGTATCTCGCACTGACGATGCCGCGTTTTCTCGGGCGGCTGCCTTACGGCGCGAAAACCCAGCCGGTCGATGAGTTTGACTTCGAGGAAGACACCGAAGGAGCTGACCATTCGAAATATACCTGGTGCAATTCGGCCTATGCCATGGGTGCCAACGTCACGCGGGCGTTCAAGCTCTACGGGTGGTGCGCGAAGATCCGTGGCGCCGAGAGCGGCGGCATGGTCGAAGGGCTGCCGTGCCACACTTTTCCGACGGACGACGGCGGCGTGGATATGAAGTGCCCGACGGAGATCGCCATCACCGATCGCCGCGAGGCTGAGTTGGGCAAGAATGGCATGATGCCGCTGTCCCACTGGAAGAATACCGACTATGCGGTGTTCGTGGGGGGCCAGTCGTTGCAGAAACCGCAGGCATACGACGATCCTGATGCGACGGCGAATGCGAACCTAGCGGCGCGTCTGCCCTACCTTTTCGCCACCTGCCGGTTTGCCCATTACCTCAAGTGCATCGTCCGCGACAAGATCGGTTCGTTCAAAGAGCGCGATGATATGGAGATGTGGCTCAATAAGTGGATCGCCAACTTTGTCACCACCGACTCGCACGCTTCCGACCAGGCGAAGTCCGAGCGGCCCTTGGCCGATGCCCAGGTGGTGGTGGAAGAGGTGCCGGGCAATCCCGGCTACTACACATCGAAATTCTACCTGCGCCCGCATTTCCAACTCGAAGGACTGACCGTGTCGCTTCGCCTGGTTACCAAGTTGCCGTCGGCCAAAGGGGGCAAGTAAAGAACTTCATCGCCAAACCCGCCGGAATGTAATCGTTTCCGGCAAGTGCGGCGCCCGCGAAGACATAACCAAAAAACAACGAAAGAAAGGCAATTATTATGGCAGTTGACATGTTTCTGAAAATCACGGACGTAAAGGGCGAGTCGAAAGACAAGGCCAACCCTGGCGAATGTGAAATCGAATCTTTCTCATGGGGAGCAACCCAACTCGGCACCTCCTCACACGGGACCGGTGCCGGTGGCGGCAAGGTTTCGATGAACGACTTCCACTTCGTCATGCGGAATAACTCGGCCTCGCCGACCCTGTTCTTGTTTTGCGCGAACGGCAAGCACCTCAAGGAAGCCAAACTGACCTGCCGCAAAGCCGGCGAAAAGCAAGAGAAGTTCCTGGTCGTCATTATGTCGGATGTGCTCATCTCCAGCTACCAGACCGGTGGGTCCGGCGGTGGCGAGGTGCCGATGGATCAAGTTAGCCTAAACTACTCGAAAATCGATATCGAGTACTTCGCTCAGAACGAAAAGGGCATCACCGCGTCCGCAGGCAAGAAGCACTGGGATATGAAGACGAACACCGGCGGGTAGGCGGTGGCGGAGTTAGCTTAATCATGGAAC
>CAYQBV010000210.1:0-7823 GCA_964415705.1 uncultured Chthoniobacter sp. | reverse complement strand
GGGGGAAGTGGGCGGAGGGGGCGTGGTGATCCACTGCGCGAGTTCCGGGCGCGGCGGGGTGGAGCAATACCGCGCGGTGTATCTCAACGGTGCACGGGCGCTGGCGGAGGTGCTCGCGCCGCGGACGCTGGTTTTCACGAGCAGCACGTCGGTCTACGCCCAGACGGACGGCGCGTGGGTCAGCGAGGAAAGCGCCGCTGCGCCGGATCGCGAGACGGGGCGGGTGCTGCGGGAGGCGGAGGATTTCGTGCTCGCGCAAGGAGGGGTTGTGGCGCGGCTGGCGGGGATTTACGGGCCGGGGCGGTCGGTGCTGCTGCGGAAGTTTTTTGCCGGTGAGGCGGTCATCGAGGGCGACGGCTCGAAGTGGATCAACCAGGCGCACCGCGACGACATCGCCGCTGCGCTCGTCGATCTCGTGACCACCGGAGCGCGCGGCGTTTTCAACGTGAGCGACGACGAACCGCTCGCGCAGCGCGCCGTGTACGCGTGGCTCGCGGAGCGCTTCGACCGTCCGCTCCCGCCGTGCGGCCCGATCGACACCGACCGCAAGCGCGGCTGGACGGACAAGCGCGTGAGCAACGCAAAGCTGCGCGCCACCGGCTGGCAGGCGCGGTATCCGTCGCTCTTCGCGGCGGTGGAGCACGATGCCGCGCTGCTGGCGACCTGCGCTCCGGAGAGCGGCAGCGGGAAAATTCGGCGTTGACGCTGGTCCCGCGCCGCGTTTAGAACGCCCTCGCAGTTTTAACCCAATAACTCCTAACCCAACCAACATGCACAAACCATTAGCTACATCCATCGCCCTGACGATCGGCTGCATCGCCCTCGCGCTGCCGGGCTCCACCCAGGCTGGCCAGCCGCTTTACGGCCCGACCGGACAGGAAGCCAAAAGCAACGTCTCCCCGCTCGATCCCGTTCCCGGCGCCATGACGCTCGGCGGGGAATTCAGCAGCCATCTCCAGGGCATCTACCTCGATTCGATCACGCCGTTCTGGCGGCCCGGCGACGCCACCGTTTTCCTCAACACCCGCAGCACCTACAACGACAGCCACCAGTATGAGTCCAGCTACGGTCTCGGCGTGCGCTATCTGGTGCCGAATTACGACGTCATCATCGGCGGAAATGTTTTCTACGACGCCCTCGACAGCCAGTTCGACAACCAGTTTCGCTCGGTCGGCTTCGGCGCGGAAATCCTGACCCGCTGGGTGGATGCCCGCTTCAACTACTACCTCCCGGCGAGCGACGACATCCTCGCGGGCAATCACACCCGCAAGAGGACCAGCAGCTCCACGAACGCGGAGGGAGTGACAACGACGCGGACGCGGGTGCAGAAGTTCCGCACTTTCGAAGCCTCGCTCGAAGGCTGGAACGCCGAGATCGGCTTCCTCATTCCCGGCCTTGATCGCTACATGGAGACGCGGGTTTTCGGCGGCTACTACCATTACAACCACCCGTTCGCGAGCGACTACGAGGGCTTTAAAGCACGGCTCGAAGCGCACTTCCTGCCGGGCGTGATCGGCAACGTGGAATGGTGGAACGATTCGTATCTCAACGGCGGCCACTGGACGACCGATGTTCGCGTTTCCGTGCCGTTCTCGTTCTTCAATCTCTTCAGCGGACGCAATCCGTTTGAAGGAGCGAGCGAGTCCTTCCGCCCGCGCCAGCGCGAATTCCGCGAGCGCGTGAGCGACATGGTTATCCGCTCGCATCGGGTGAAAACGGTGAAGTCCGGGGCCATTGAAACGAGCGACCGGACCTCGACGAAGCGGCGGAATCCCGCTCCCGCTCCCGTTCCCACCACGGTTGCACCTCCTTCCACGCCGCCGCCGGAAGAATTTTTCGACTAACGAAGGATAGCAAGGGAACCCGCAAAGAATTCAACCGCTGGCCCGCCTCCGCGGGTCAGCGGTTTTTTGCTGGGTGGTATTGGGATTAGCTCAGGCGCAGCATGCGCATCCACTCGCGTCCTTCGCGCCCCGGATACGCCTTTTGGGGGAGCCACTCTCGGAGCAGCGTGAAGCGCGGGGAAAAGAACGCGTCGAGTTCGGCTTGGGAAACGCCGAACGGCGGGCCTTCGTCCGGGCGAGCGTGGCCGGGGTCGAGGTAGAAGACGGCCAGCAGATGCCCGCCGGGGCGGAGCGCGCCCGCCACGGCGGCGACATACGCCTCACGCATCGCGAGATCGATGGCGCAGAAGCAGGTGTGCTCCCAGACCCAGTCGAAGCACCCGCGCAGCCGCGGCGGCAGCGCGAAAAGGTCCGCGAGTTCGTAGCGCTCGCCGCCCACGCTCGGGAAAGCGCGCGCGCCTTTCACCGCCGAGGGTGCGATGTCGATGCCGACCACCTCATCCGCTGTCGCGGCCAGCGCCCGCGCGTCGTGTCCGAATCCGCAGCCTGGCACGAGCACGCGTCCGCGAACTGGTTCGGCGCGGAGAAAATCGATGAGGCCGGGACTCGGCGCGCCCTTTTCCCACGGGGTTTCGTTCCTTTGGTAGTTGGCTTCCCAGTCGGTCGGCATGTGTGGTGAAAGCGGCGGGTTGAGTTAACGGCGGAGCCAGATGGTGGCTTCGGCCACGCTCCATTGGAATTTGCGGGCGTGCTCGCGAATGAGGAACGGCAGGTCGCGCACGGCGACCAGCCTGAAGTGCCCGGTGAGCGCGGCTTCGAGTCCGGCGCGAGTCGTCACAGAGCGACCATCGCGGTCGAAACCACCGAGCCAGTTGGCCCGCGGCGTGAATTCCTCCAGCCACGTGTAGGGCGAAGTGATGACGAGTTGCCCGCCCGGTTTCACCAGTCCCGGCAACCGGGCGAGACACCGCTGCGGCTCGCTCAGGCGGTCGATGAGATTCGCCAGCAGCACGACATCGAACGTCCCCAGCTCCGCGCGCAAATCCATCGCGTCCCCGACTTCAAACGTGACCCGCTGCCGGTCGATCTCCGGCGGGACGCACGCGCGGCAGGCCGTGGTCAGCGCGCCCTCATCGGCCCGCAGAAAAGCGAGGCCACCCTCCCCGCCCAGCACGTCTGCCGCATCGATAAATCTCCGCGAAAAATCAATGCCCACGACTTCCCCGCAATGCCGCGCCAGCTCGAACGTCGAACGACCCACCGCGCATCCGAGATCGAGCGCGCGCGCCTCCGCCGGCACGCGCGCCACCTCCACGCACTCGTTCACACACCGCGCCGGATAATCCAGTGCTTCCCGCGGCCCGCCCGCGTCCTGCAGCACTTCCTCCGGCGAGCCATAATGAAAGAGCAGATACTCTGCGAGGAGCTTGTCGGTTTCGTAGATGTTCACTCCGCGAGCAGTCCGCGCATGTAGGCCGCCGGAGTGAAGTTTTCGATCAGCACCTCGGTCCGGCCGGCGCGGCGCATGCGGACTTGCGGGACGTTGATCTCGGGCGTCTTCGACGGCGAAAAGAGGATGTCGTCGTGCGTCGCGTTTTTCTTGCTGGCGAAAAGGTCGGGCGTCAACCGGCCGCCGAGGTGATCGCTGCGGCCAGTCGCCACGTGCATCGTGCCGAGGATCTTTTCGTCCTGAATGTCGCGCCCGGAAACCGGCAGTTCCTGCGTGCCGAAACCGAGTTCGCCGAGTTCGCCGGTGACCGGATCGGAGGTCAGCTTGGCGTTGTGCTCGTCCACCGTGGACTGGTTTCCCCGGAGCAGCATCGCCTGGCAAATGCGTCCATTTTTCACCGTCATCAGCGCGATGGTCCCGTCCTCATACTTGTGGGGAAACTCGCCCGCGGCGTGTTCCGGCACGTAATAGATTTCACCCGCTGGCAGGTTCGCGATGTCCGGGCCGCCGCGGCACAGGCCGTGGCTTTTCTGCGCCTCCTGCCCGCCGAGATCGAGGTGCAGCGTGAATTTCCGGCTGTCAAAAACGAAGTCGATCTCCACCCAGTCCGCGTGCGTCATGCCGAGTCGCAGCTTTTCCGCCTGCTTGCTCACTGCAAAGTAATCCACGGCCAGCCCCGAGCTGAGAATCACTTGGTTCATCCCGTGCATCGTCGCTCCGCGGAAACCGAACTTTTTCGCGAATGCGGTCAGCGGCGCCGTCGCCGAATACGTCGAGACGCAGAGCACGAGTGTGTATTTTTTGTAAACGTCCTCCACCAGATCGACCTCGCGACCGTCGGTGGCGAAGCCCGTCTCCGGCAGGTCGAGATTGCTGCCGCCCGTGATTTCGTAGGCAAACATCTCGCCGCCCGTGAGCCCGAGTTCGGCCATCGTGGCCTGCCGCAGACCCTGGTAGATCACCTCATAGGCGTGGCGCTGGATGGAAAGATCGGGGTTCTGGAGAAACCGGAATGCCTCGGCCTCGCGCGGGTTTTCCAAGTCGATGAGCACGCACACCCGGTCACCGGGTTTGGGGTCAAAGACCGTGCGAAGGAGACGCGTTAAGCTGAAAGGCGGGAATTCGCGGGTGCGGGCGGGCGGTTTGGATTCGATGGTGGCGTTCATGGTTTGGTTTTCGGTTGGAGACTCTAATTAAGCGCGTATTTCTTACGTCCAACCCATTTGGATTGTTGCAAGATTCTGCGTGGGTTTCAGCAAATGATTTGGCAGACCAAAACCCGCAGCTTCGACCTCACGCGCCGCGCCCTTATGATGGGCGTGGTCAATGTGACGTCTGACTCTTTTTCGGATGGCGGCCAGTTTGTGGATGTGGAATCCGCTTGCGCGCAGGCTCGCCGTCTCGCGGCGGACGGAGCGGAGATCATCGACATCGGTGGCGAGTCCACCCGCCCCGGAGCCGAGTCGGTCAGCGAGGCCGAGGAAATGCGGCGCGTCCTGCCGGTCATCGAACGGCTGATGGAGACGACTCAGAAATTCATCATCTCGATCGACACGATGAAGCCGGAGGTCGCCCGGGCCGCGCTCGCCGCTGGCGCGGAAATCGTCAACGACGTGACCGGCCTGCGCGCTCCGGCGATGCGCGAGGTCGTGCGGGCGAGCGGGGCGGGGGCCATCGCCATGCACATGCAGGGCACGCCGCGCGACATGCAGTTCGCGCCGGCCTACGCCGACGTCACGGCGGAAATCCGGGAATTTTTTCGACAAACTTTTGAGGCTTGCCTACGGTCCGCCATCGACCCTATGCGCCTCGCCTTTGATCCCGGAATTGGCTTTGGAAAAGCCCTGGCGCACAACCTTGCCCTCATCCGGAACCTTGATTCCATGCGGGTAGGCGGGCGTCCGCTGGTCCTCGGAGTTTCACGGAAATCGTTCATTGGGAAGGCCCTGGGCAGCACCGCCGTCGGGGATCGCGCGTGGCCGACCGTGGCCCTCACCAGCTACGGCCGCAGCCAGGGTGCGTCCGTCTTTCGCGTCCACGACGCCCTGCCGAACGCCCACGCGCTGCGCATGACCGAGGCCATCCTCAGCCCGGAGGCAGTCGCATGATCCTCGCGACGCTGTCGGATTTTGCGCTCCTGCACTGGAAGGATGCCGCCGAGATCACGCTGCTCGGCGTGGCGATTTACTACACTTGGAAGTTTTTCCGCGGGACGCCCGGCGCGAACGTGCTGGTGGGCCTCGTCGTCATTTTTCTCGGGGCCACTTTGCTCTCGCAGATCCTCGGCCTCACGGTCATCGGCGCGATCTTCGAGAGCCTGTCGAAAGTGCTCGTCATCGCGCTGGTCATCATCTTCCAGCCCGAGCTGCGGCGCGGTCTCGCCGCACTTGGGGCGACGCGGCTGTTTTTCGGCACGCAGCAGAGTCGCGCCACGCTCGACCTCCTGCGCGAGATGACCTTCGACCTCGCCAACCGGCAACTCGGCGCGCTCATCGCCATCGAGCGCGGCCAGAATATTGAGAGCTTCGCGGAGAGTGGCGTGAAGATCGACTGCGCGCTGTCCTCCGAGATCGTGGTCAGCCTCTTCTTCCCCAAGACGCCGCTGCACGACGGCGGCATCATCATTCGCAACGACCGCATCGTTTCCGCCGCGTGCATCTTCCCCGTCACCCAGCGCGCCGATCTCGACCGCACGCTCGGGCTGCGGCACCGCGCGGCGCTCGGGCTTTCCGAGGAGAGCGACGCCATCGTCGTGGTGGTTTCGGAGGAAACGGGCGTGGTTTCGATTTGTCACCGCGGGATCATCGAAAGGAACTTCGATCCCGAAAGTCTGGGCCGCCGGCTCGGCGAACTCTTCTCCCTCAAAGATGAAAAAGATCCTCAACAACTGGCCGGCCAAGGTGCTGTCGCTGGTGCTCGCCCTCATTCTGTGGGCGGTCATCCGAAAGAGCCTCGAACCGATCACCTCGCCTTCTAGCTTTCAATTTCAGTCGGATACCCGTTTTCAAGCGGAGGACAAGTTCCAGTTCAATGCCACCCGCTATGGCCACCCCGCAAAAAAGTAACCCGCCCGCGAAGCCGAACGGCAGCGGCGAACGCCGCATCTTTGGTACCGACGGCGTCCGCGGCACCGCGAACATCGAGCCCGTCACCGCCGAAACCGCGCTGAAACTCGGTCGCGCCGCCGCGCATATTTTCGCGCAGCGCACACCGAGTGAACGGACGACCATCGTCATCGGCAAAGACACGCGCCTTTCCTGCTACATGCTGGAAAATGCGCTGGCCGCCGGCGTCATGTCGCTCGGCGCCGACGTGCTTTTCATCGGCCCGCTGCCCACGCCCGGCGTCGCCTACATCACCCGCTCGCTGCGCGCGGATGCGGGTATCGTGCTCAGTGCCTCGCACAATCCCTACGAGGATAACGGCATCAAATTTTTCCGGCACGACGGCTACAAACTCGACGACGAAGTGGAGCAGCGGATCGAGCACCTCGTCTTCAGCGGCGAGATTGAGGCGATCCGCCCGACCGCCGGACGGATCGGGCGCGCCACGCGCATCGACGACGCGCTCGGACGCTACGTGGAGTTTGCGAAGCAGAGCTTCCCGCGCGGCATGACGCTCGACGGCATGCGCATCGCCGTGGATTGCGCGAACGGCGCGGCCTACAAATCCACGCCGTGCATCCTCCGCGAACTCGGCGCGGATGCCATCATCGCCCATAACACGCCGAACGGGCGCAACATCAACCGCGACTGCGGCAGCATGCACCCCGAGCAAATCCAGCGTCTGGTGAAGGAAACCAAGGCGCAGATTGGCATTAGCCACGACGGCGACGCCGACCGCTTGGTGCTCTGTGACGAACTCGGCGGGATCGTGGACGGCGACGAAATCATGGCCATTGCCGCGATTGATTTCATCAAGCGCGGACGTCTCGCGCAGAACACGCTTGTGGCCACGGTGATGAGCAATTTCGGCCTCGATGAGACGCTGAAAAGACACGAGGGCCGCGTGCTGCGCACGAAAGTCGGGGACCGCTACGTCATCGAGGCGATGATGAAGCAGGACCTCAACGTCGGCGGCGAGCAGAGCGGGCACATGATCTTCCGCGACTTCTCCACGACTGGCGACGGCATCGTCAGCGCGCTGCAAATCCTCCGCATCATGGTGGAAACCGGCCAGCCGTTGAGCGAGCTCAGGAAGTGTCTCGCGAAATATCCGCAGGCGCAGCGCAACTTGAAGGTCCGCGAGAAGCGTCCGATCGAGGAGATGTCCGATGTGGTCCGCCTCGTCGCCGAAGCCGAGCAGGAACTCGCCGGTGCCGGTCGCGTGCTGCTCCGTTACAGCGGCACCGAGCCCAAGATCCGTCTGCTCATCGAGGGCCGCGACGGCGACCGGATCAATGCGCAGGCGGATCGGATCGCTGGAGTGATCCAGGAAGCGATCGGGTCGTAGCCCGGAGGGCTTCACGGTCATCCTGAGCCGTATCTCTGCAGTTGGAAAAGAGTGTCACCGTCTGGGAGTGGTTGTGG
>CAYQBV010000209.1:0-7838 GCA_964415705.1 uncultured Chthoniobacter sp. | reverse complement strand
AAAGGCGATGCGTGCCGTTGGCCGCTGTCGTCATGGCTTCCTCTCTCCGGTTGTCTCGCGGTCGGTCGTCGCGCCGATGTCTGAGAGAAACCGGACGCGGTCTGCTGCTGAGGTGCATCGCATCCAAGCCCGGCAAAGGTTGATGAGAGGGTGCGATTGCGCCTCGGCACCGGTCGTGGTATCTGTCTGCTGCTCGTCTCTCGCAAAGGGTCGGGCGCTTTCTTTTTCCGGTGGTGACTCGGGTGCGTCTGCCGGGTCCGCGTGAGGTTGGGTATCCATGTCGGTCCCTCCGGCTCAGTTCAGGCGACGGCTTTGACTTCGAAGCGCGCAAGTTCGGCGCAGACCGTCTCCGGGCAAAAAAGAAGAGTTCTGTATCCACACTTTATGCCACTTATCTTGCGCTGGCTGAACAAGCTTCGGAGCGTCCGCACGGGAATCCCGGTCGTTTTCGAAAGTTCGGTGATGTTGGTGAAGTGGCGTGTGTTCATAGTTTCTTGCGGATTGATACGGGTGCGTCCTATGGTGCGCAATGAAGACAAAGCACCGTGGTAAACAAAGGGGTACACATGTACCCTTTGCAAAGAAATATCCGCCCAACCCGCGACTGACAAAGCTTCGGGCCATCCTCCAGAAATCCCGGCCTGAGTTCGCACACCTCGTCGGGGTGCCGCCGCACACGCTTCGCTCTTACGAGCGCGGTGATCGCAGACTACCTGAGAAAACCGCGGAGGAAATTTCCTACGCTACTTGGATTTGTTCGGAATGGCTGCTCGACGACAACGCTTCGGAGGAGAAGCCTCGGGCATTGGGCGGCTCCGAATACACCCTCGATTTCTATCAAAACTTTGGCTTCCACGAAGCGAAGCGGGTGGACGTGGATGGGAATCCCAACCTAGCCATTGTCTATATGCGCCCGAGCCACCGTGTTGCCCGGCTAATGAGAGCCGCGTTGAGCAAGCGGAAACATTTGGCATGCGAACATCTCTTGGGAAAGACGATCTCTCAACTCACGAAGAGGCTGAACCTTGAGGACAGCTTTCGCAAGGAAATGCCCAGCGCACTCGACGACGATGCCACACGCACGATGATGATGGGCGGCGGTCTTGCTCCTCAAGGGTCATTCAACCCCGACAGCTACGTCGCAGCCTTGGTCCTCTCCTCTGCGATGCTTTTCCAGTGGTCTGCGGCTGTGGAGGGAACGGAGGCGGATCGAGCGAAGGTGCTGGCGAATCTCGATTCCGTGAAAGCGCTGATTCAGAAATCTTTTGAAGGGCGCGCGGCGCGCAAGACCCCAACGGCGGCGGTCAAGCGCTCGCGGAAAACGCTACCAGCTTCTCCGTCGCATCCGCAGAAGGCGTAACTTGCCAAAAATGCGCGGCCTCGGCCGGCCTGACGAGCTGCCGGTAGTGCTCGAAGATCATGCCGCTGTTCGTGTGGCCCATTTCCAGCGCCAGCGCCGCGGCATCATTGAAGTGCGCCAGATGGTAGCTCGCGAATCCATGCCGGAGCGCATTGGAAGGCCATTCCGCGATGCCAGCGGCCCGCCGCGTGGCCTCTACGCGCTTCCGCAGGTTCCCACAGTCCACCTGGCCCTTGTGCGTCCGGTAGGGGGCGAGCCACGCGGCGAGGTTCGGCCGGATTTTCACGAACCGGCGCCGGGCCGTCTTTGATTTGTCCGCGGTCACCTCAATCAGCCCTGCCTCGAAATCGACGTTCTCCCATTCGAGCCGCATCAACTCCGCTCGCCGGAGCCCGGCAAAGCAGCCGATGGCCAGAAACGGCAGCACGTCCGCCTCCGCGCTTTCGAGCAATCGGGCGGTTTCGGCGACGGTCAGAATGCCCGGTGCCTCGCTCACGACCTTCGCTTTCGCCGTCGTCCCCGCCGGGTTCTCGGTCGCGTAGCCCCGTTGCATCGCAAAATTGAACATCACGATGAGCACCCGCCGGAAGTTGTTCCGGGTCGTCGGACACGCCTTCAACGCCCGTAGCCAGTCGTCGATTTGCGCGCCCGTGATCGTGGCGACCACCTGGCCGTTGAACTCCGCCGCGAATCGGCCCAGCCGGTATTTCAGATCCGTCAGGTAGCGCCCGCTCGCGCCGTCCGCCCGCTTCGCCGCCAGCAACTCCGCGACCAGCGCCGTCGCCGTGCAACTCTTCGCCGACGCGTGCAGGAAAGTCAGAAAGTGGTTTGTCGCGTCCCGCAGCGTCTTGCCGTGTGGCTTCAGCAGGTCGTTGCACTCGCCCGCCATCACCCGCAGCCACGATGGGAACTCCGCACCCTCGCGCCCCTGGTTCTGCAACTCCACCGACTTCTGTTGAACGAACGTCTCCGCCTCCTTCTTCGTCTCGAAAAAGCGTCGCGAGCGCTTCCCGCTGTCCCTGAAGTTGACCACGAATTTCAGTGCCGGGCGGTTGGCGTCGTTGTAGCGCTTCAGGCGGAAGGGAATTTTCATGTTGCCCACTGTTGCCATGCGTTGCCACTTTTACAAGCAAAAAAGTGGCAACACCCGTCAAATTGGGTGTGCATGGAAACCTAGCCTCTCAAACCCTCCCACACCCTGCAAACCCTGTATTGACGGGGATTCCAGAGTATTTCGAGGGAGCGCGCCCGGCGGGATTCGAACCCACGACCGCCGGATTAGAAATCCGATGCTCTATCCAACTGAGCTACGGGCGCGGTGACGGACAGGCGGCTATTATGCGCGCTGGGTGCGGGACGGCAAAGAGTTTTGGCGTCCTCAGACGCTCATCGCCGGCACACATGCGTTGGCGTGGATTGGCTCTTGAAATCCGCGGGATCGATCCCTAGCATCCGCCCGCTGTCAATCATCACCTTCAATACTCCGCTTATGAATCATCACCTCAATACTCCGCTTATGAAACGCCCGCTCATTTTCTCCATCGCACTCCTCGCTTTCAGTTTCGTCGGCTGCAACAAGCCAGGCGGCCCTTCCGGTGCGAGCGACGCGGACACCATCAAAATCGGCGAGTTTGCCTCGCTGACCGGCGGGAGCGCGAGCTTCGGCCAGTCCGCGCACAAGGGCACGCAGCTCGCGATCGATGAAGTCAACGCGGCGGGTGGCGTGCTCGGGAAAAAGCTGAAGCTGATCACGGAGGACGACCAGTCGCAGGCGGGCCAACCGGCCACGATCGTCCGGAAACTGATTGCGCAGGACAAAGTGGTCGCGGTGCTCGGGGAGGTCGCGTCGAGCCGGTCACTCGAAGCCGCTCCAATCTGCCAGCAAAACAAGATCCCCATGATTTCGCCCGCCTCCACCAATCAAAAGGTCACGGAAGTCGGCGACTACATCTTCCGCGTTTGCTTCATCGATCCCTTCCAAGGGAGCGTGATGGCGAAATTCGCGGAGTCGAAAGGCTGGAAAAAGGTAGCCGTCCTGACGGATGTGAAATCCGACTACTCCATCGGTCTCGCGCAGGCTTTTAAGGAAGCACTACCCAAAGGCGGCGGCACGGTCGTGAAGGAGTCCAGCTACAGCACGGGCGACAAGGATTTCAAAGCGCAGCTCACCTCGATCAAGGCCTCGGAGCCTGAGGCGATCTTCGTTCCCGGCTATTACGGCGAGGTGTCGCTGATCGGCAAACAGGCGCGGCTGCTCGGCATCAAAGTTCCGCTGCTCGGCGGCGACGGCTGGGTGGGCGACTCGCTGCTGAACGTCGCGGGCAACTCGCTCGACGGCTCGTTTTTCTCCTGCCACTTCAGCGCGAACGACAAGAGCGAGGCGGTGCAGGGGTTCGTGAAGAAGTATAAGGCCAATTACAACAACGAGACGCCCGACGACATGGCGGCGCTCGGCTACGACAGCGTGATGATTCTGGCCGCGGCGATCAAAAAGGCGGGAACCACGGAAAGCGAGAAGCTGCGCGACGCCATCGCGGCGACCAAAGGCCACGCCGGCATCACCGGTTCGATCACGCTCGACGAGAAACGCAACGCCACGAAGCCCGCGGTGATTCTCGGCATCGACGGCGGCGGATTCCAGTTTGTCCAGACCGTCGCTCCGTAAGCGGCGGCGTCCGCAAACGAGACCGCCGCGCGCATGGTCGACAAGCTCCTCGAATTCCTCCAGCAGCTCCTGAACGGGCTTTCGCAAGGCTCGATCTACGCGCTCATCGCGCTGGGTTACACGATGGTTTTCGGGGTGCTGCGGTTCATCAATTTCGCGCATGGCGACGTCTTCATGCTCGGGGCGTTCGCGGGGTTTTACATCGGGCCAAAGACGCTGGCGCTGTTCGGCACCGGGCCTTCGTATCCGGGGATGTTCGCGGTGCTGGTCGTGGCGATGGTGCTTTGTGCGATCATCGGCATCGTCATTGAAAAGCTCTGCTACCGGCCGCTGCGAGACCGGCCAAAACTGACGGTGCTGATCACCGCAATCGGCGTGTCGCTTTTTTTGGAAAACGCCGGGCAGTTGGTCTTCGGGGCGAATCCGCAATCGTTCCCGGAACTCATCACCGACCGCGCGCTGGAGATTCCGGAATCGTGGGGCGCGATCTCCGGGCTCACGATCACCGTTTCGCAAGTCCTCGTCTTCGGTATCACCCTGCTGCTGCTTTTCGTCCTGCGCTACGTCGTCATGAAGACCAAGCTCGGCATGGCCATGCGCGCCCTGTCGTTCAACCCCGTCGCGGCCTCGCTCATGGGCATCAATAACGACGTGATCATCTCGTTCACCTTTGGCCTCGGTTCGGCGCTGGCGGGTGCGGCCGGGATTCTGATCTCGATCCAGCAGCCGTCCATCGACCCGCTCATGGGCGTGAACGCCGGCCTGAAAGCTTTCGTCGCCGCGGTCCTGGGCGGCATCGGCAACCTGCCGGGCGCGGCGCTCGGCGGAATTTTGATCGGCCTCATCGAGGCTCTCGTCGTGGGCTACATCAGCCCGAACTATCGGGACGCCATCGTCTTCGGCGTGCTCATCCTCATTCTGATCGTCAAACCAACCGGACTGCTCGGAACTTCGGAAAGGGAGAAAGTGTAAATGATCGAGCGCTCGAAAATCCTGCTGCTCAGCGCGCTCCTCGTCTGCGCGGGACTCTCGCAGGCCGCGGGCGGGATCAGCCCATACTACTTCGACATCCTCATCGGCATCGGGATCAACATCATCCTCGCCGTCAGCCTGAACCTCGTGAACGGCTACACCGGCCAGTTCTCGCTCGGGCACGCGGGCTTCATGGCGGTCGGCGCGTATGCGTCCTCGTGGCTGACGTTGAAATACGGCTCCTCCATCGGTTCCGGCACGCTCAGCACCACCACGGTCTTTGTGCTGGCGCTGCTCGGCGGCGGACTCGGCGCAGCGCTGTCGGGGTTGCTCGTCGGGGTGCCGTCGCTGCGCTTAAAGGGCGATTACCTCGCGATCGTGACGCTCGGTTTCAACGAGATCATCAAAGGCGTGATCCAAAACGCTGAGCCGCTCGGCGCGCAGCGTGGGCTCGGTGGGATGGAACTGCACACGAACTTCTTTTGGACCTTCGCCTTTGCCGCGATCACGATTTACGTCGTGCTGAACCTCGTCGGCTCCACCTACGGCCGCGGCTTTCTCGCCGTGCGCGACGACGAAATCGCTGCCGAGGCGATGGGTATCAACACCACGAAATACAAAGTGCTCGCCTTCGTCCTCGCCGCGTTTTTCGCCGGCATCGCGGGCGGGCTTTACGCGCATTTCAAACAGTTCATTCACCCCGAAGGCTTCAACTTCCTGCGCTCCGTGGACATCGTCGTCATGGTCATCCTCGGCGGCATGGGCAACACCGCCGGCGTCGTCGTCGCCGCGACCTTGCTGACCATCCTGCCCGAGTTGCTGCGCAAAGTTGCCCACTACGAATGGCTCCCCGACTGGCTGCAGCAGGTCGCCGAAAACCGCATGATCCTTTACTCGCTGCTCCTCATCATCCTCATGCTCACCCGGCCGCAGGGGCTGTTTGGAAACTTCACCGGCAAGCGCAACCAACGCCTGCAATGAGGAAAAAAATCATGTCCACGAAAGGCCCGGAAAGGCCCGCAAGGCGGAAGACCGCCGCCTTCCGTAATTCCGTCCTGCCTTTCACGGAGCAGAGTGGACGGAATTACAGAATTGGAGAAAAGCCGGCCGGCAGTGGAACCTTGCGTGTCGTTTCGTGCCTTTCGTGGACCAACCCATGAGTGCGCCGCTGCTCCAACTCGACAACGTGACCGTGCAGTTCGGCGGCCTGAAAGCCGTGGGCGACCTCTCTTTCACCATCGGCGAGGGCGAACTCATCGGCCTCATCGGCCCGAACGGCGCGGGCAAGACCACGGTCTTCAATCTCATCACCGGCGTGTATGAGCCCACCGCGGGGCAGATCAGTTTTGCCGGCAAATCCGTGGTCGGGCACCGGCCGTACAAGATCACCGCCCGCGGCATCGCGCGGACCTTCCAAAATATCCGGCTGTTTCCGTCCCTCAGCGTCTTCGACAACGTCCGCACGGCCTGCAACATGCACCTCCGCCACGGCATCTCGCACGCCCTGGCGCGCGGGCCGAAGTTTGCCGCCGAGGAGCGTGAAATCGACGCCAAGGTCATGGAGCTGCTGGAAATCTTCGGCCTCACCGCCGAGCGCGACGCCGCGTGCAAGAGCCTGCCCTACGGCGACCAGCGCCGCCTCGAAATCGTCCGCGCCCTCGCCACCCGCCCCAAGCTCCTGCTGCTCGACGAACCCGCCGCCGGCATGAACCCCACGGAGAAGGCCGAGCTGATGAAGCTCATCCGTTTCACCCAGGAAAAATTCGGCTGCGCCGTGCTGCTTGTGGAGCACGACATGAAAGTGGTCATGGGCATCTGCCAGCGGATCAACGTCCTCGACTACGGGCGGAAGATCGCCGAAGGCACGCCTCCCGAAATTCGCGCGAATCCGAAAGTCATCGCGGCGTATCTCGGGAAAGAGGAGGAGTAGCTGTGGCCCGCGCGGGCGCGGCACCTAATGTTTGCCGCCCATCGCAGCGGCCCCTATAAACGCCGCGCCATGACCTTTGCGCCCGCCGATTACCTCGACCTCACACACACCGAGCACCGGATGCTTTTTGAAAACGCCGTCAACGTGTGGGACGCGCTGAAGCAGATCACCAGCTACCTGCAATTTCGCCTGAAGCCGGGGATTCACGGGCGGCTCGTCGGCAAGCCGTTCATCAGCGGCGCGGTGTTTATCGGCGAGGGGACGGTCATCGAGCAGGGCGCGATGATCAAAGGGCCGGCGTGGATCGGCGAGAATTGCGAAATCCGCAACGGCTGCTACATCCGCGAGAACGTCATCGTCGGCTCAGGCTGCGTGCTGGGAAACTCGTGCGAGTTCAAAAATTCGATCATCTTCGACGAGGCGCAGATCCCGCATTTCAACTACGTGGGCGACTCGATCATCGGCTACCGCGGGCACCTCGGCGCGGGCGTGATTCTCTCCAACGTGAAGCTCGACCACAGCGAAATCACCATCGCCACGACGGACGGACTGGTGCCGACGGGGTTGAAAAAATTCGGGGCGGTGATCGGCGACCGCGCGGAGATCGGCTGCAACTCCGTGATCAACCCTGGCTCGCTGATCGGACGGCGCTCGGTGGTGTATCCCGGTACCGTCTGGCGCGGCATCTTGCCGGCGGAGAGCATCGTGAAAACGACGCAATCGCATCAGGTGCTGGCGCGGCGGGATTGAGGCGGAAATGACGAATGACCAAACCCGAAGGGGTCGCGAATGGCGGAGGATTCGTCCTGCGGGTTTCATTCGTCATGGCCTCGTCCCACCGCCTCCGCCCACGAAAAGTTAGAGGTCCTTCGACTGCGTTCCCGCCCGCCTGCGCCCGCCGGGAACTCCGC
>CAYQBV010000208.1:0-7843 GCA_964415705.1 uncultured Chthoniobacter sp. | reverse complement strand
TCGC
Organism: uncultured Chthoniobacter sp.; assembly: GCA_964415705.1. Taxonomy (GTDB): domain Bacteria; phylum Verrucomicrobiota; class Verrucomicrobiia; order Chthoniobacterales; family Chthoniobacteraceae; genus Chthoniobacter. The sequence continues at coordinate 7,839 of CAYQBV010000208.1, read as the reverse complement.
TCGACCCGCGCATTGCCCCAGCCACCAGTGGTGGGCTCGCCGGCGACCTCGCCATTGCCGCCAAAGCTGCGAATCCACGGACTGTCGGTGTGCGTGAGATCCTGCCGCGCCTTGGTGTTCTCGTAGTTGTAACCCACGGCATTGGACTGACCCTCGATGATGAAGGCATCCCCACAAACGAGATTGCCCACCGTCTGACGCACCGCTTCCGTGTTCCCGGTCTTGGTGCCAAACTCCACCTTGTAGATCACCAAACCAGCCTTGAGCCGGACTGACAACGCATAGCTCCTGTCCGCGTTGGGTTTCTGCGTTTCTGTTTTGATGAGCTTGTCTCCGGCGTAGAGCTTGAGAAAGACCGAGTCGGCAGGCTCCGCGAGCGTGCCGTTGTAAAAAAGCGAGCCTTCGTTGCTGTCGTCGCGCGCATAAAACTGGTTGTCCACCGGCTTCTCGTCCTTTTCCGGCACCCGCGCCTCCCATGCCTCCTTGGCCGGCTCCTTGACCACGATCTCCACAGATTGGGTGATCTCCTGACCTCCGTTGCTGGCGACAGCCGTTGCCCTGAGCTTCCCGCTGTTCATCGCTCGCTTGAGCAGCAGTTTTCCGGGCACGCTTTCCTTCACCACGGCCATGCCGTCCACTTTCCAGCGATACGCCAGTTCGCCCGCACCCTTCGCCTGCAACGCCGGCAGATTGGCGACCTGCGGCACCACCTCGATCAGCGCGCGGCCATCCCACGTCGCCGGTGCCTTCAGGGTAAAGACCGGGTCCGCCAGCGCTTCCTTGATCGTGACCGGGATGTCGATGGTCTTCACCCCATCGGCAAAGACAGCCTTGCACTGCACCGTCAGCGCTTCGTCACCCACGACCCGACCGGCCTCCAGCGTGAAGGCAAAGCGGTCGGCCGCCGCGACGTTTTCCACTCCGCCGCGCTTGATGATCCAGTAAATCTTCTGTGCTCCGCCCGCTTTCGCCGTGAGCGTGGCCCGCTGGCCCTCGGCCAACGTTAGCGCTTTCTCCGAAACCGCAAAGCCACTGCCCGGCTGAACCAGCGGGCCGACCACCGTTTGCCGGGGCTTTTGATTTTCATACTGCAACCGCACCCAGTCGGCGGAGCGCGCGACTTTCGAGATTCTCACCTCGTCCATGTCGCCATTGAAGACGTAGTTTCCCCACCCGCCCATCGACATTTTCACCGGGCTTTTGATGTCCAAAGGGTTGCCTTCAGCATTGGAAACCGCGTCGAGCATCCCATTGACATACATGCGCGAATCGCCTGGCTTGCAGGTGTGAATGACGTGAACCCATTCATTCAACGGGATCCGACTTTTGGCCGAAAGACTCGCGCCCGCCCCGTAGCAATCCATCACCATCTTGGGCGGCTTGCTCAGGATCATCTGCACCGTCATTCTCGGTCCGCCGCTGCCCCAACACACGATGCGATCGCCCGACTTCTCCGCGCGAAACCACAGTTCCGTGGAATGAGGCGCGGAGCCCGTGGGAAAAGTGGTGATGTTCTCTCCGCCGAAGATGCCTTTGCCGGTCGTAAAATGCCGAGCCTGTCCGATCACCCCGGATGCAGCCGTGGTGCCCAAATCCTTTGCCGTGAGTGCGCCTGTCTCATCCCTGGCCGGATCGTCCAAATGAAAAACCGAAACATACCCATTGGACTCATTGAACACCGCCTTGCCGTTCGACTCGCTGCCCGCGTCCGCCTTTCCCCAATACATCTTCAATTCCTGATGCGCGTTGCCTTTGATGGTCGGGACACGCACCCAGATCGTCGCCGCGCCTTTTGCCGCGTCCCACTCCTCGATCTGATAGGCCAGCGCCTTGCCCTCCGCGGAAAAGCGCACGTCTTCGCCTTTGGCTTTGGCTTGGCTGAAGTCGAACCAATCCCTGTCCAAGCGCACCAACAGCGGAAAGCCCTCCTCCACCGCCGTCGCCGGCAAATCCGCGCCGTCCCGCGTCGTCAGGATGATCATGACGCCTGAGTGCTTCCATCCGGGAAAAGGCGCCGCCACTGCCGGCGTCGAAACCGGCCGTGTCTGGGCTCGAATAGGTGTTTCAAACGCCAGCGCACAGGCGATCAGGAGCGAACCGAAACGAATGCGGTGAGTGCAGTGGGATTTCATAGGTCGGAGAGAGGAGCGCAATTGCGGGAATTTGCTAGAGGGATTCGATGGAATCGGTCGGCGGAGTCTGCCCCTGTCTGGAAAGGCTGGACTTCGGATGTCATCTGGTGCCGGGTTGCTTCGCCGCATGCACTGCGGAGCCACTGGGTGGTTTGGGGTAAGCCGTCTTGATTCCGTATTTGGCGGCAAGGTAGCCGCCAACGGATGCTTCCTCAGCAGCGGTGAGCGATCTCGAGTAGCCTAGGATCTCGGCCACGTCGAATTTACACATCCAATTATCTCCGTCGATGCCACTGATCAAATAGTTCGTCGCATTCGTGTCCTCATCGTTGACGGTGATTTTCAGAACCATGAAGTCGCTGATTGTCCCAAGGTCGAATCCCACATTTTTCGTGCGGTTCAGCGGGATGGAGGTTCCATTCTTGGAGACGGCCGCTGGGAATTGGTCCTCGTAAAACCCTGCGCTTCCCCTCCCATCCAGGTAGTAACTGGATGCCCTTCCGGACTGCCGACCCAGAAACGAGCCAAAGCTGCTCCAAGTGGACGATGGCGAGCGCACGACCAGATATTGTTCCTTGATGAAAAACTTTCCACTCACAAGGGTCCGGCAGTCACCCGTGAACCGCACCACCGGTTTCCCCAGGAGTGCATTCTGCACTAGGTTGGGACTGTTGTGTTCCTTGTGCACACCGTGATGCCCGTTGCCGGATCGGTCTTTCCAGATCAGCACTTCCTGATCGAAATTCTTGTAGATGCCAAAGGAACCATCGAACCAGCAGGCCAGACCCGAAGTCACGGGAACGGTGTCGCCATCCACCGTGATCACCACTGCGGTAGAGGCACTGACGAGGCCCTTGTTGTCCGTGGCTCTGGCCGTCAGTCGGTGAACACCGAACGGCACATTGGCCCATACCCTGGAATACGGAGGTGCCGTCGCTGTCCCGATCAGCGCATTGCCGTCATAAAAGGCCACCTTTGCTACCGTGCCACCCACTTCCGCAGCATCGGCCGTCAGCGTGATCGTAGCGGGTGGACCGTAACGGGCGCCGTTGGCCGGAGCGGTCAGAAGCACACCCGACACAGGGTAGAGCAGCTCCTGTGGAATGATTGTGCAGGCCGGACGAGACGGCATATACCAATAAAGGCGAGCGGTCGCCGGGTTGGTTTTGCTATAATACTCCATCTTCAGGGAGTATTTTTCGCCCGCGGTCAAAACGACCTCCGCGCTGTCATTCCACAGTTTTGTCGGGTGGTCATTCCAGTCGTCGATCACCAGCACACCGTTCACCCACAGCCGGACTCCGTCGCTCGTCCGCGTGGAAAAGCGATAGGTTCCGCTCTCCGGTGCGAGGACCTGTCCGGTCCAACGCACGCTGTAAGTCCCAGCACCGACCGTTGCGGCCGGCGACGCCGAGCCCCAGTCAAAACTCACGCCTGCATCAAGTCGGGTAGCCTTCAACGAGGTGAGATCGACGTTGTCGTAATACACACCCTTTAATCCGGTGCCACCGGTCCCCACCACGATGTGGACCGTCCCGGACGCTGACGTGGTCAGGCTATCGGCCACCGTGAACGTGAAGCGGTCCGCGCCTTGCCAGCCAGCCGTGGGAGTATAAGTCAGATTTGGGGCCGTGCCGGACAGGGTGCCATGGACCGGCTGGGCCGTGACCTTGAAAGTCAATTTGTCCGTCCGGACGGATGATCCCGCGAGCAGGACAGGTTTGGCTGTGTTCGCCGGCGTGACCAGAATCTGTGGCCTGGCGACGGGCAGTGCGTTGACCAACGCCGGGCTGCTCGTGGCGCTTTCGATGGCGGCAATGGTTTTGACGATGGTGGGGGCATTATTCTCGCCGGGGGGCCACGCCGCGAGATAAGTGGCGAGCACCGGAAGCGCCCTCCTGGCAGCTTCGCCATACGCCGGCAGGTTCTTCAGGGCGCTGCCTCCCATTTGTCCCCAGTAAGTCACGTTGCTGAGCGTTAGGTCGATTCCCTCGTCCACGCCGAATTTCGACAGGGCCGTCATGGCAGCCATCGGCGGGCCGGGAGTGAACATTCGATCAGTTGGTCCCTCCGTTCTCGCGTTCTCGAAAAGATTCGGGGCCAGCGCGATCACGTCAGCCAGCGCCAGGCGGTTCTGCACAAAGCCGCTCACCTTGTCCCGCCACATGCCAGCGGGGTGTTTGATCCCGGCGCGGATCGCCGGATAGAGCAGGCTTTTGCTCGCATTGATCGTTTCACCCTCCATTTGATGAAATATCGTTTCACCCAGGTAGCCATTGGCGATCTGCAGCGGATCGTTCCAATTGAAGCCGCTCTCGAATGGATAGGTCGGTGAAACATTCGCCACGAACGCCTCAAGCATGTCGGGCAAGGCCGTCGCCGCCGCCGATTTCATCTGACCCAGTGCCTTCGCAGCCTTTGCGCGCACCCAGATGTTGGTATCCGAAAGTCTGCGGGTTAGCGCGGGCACGGCGCTGGCGGCCTTCATGCAGCCCAGGGCCGTGCAGGCCGCCTCGCGCTGATTGGCGTCAGTCGGATTTTCCGCCATCGTAATCAGCATGGGAATCAAGGTTGGCAGGTCCGCGGTTCGCAGGCTCAATTCGGTGGCGGCATTGTAACGCACAATCGGATCCCACTCGCCCAATGCGGCAACCAACTGGTCCGTGGTATAGCCGCCACAACGGGACGTGAATTCCGCAGCCCAGATGGCATTGGTCACCGCCTGCGGGCTGAGTGCGTTGGACGGATTCGCGCTCCTCCCCGTGATGTGCAGCTTTTTCAACGGCATGGCGCCATGCAGAACGTAATAGGCTGTTGGGTAGCCCCAGTAAGTATAGCTGTCGTCCCAGTAATCCTTGCCCTGACCGGGAGCCCACTGCTCACCGCCTTCATAGACGAACGAGCCATCACTGCGCCGCTTGAGATCGCGGTCCCAGCGGAGCTGTTTTAGGTAGGCCGCCGCGGCCTGCGGGCCGCCCACATTGGCGCCCAGCGCGGTCCAAAGGTAACTGAAACCCTGCCCGGTATGCCCATAGTGCTCGCCCTTGTACGCCGACACACTCATCCGTGTGTAGTACTCCGTTGGGCCGGGCTTGTCGCCCATGCACCCAAACAGAACCGCCGCCAGCCCGTCCTTGCCGTTGCTGCAATGATCGTAATACGTCCGGCTCTGGCCCTGAAGCTGGTGCTCTCCGTAGTAAGGCTGGTGTTCACCGTAGGGGATCGACCCCCGGTTAACATAGTAGCCGAAGAAATTGGCCGCGCGCGAAATGGCAGGATCAATTTCCGGGTCCACCACCCCGGCCTTCTTTCCCAGGACGATCGTCAGTTGGGCGGCAAGTCCCGCCTGATTGACCGGCCCATACCAGCTCATTGAGCCGTGGGTTCCGCCAGCCTGCCAGCCGCCAGCCTGCCAGCCGCCGGGCGGCGCCACGGTCGAAAAGCCGTGGCCGGCTGTGCCATACATGCTGGAGTGTTTGGCCGCGTAGATGACATACTCACTGAGCCCGTGAAAGACCTCGGCGTCCTTGGTCAGCATATAGTACTCCGCAAGGAAGATGCTGTTGTAGCAACTCCAGGCGGATATCCCCGCGCGCTCCAGGTCGAGATCCTTGGGCGCGAGGGACCGGGCATAGGTCTGCAACATGGGTAGGTACTCCGGGTTCCCGGTGGCCAGCAGAGCCAGCGCACTTATCGCTCCCGCCCCATCTCCGCCGCCCCATCCCTTTTTCAGAACTTTTTGTTGAAGACTCTTGGCGGCGCCAGCCATGATCTTTGCCGACTTGGGGCAATTGTAGGGTGCCGTTTCGGTGTAGGCCCCCACAATGGGCAGGGAGATGGAGACATCGGCAACCACCCCCGCCCGCCAGCGCTTAATCTTGAGCACTCCATCGCGGGCCTCGGCAGCGCCGATCGCCCAGCCAAAGCTCTTCCGGGCGTCGCTGGTAAACAGCGGAACCGCGCCGCCAACCGCGCTGGCGCCCAGAATCACGTCGTCCGTGGCCAGCACTCCGGCAGCCGGTGTTTCCGGGGCCACGGTGGTCACCAAGATCTGATAAGGGGCAAAGGCCGTGGTCCCGTCCTGATCCGCCGTGGCAGACCAGGCGTGATAAATCCACCCGCGCATTCCCGTCGGGCCGAGATTGTAGGTCCATTTCAGGAACTCCTTATCGATCCTGGCCGCCGCACCAGGGACGGTCAGGTCTGGCGGTGGACCTTTGGGTGCCGCTTCAAGCAGCGTGGGAAAGACAGACAGCAGAACCAGTGAAAGCGCCGTGCATGAGGCGCGCAGATGGAATGAAAGAGTCATTTTGGATGTTTGCAGAATGGAAATTTCGGTTGGTGGGCGACGAGCGCCAGGCCGAGGTATCGGAGGATTCGCGCCACGAAGTGGATGGGATTCACGTCGGGATTGCTTAGGAAGGTGGAGGCCATGAGTTAGCTTGCCTGGGACCGGACGAGCGCGGCGCTGAGATCCTCAATGTTCAGCCCTCCGGCGGAGGCCCGGGCTGATCTGTTGGCGTGGGTCGCAGGCGGAGTGGCTTCGGCATCCATGGCGGTTCCACGCCAGCCGGATGGCCCGCCGTTCGTTTCGTTCTGGATCATGAAAAATCGTTCCGGGATTTAATGAAAGCCGGGCGGTGCGCACCGCCCGGCTTTCTACCACGATGAGACCCGGAGCGACCACTACGACACTCCGGCCCCACTTGAATGAGCGCCGGAGTCACCACGACGAAACTCCGGGCGCCCGTTTCCCAGGGACCGACGCCAATCAGCCTTGGAGAAATGTTGAGATGTAGCTCGGACTTCAGTTTGAAGGAACACGGTGCATTTGGACTAAAGTCCAAGCTATTTTCCGTGCTCACGCGTGACGCCGCCGACGGTTCAGCACGCCGAGCGCGCCGGTGAGGAGCAGGCCGAGGGTTCCGGGCTCGGGGACGGCTGCGCCGCCAAAGCTCAAGCCTTTGCCGCCACCGCCGCTGAGGGCACCGGAGGCCACCCCGCTGGTAAAGGTCACGGTCGCACCGGCCCCGATGGTCAGCGAAGTGAGCGTCTGACTCACGCTGCCAAACTTCAGCTTGGCATTGTCGGCCACGATCACGCTCGCCGTGCCAGTCGCGGGAGTTGTGCCGAGTTCACCATTCACGTTGAGCGTGCCTGCGGTGACGGTGAGGCTGTCATAGGTCTGCACGCCGTCCAGATTCTGGACACTGGCGTCCACTTTTTCCACGGCGGAGCCATCTCCGACGGTGCTCAGCAGGGCTCCGGTGAACGTCGTCTCGCCGCTCGCTGCGCCAATGGTCAGCGTGGCTCCACCAAGCAGCACCCCATGTCCGGTCGGGGTCGGACCCGCAGCATCGGCCAGCGAGGCGATCTTCTGGTTGGTGTCGCTCAGGTCCAGGGTGGCGTTGTCCCCGATGCTCACCGGCGTGCTGATCGGCAAGAGGTTCGGGGTTTGCACCGTGCTGGTGACGCTGACCCTATCCAGAAAAACTCCGTCGTTATCGCCCGTAACTCCAGGAATATACGCGTTGGCGAAGGTCAAGGTCGCCGTCGTGGTAGTGTCCGGCCGGAAGGAAAAGCTGTGCAGCGTCCAGCTAGTGTTATCCGCGGTTGTCTGCAGGAGGGTGGTGGCCGAGGGGGAGGATACACCCACGGGTGTTCCCCCGCCGTAGCTGATAAACGTCCCGCCTCCGAGACTGAGCGT
>CAYQBV010000207.1:0-7863 GCA_964415705.1 uncultured Chthoniobacter sp. | reverse complement strand
ACGGCGCGATGCTTCGCGCCCTCGAACGCCCAGGCCTGCGGCTGAATGTCGTAAATGCTCGCGCGCTCCTTGCCGGTGGCGTCCTTCGCCTTGTCCACCTTCTCGCCTTTCGCCACGACCTTCTTCCCTTTCGTCACCTTCGGCGTAAAGGCCGAGCCGAAGACGAACACATTGTCCGCAAGGTCGAGGTCGTAGAGCGTGTCGTCGTCCACGTCAAAGGACGACGCATCGCGCACGATCGGGTGCGCGTCGGTGCGGACGTAGAGCATCATGCGGCTGGAAAATTTCTGGCTCGTCTCCGCGTCCCACGCCCCGCCGAGCGTGGCCTTGCCCCACGCGACATCGCCCGCCGCCACCGCCGCGCCCACCGCCACGATGCCGCCGCCGCGCTGGGTGAAAGCCGTGAGCGCCGCCTGCGTCGCGGCGGGCAGCGCCTCAAACTTCGTGCTCTGCAGCAGCACCGCGTCCGCCTTTTCCAGCGCCGCCGCATCCGGCACCGGCTGCGTGGTCACCACCGCGCCGGCTTTCTGCAAAGCGGCGGAGTAGTCCGTGCGGAATTGCTCCGCTTCGCCCGCGACCAGCACCCGCAGCGGCGCGGCGTGGAGGAAAGGCGAGAGCGCGAGAATGAGGAGGGCGGCGAGCGTGGTGGGTTTCATGGGTGTGGGTGAGAGAATGGCGGGCCGCGTATGTCGCAGTGCGCCGACCGGGACGCAAGGGTGCACTGGCAGCGCAGCGCGGCTCGCGAGCGGACGGCCACCTCGCGGGGACCAGCGGAGGGAGAATGCATCGGGCCGCTCCGGTTGGTTGGCCACCTTGCGGGAGAGCATGGTGGAAATAGCCCGGCGCTTCAGCGCTGGGGCTCGCCGGAGGAAGGGCGCAAAGTCCCGGCCGGGACGGAAGAGCCGGTGCTGTCGTCCCTTGCGGGACTTTGTCCCGACCCCGCCGCACACCCAGCGATGAATCGCTGGGCTATGGTCAAAACCGCTTGGTCCACAAACCGGATCGGCAGGGAATAAAATGGGTTGTTCCTATGGGGAAGGGGGTTCCGGCGGTCACCGCCGCGCTCAGCATCACCTGATTACCGACAGTCAGCCGGCCAGGCGGCGGCTTCGGTGTAGGCGTTCGGGCAATGGTCGGCCACGGCTTGCAGGAGTAGAGCGGCACCGCTACTTCGCCGCCTTCGCCTCGATCATCGCGGAGGAAAGAATGCCGAAATGCTAGGGCGTGGCATCCGGCAGGTATTGGATCTTGTTGCTGCAAATGACATCCGCGTTCAGGAAGCCGATGGGGATGTATGCGCGACCGGAGGAGGAAACCTCCGGGATGGCAAGGTAGTTCGTTTGCGGCTGCCGGTCGGGTTGGTTTACTCTGGGGAGGGCGCGCGACGCGATGCCCCAAGGCGGTCAGCTCACGCTCCGTCTCGCGAATGCGACCGTCACTTCCGTGGACGCTTTGCGCATCGTGAACGGGTTCCCCGGCGAGTTCGTGCTGCTGACCATCAGCGACTCGGGCACCGGCATGACCGACGAGGTGCTGAAGCGCATCTTCGATCCGTTTTTCACCACGAAGGAACCGGGCAAAGGCACGGGGCTCGGCCTCGCCACCTGCTACGGCATCGTCCGGCAAACGGCCGGCATGATTTCCGTGGCCAGCCAACTCGGTGTGGGCACGACTTTTTCCGTCTATCTCCCGCGCGCCGCCGATGCGAAGCCCGTGGCCGTGAGCGCGCCGGCCGACGATGGATTCCCGCCCGGCACCGAGACGATTCTCGTCGTCGAGGACGAAGAGATTCTGCGCGAACTGGCCGTCGAGGTTCTGCAGAGCCTCGGCTACAACGTCATCGCCGCCGAGGATGGCACGCAGGCCGTCGCGATCCTGCACGGGGGCGAGTCTCGCGACATCCGCCTGATCGTCACTGATCTCGTCATGCCGAAAATGAGCGGGCGCGAACTGGCCGCGTGGATCCTGCGGGATTTCGCACCCCTGCCCGTGCTCTTCATGTCCGGCTACACCGACGACGAAATCCTGCGCAACGCCGTGGAGGGAGCTGATGTCGAGTAACTGCAAAAGCCTTTCACCCCCAAAGTGCTCGCGCAAAAAATTCGCCAAGTGCTCGACCGCCCGACTCTGCCCACGCGCGCGGCAGCCTGAGTAGCTCGCGGGTGAAGCGCGGACGCCGGTCAGTAGTCCACCCGCACCACCGTCCAGGTGCGCGTTTCGCCATCCGCCTCCAGCTTCACCCGCTGGCCCAGCTCCGCGCCGAGCAGCGCCTTACCGGCTGGCGAAGTCCAACTGACCCAATCCGGCTCGAAACCCACCTCATCGACACCCACGATGCGATAGCTCTCCTCGATCCCGCTCGCGTCGCGGAGCGTCACCTTTGCGCCGAAAACCGCACCCTCCGGCGGCTCGGTCGGCGGCTCGACGATCGTTGCGGACGCCAGCACGCGCGCCACCTCCGCCGCGCGCTCCGCACCAGCATTCGCCAGCTCATGCCGAAACCGCCGCGCACCTTCCGCCGTCAGGTAGTTCAGCGCCCCCGGAGGCAGCCCCGACGCCGAGCGCCGCCGCGCTGAGCGCTCCGGCAGATCGTCGTCCTCCTTGGTGAAAGCCTTGCTCATCCAGGGGCGATTTGTGGGGTCAGATTGGTGGAGCGTGAAAAGTCGATGGATGTCCCCGGAGCGGCACTCTGGAGTGTGCCGCTCCGTTTCCTTTCGACGAATTCACACATCGCAAAAAGCCGGGTGTGCCAACGGAGGTTACCTGCTCTGACCGACCGGCGGTTGTTTCTTCAAGTGCTCCTTGAGGCTGATCATCTGAGGTGGGTTCGTGTCGCTTTCGATGATGCCCACCACTTCCATGATCGCCGCCTTTTCCTTCGGGCTTTCGTCGGCGATTTTCTTGAGGTCGGGCACGACGGACTTGGCCGCGCCGCGGTATTCCTTGAGCACCTTGAGCGACTCGGCGCGGATGTAGGCTTTGCCCCAGTCGGGGAGGTTCATCATCATGATGGTCAAAGGAATGCCTTCCTCGATCTTCAGCCGGGCCATGGCTTGGATGCCGGCGAGGCGGATGCCTTTGGAAAACATGGCGTTGGCCGAGGCCATCTCGTTGATGCTGGTCACGACTTCCGGAGCCAGGGCTTGCATGTCTTCGAGGGTGAAGTTGGCGTAGGCGGACTTCAGGCACCCGCGCGCGGCGGAATCGGGATTCACCGCGACCATTTTAATGACCGGGTAGATCTGCGCCTTCGGGATCGCCGTGAAGCTGTCCTTGTCCGCGAGGATGCCTTTGGGTCCGTAGGCTCCGCCGGGGTAAAAGAGCGCGTAGGCCAGTGCGCCGACGCCGAACTGCATTTGGTCGGTGGTATCCTTGACCGTGGCCGCTTTGAGCATCTGGGGCAGTACGGCTTTGGCATCGGCGCCGATGGTGCGGAGGGCCTCGGAGGTCTGCACGCGGAGCCAGCGGTCGTCGTCGTTGAGCAGGGCGGCGAGGGTGTCGAGCGCAGGGATGGCGCGCTTTTTGAGTTCGCCGAGGGCGTTGACTGCGCCGAGTCGGGCGTTGGGGTTCTTGCTCCTGGTCATTTCGACGAGTTGCGGGAGCACCTCGTCCTTGCGCTTGCCCAGTTCCTTGGCCGAGCTGTCGCGCTCGCGCGGGGACCAACTGCCGAGACCGTCGAGCAACTGCGTCACGGTCCGCTTCTCGTGCGCGCCTGCACCCACCCAGCGTTCGGCGGCGATGGCTTCGGCCACGTCTTTGTCACTGAGCCATAACGCGGGCTGCGCGTCGCGTCCGGTGAGGGCGATCTTTTTCAAAGGCACCGCATAGGCCAGCATGTAGGAGCCCGTGGCACTGATCGCGTAATAGGCGCTGGTGGTGCCGCCTCCGGTGCCGACATTGACAAACGCCCCGTCCCACCGCCGCGCGAGATCGTAATACCAGCGGAGTTCCTTCATAAAGGCAGCCATGGCTTTGGGGCCGCCGCAGTTCGCCGCGATGGGTCCCCAGAGGTAGCTGAAGCCATTGCCGGTATGTCCCCATTCGCGCGACTCGTAGGAGGCCGTGACCATCTTGGAAAAGAACTGTGCTTCCGGCTTGCGACCTTCGAGGCTAAAGGCCACGGCGGTCATGCTGCTCTTGCCGTTGTCGTCGTGGACGGGGCCGGGGCGGTGCTCGCCGTAAGGAATCGAGCCTTTGCCGCTGTAGTAACCGAAGAACTGGTTGGCCCGGTCGATGGCGGGCAGCAGTTCGGGGTCTTCGATGCCACATTTCAGCGCGAGAATGATGGAGACAAAGCAAGGCAGGCCGGAGGCATTTACCGGACCGTAAGGCGGGACCGGACCGTGTAGCTTGCCGTCCTTCAGGGGCGGGACATACCCATGTCCCCACGTGCCGAAGCGCCCCTGCCCGCGCGCGATCGTGGTGGTGTAGGAACGAATGGCTGGCAGGACACTTTTGTCGCAGGTCGCGAGGTAATACTCGCAGAGGAAGAGATTGCTGTAGCCATGCCCCCAGGCATGCATGCCACCGTGGTTGGACTTGCTCCACAGCTCCTCGCCATTGGGTGTGCCCGCAGCCACTTCCTGCGCGCGCTTGCGCACGATGTCGAGGTATTCGGGTTGCCCGGAGGCCAGCAGCGCCAGCTCATTGATGTGAAAGCGGCCATCCTTCCCGATGTTCTTCGCGATCACGGCCAGACCCTGCTCCAGGATCTTCTTCGCCTTGGGACAGTTGTAAGGCGAAGTCTCGCTGTAGGCACCCATGACCTGGAGCTTGAGGCTCACGGCCTCGGTCTTGTTGCTGCGCCACACGGTCAGCGGCAGCACGCCATCCGCTGCCTCGGCACGGCCGATGGCCAGGCCGAAAGTCCGGCGCGCATCCGCGGTGAAAGGCTGACCAAAGACGCCAAGGATCACGTCACCCTCCTGCAGCTTGCCATCCGCGGGTGAACCCTTCTCGACCTTGGTAATCAAAATCTGCCGGGCCGCTTCCGTCATCCCACTCTCGACATACATCCAGCCCAGCGCCCCGGTCGGCCCGAGGTTATAGTCGTTGTTGGTCTTGTCCGGCTTGGTCTTGGTAAGATCGATCGGCCCGCCTTTCGGCGCGGCCCACCCTGGCGTGTGACCGAACAGCAGCGCAGCGAGGAATGGGGCGAGGTAGGAGTGGAGGCGTGGTTTCATGAGGATGTGGTGAGCAAGTGTGGAAAGGCTAAGGCGTGCTCAAGCGCCAAACAAATCGCCCTCACGCTTCGGCATCGTGGCGCCGAGCTTTTTGTAGGCGAGCGGCATGGCGACGCGGCCTTGTGGGGTGCGTTTGATGTAGCCCTGCATGATGAGATACGGCTCATGCACGTCTTCAAGCGTGCCGGCGTCGTCGCCCACGGCCACGGCGAGGGAGTTCAGCCCGACCGGCCCGCCGCCAAACTTATGGATCAGCGCTTCGAGCAGGCGCTTGTCCATTTCGTCGAAACCGTCGGCGTCGATGTCGAGCATGGTCAGCGCCTGATCGGCCACTTCGCGGTTCACGCGGTTGCCAGCGCGGACCTGGGCAAAGTCGCGTACCCAACGGAGCAGGTTGTTCGCGATGCGCGGGGTGCCGCGGCTGCGGGCGGCGATTTCCAGCGCGCCGGCGTCGTCGATGGGCAGGCCGATGAGCCCGGCGCTGCGCTGGACGATTTTTTGCAGCTCGTCGGCGGTGTAGTAGTCGAGCCGGCAATTCATCCCGAAGCGGGTGCGCAGCGGCGCGCTGAGCATGCCGGCGCGGGTGGTCGCGCCGATGAGCGTGAAGCGCGGGAGATTGAGCGGGATGCTGCGCGCGTTCGGCCCCTGGTCGATGATGATGTCGAGTTTGTAGTCCTCCATCGCTGGGTAGAGGTATTCCTCGATGGCGGGCTGGAGGCGGTGGATTTCGTCGATGAAAAGCACGTCGCCGCGCTCCAGCGTGGTCAGCAGGCCCGCGAGGTCGCCGGCCTTTTCGATGGTCGGGCCGCTGGTGTTCTTGATGTTCACACCCATGGCGTGCGCGAGGATGTAGGCGAGCGTGGTTTTGCCCAAACCCGGCGGGCCGCTCAGGAGGATGTGCTCGAGCACGTCGCCCCGCTGCTGCGCGGCCTGCACCATGAGTTCCAGCCGGTCGCAGACTTTGTCCTGCCCGGCGAACTCGCTGAACATCGGCGGTCGCAGCGAGATGTCGAAAGGCGTCGCCGGGGAGTCGAGGGTTTTGCTGCTGAAGTCGTCGGGCACGCCGGTAGAGAAAGCAGAAGGGCGCGCGGTTGTGAATCGTGATTCGTGAACGGCGACGCGTTCCGTCGCTCACCGCTCACCGTTCACGCCTCCTCGTCCGCATCCTCGGCATCCCGCGCCCGCCGCGCCGCGAGCATTTGCTCGTGCTCGGCTTCATCCATGCCTTCGGCGATGAGTTCCTGGCCCACGCTTTCCTCGTCGTCGAAACCGATCCGCGCTGCGTGGTGGCCGAGCGAACTCGCCACCATGTCGTGCTCGGAAATCATCTCGGAGAAATCCGCCTCGCCGTTGGTATCGTTCGCGGTGTGCCCACCGTGCAATTCGCGCTTCGCCGCGCGCCAGTCGTTCTCATTGAACTCCGTTCGCCCATCGATCTGCGCCAGCTCGCGCGCCCGCTGCCGTACCGTTTCCGCGCAGGGTATCCCGAGGCCCTCCGCGTGATTGATGATCTTCGCCGAGTGGGAGTTCGTCGTGCTCATGCCATACTGCTACGACCGTCCGCCCGATGAGCAAGCGGGAGTTGCCCATTGCATCGCCCGGAGCGCCCGTTCAACTTTCGCGGGCGCGAAAAGACCGCCGCCTCCGACTTCAACTTCCGCCCCATGAAACAGATCAAACTCAGCGGTCGCGAGCAGGCCGTCCTGCGGGCCATCGACTACTCGGTCGGCAGCACCGGCGCGGAAATTCACGGCGCGACCCACATCGACACGGAGGAACTCGCCGACATCCTCAATGGCCTCTGCGAAGTGGGTTACGTGGAAGTTTTTCCCCACGCCGAACGCGTCAACGCCGCGACCTGCGCGACCTCACGTTTCGAGGTGAACCCATCCTACGCGCTGGATTTGAAGGCCGCGCTGCGCCGCAACTAGCCGCCACCCTCCGCCTCCGCCCCGGCCTTTTCCACCTGCTCGCGGAAAAGCTGCCGGATCACCTCCTCGACCGGCGGCTCCTGCACGTTGATGTCCGTGACCTGGCACGTCCCCAAAACCTCGCGGCACACCTCCGTCACCCGCGCGCGCAAGACCCGCAGGCGCACGCTCGCCGGGGTGCGCTCCACGATTTCCCCGAAGGCCGTGAAGTCGAAATCCGTCACGTCCGCAAACGTCAGCCCGATGATCTTGTGCGTGGCAAAGCGGTCGATGATCGCGCTCAGCGGGCCGTCGAAAAAGATGCGTCCATTGTCGATGATGATCACCCGCTGGCACAGCTCCTCGATGTCCTGCATGTAGTGGCTCGTCAGCATCGTCACGATGCGCTGGCCGGCGTTGTAGGTGCGGAGAAACTCGCGCACTTTTTTCTGGCTCGTCACATCCAGCCCGATCGTCGGTTCATCGAGGAAAAGCACGCGCGGCGAGTGGAGGAGCGCGGAGATCAGCTCCATCTTCATGCGCTCGCCGAGCGAAAGCTCCCGCACCATCACGTCCAGCTTGTCCGCGCAATCGAGCAACTCCGTCAGGTCGCCCACGATCTTCGTGAAGGCCGGCTTTTCGATCCCGTAGATCGCCCGGTTCAGCTCCAGCGACTCCCGCGCCGGCAGATCCCACCACAGCGAATTCTTCTGCCCCATGAGCAGCGAAAACTGCCGCTTCATCGCATCGTGCCGCTCCCACGGCACAAA
>CAYQBV010000206.1:0-7924 GCA_964415705.1 uncultured Chthoniobacter sp. | reverse complement strand
AGCACAAACGACTCTGAATCGTTTTGTCTAGGTTCAAATCCTAGTAAGGCAGCCAATCCGCGGACGCGGATTCCGGCTAGTGCTGCGCCACTTTTTTCGCGCGATGATAGGCATCCAGCGACTTTTTCTCCTGCCCCACCTTGGCGTAGAGAATCGCCAGATGCTGCCAGGCTTCGGTGAAGCCGGGATCGATCTTGACCGTTTCCTGAAAGGCGGTGATCGCCTCCGCATCTTTCCCCGCCTCCATGCAAAACTGCCCGCGCGAAAAGGCCTCGCCCACGCGCTCGACGGCGCTCGTTCCCGGCAGTTCCGGTTCGATGATCGGCAGCCCCCCGACGGGCATCGCTCCCGCCAGATCTCCCGGAGGCGGCCCTGGCAGGCGGACCAACTCGGCTTTTTTTGCCAGCGCGACCTGCACCGAAGTCCCGGGTGGCGTGTGGGTGCACGCGACCAATCCAAGGACGAGCGGGAGTAACGTGGAGCGAGGACGGAGTTTCATGGCGGAAAAATGTCGGCCAATCCCTTAGCACAATCTTTGCCGCCGCTGCGATGTTTCTTCCGCCTCGGCACGCTCGACACCCCCGCAGGCAGCGGTTCTAATCCACGAGCCATGCCCGGACGCAACCTCGCCAAACCTTTTGCCATCGCTGGTTTCATCCTTGCGGAAACCTACATGCTTTTCACCGTGCTCGGCCCCACCAGCCGCGAGACCCATCTGCTACCCTTCCCCGTGCCCGTGACCGAAGTCGTGGAGCCGGGTGCGCCCGTGCCGCTGGGGGTAAAGGTTTCGCGCGTCCTGATCTTGGCACTTTTCTTTGGGCCATTCGGGGCCATCGCCGGCACCGGTCTGGGGTTGCTTGCCAGCGGTTTGCGCGGCGATTTCCGCCAGAAAGATCATCGCCCTTAGCCGATCGGGGCGTCCGGGGTCGGCCTCAACGGAGTTTGCGATTCACTTCCCTGTTCGCCGCGTGGAGCGCTTCGATCGTGAACGGCTTGTAGAGCACCGTGGCGTGGATCCGCTCGAAAAAATGCTGCACCTTTGGGTCGTTTTTGTGCCCCGTGACGAAAATAAACCGCAGCCGCGCCGCCGGTCGCACCCGCGTCACTGCCCAGTAAAACATCTCGCCGCCCAGCTTCGGCATCATCATGTCGCAGATGATCAGGTCAAAGGTGTCCTTCATCACCGCGCGGAGACCCTCCACGCCGTTGGGCGCCTCCGTCACCAGGTGGTAGTTTGAGACCAGCGAGAGGCTGATTACCTCCCGGAAGTCTTTGTCGTCATCGAGCAGCAAAACCTTGATTTGCTGGCCGTTTCCACCCGGCAGCGAGCCCTCCGGTGGCGTGGGCAGCACGCCCGGCTTTTTCTCCGATGCCTCGGGAGCGCCATAGCTCGCGGCATCCACATCCACCGCCGACCCGGCTGCACGGTCGTCCCGATACGAGATCGCGCGAGGTTCCAAAGTGCGGGTCATTTCGCCTACCGACAAGCAGCGCGGATGCCACCGGCACCCGGAGGCATCGTGATTGCCGCCGCGCTCCCTGATTCATAAACTGCCCCGATGCCAGCAAAGCCCACCGCCCGCCGCCTTCCACGTCCCCCCAGCCAGCTCCACGTCTGGCGGAAACTCAGCGCCGCCCAGTGGGAGGACGCCTGGTGGGATCGGCTCGCCGGCGTGCGCGACCGCCTCGCCATCACCGAACTGGCCGGGGCCAAGACCATCCGCCTCGAAGCCTTCGCGCTCACCCGGACCCAGGCCGAAAAACTCCGCCGCGCGTTTGGCGGGTCCGTCAGCTTGCAGAGAGCGCCGCGCGCCGTGAGTGGGGAAACGCGGGCTCCGATCCGCGTGCGCGACCGGCTCCTCGTCGTCGCCAGCGTGCGGGAGCGCGCGGCTCTGGCGAAAACGTTCGCGTCCCGGCACACGCTCGTCATTCCCGCCGGCATGGCCTTTGGCACCGGCGACCACGCCACCACCTCCACCTGCCTGCGCTTCCTCGCCGACGTCAGCGCGGAACTCGCCGGCTCGCCCTGGGAACTGCTCGACCTCGGCTGCGGCAGCGGCATCCTCGCCATCGCCGCCCGCCTGCTCGGAGCGCGCCGCGCCGAGGCCGGTGACTTCGACCCCCACGCCGTGCGCACGGCCAGGGAAAACGTGCTCCTCAACGGCGTCACTGGCGTCACTGTGAAACGCCTCGACGTGACCGTGTGGCAGTCCGCGCGGACCTGGCCCGTCGTGGCCGCAAATCTCTTCAGCGGTCTCCTCGTCCAAGTCGCTCCGAAGATCGCCGCCGCCGTCGCCCCCGGAGGGCAGCTGATCTTCTCCGGAGTCCTGCGCGAGCAGGAAGCCGAAGTCGTCACCGCCTTCCAGCGCGCCGGGCTGGTCATCGGGCGGCTCGTCCGCAAAGGCAAGTGGGTCAGCGGCCGGGCCACCCGCCCGGCGTGAGCGGCCGGGGCCGGCGGTTAGAACGGGCACCGCTTATTCCTCCTTTGCTCGCAGCAGTTCGGGGTGCAAGGGGCGGCCTCATCCCGGTGGATGAGTCGGAGCGCGCGGGCTGGACGTGACGGCCCCGGGGCGACTACATCCTCGCCGCCATCCGTGGTTGGACACCCCCTGCCGCCAATCGGACCCGCGTCCACTTTTTCCTCACCGCTCACGATTCACGTTTTTTCATGCCTTCCGCCTTTCGCACCTGGCTCCAACTCGTCCGCGCACCGAATCTTTTCACCGTCCCCGGCGATCCCTTCGTCGGCTATGTGCTGGCCGCTTACGGGGCGTTTGAGCAGCAGGTTTTTTTCGCCCTCGGCGCGAGCGTGTGCTTTTACGCAGCGGGCCTGCTCGACAACGATCTCGCCGATCTGGCCGAGGACCGTGTGGAGCGTCCGAAGCGCCCGCTGCCGAGTGGCGCGGCGAGTCCGTGTGCCGTCGCGACCGTCGCCGCCGTGCTGGTGGGCGTTGGGTTATTGCTGGCGGCAAAACTGGGCGCGCCCGCGCTCACGGTCGCGCTGGCGATCGTCGCTGCGGTCGGGCTTTACAACCACGTCACCAAACACCTCCCGGTCATCGGAGCGCTGAACATGGGCGTGTGCCGCGGGCTGAGCGTGCTGCTCGGCGCGGCTGCGGCTCCGCACCCCGAGCTGCTCTGGCGGCTGCTCGCCACCGGTCGGCTGGATCCGCTGCTCATCGCCGGCGGCCTCGTCACGCTCTACATCGCGGCGATCACCCACCTCGCGCGCTTTGAGACGAAAGCGCAATCGCCCCCGCTGGCGAAGTGGCTCCCCGCGCTCGTGCTGCTCAGCGGCTCGATCCTCTTCCTCAGCCAGCTCCAGATGCCGGTGCCCGTGCCGTCGGGCGGCGTCTCGGAGTTTTTCGCCCAGATGCAGGGCAGCACCTTCTGGAGCACCGCGGCGATTTTCAGCGTTGCTGTTTTCAACGCAGTCGCCGCGGCTCTGCACCTCGCGAGCGATTCGTCCGCGCCGGTCCCGCCGGTCATCGGTCAGTTGATTCGCCTGCTGCTGCTTACCCAGACCGCGTTTTGCGCCGCCGTCGGCAGCGGGCCGGCCTCCCTGGCCGCGGCACTGCTCATCTGTTGCTGGCCGATCAGCCGCGCCGTTTCCCAGCGGTTTTACGCGAGCTGAGGGGGGAGGAAAAAAGCGCGGTTCAATCAGCCGCTCCGGGCGGTGTTTACTTCTTCGCGCTGCTTTCGTTCGCGAGGTTGAGGAGGTATTGCTCGACCTGCGCGCCGTACTCTTCGGGATATTTTTCGGATTGGGACTGCTCGATCACGGCCCGCTCCCGGGGCGGGAGCGCGGCGAAGGAGGCCTTCTTCGGAGCCGTCTTGCGCGCGCCCACTTGCACGCCTTCGCCCGTGGCCCCCGGCTCGTATTTTTCCGCGCCGCTGCCGGGTTCCCCGCCCGGCTCGCCGGGTTGGCCCGGTCCGCCTTTGCCCGGCCCCTTGGCCATGCCCTTGCCTTTGCCTTTGCCCTTCCCTTCACCCTTTCCTTCGCCTTTGCCCTCACCCTTTCCTTCACCCTTTCCTTCACCCTTCCCCTCACCCTTCCCCTCACCCTTCCCCTCACCCTTCCCCTCGCCTTTCCCCTCGCCTTGTCCTTCACCCTGACCTTCTCCGGGCATGGGCGGGGCGCTGGCTTCGCTGAGTCCGGACTGGGCCGCGGCCATCGCAGCCTGCGCCTGCGCCATCGCAGCCTGAGCGGCGGCGGCCTGGGCGGCGGCAGCGGGCGCGTTTTCGGCGGCGGCTTGCGCGGCGGCTTCTGCGGCGGCTTGCTCCGCCTGCTGGGCGGCTTCCTGGGCGGCCTCGTTGCCGGGAGTTGCCTGGGCGGCGGCCTGCCCGGCTTTTTGCGCGGCCTGCGCGAGTTCGCCGGCGGCTTTCTGGGAAGCCTGAGCCGCCTGCTGCGCGGCCTTCTGCGCGCCTGCTTTGTCGCCCGCCTGCGCGGCTTGGGCTGCGGCGGCCTGGGCGGCTTCCGCTTTCTGCAAATCCTGCTGCGCCTGGGCCGTGGCGGCCTGCGCCTGGGCGAGCTGCGCCTGGGCCTGCTGCTGGGCATTGGCCTCCTGCGCCGCGTTATCCATGGCGAGCTCCTCCCCGGCCTCGTCGGCGATCTGCCCGAACGCTTTCTGCGCGCGGTAGAGTGCGGCGAGCGCCTTGCGTTCCGCGGCTTTCGCGAGTGCGCCGTCGAGTTTCTCGAGCTGCGTGCGGGCCTCGTCCATCGCGGTGCCGGCCTCGCCGAGCGCGGGCGCGGCGGCGGCGAGTTCCGTCGGCAGCGTGTTCTTGAATGAGTCGGTCTTCATCCGCAGCTCCTGCTGGCGGGCGGCCTGGCCCTGGAAAGCGGCCGCGGGTGCGCTCTTCTTGGCGGCCACGAGAGCCGCGCCTTTCGCCGTCTCCATCTCCAGCTTTTGCTCGGCGATGATGATCCCCGCGAGTTCGGCGGCGGCTTTCTCGGCGGCGGCCAGGACTTGCTGCTCCGCCTGCACTTCCGCGAGTTCTTCGCCGACCTGCTTCTCGGCCTCCGCGAGTTGCTGCGCCGCGGCCTGCTGCGCGGCGGCTGCGGCGGCGGGCTGATTCGCCTGCGCGGCCTGCGCGGCTTTTTGGGCGTTGGCGGCCGCCTGCTTCGCGGCTTGGGCGGCTTGCGGCGCGGCGTTCGCGGCCTGCTGGGCGAGTTGCGCCGCCTTCTCCGCGAGCGCGGCCTGCCCGGACTTGTCCGGGTTTTGCGCCGCGGCGGCTTCCTGTTTCGCGAGTTCGTGAAAGTCGTTCTTGAGCTGGGCCAGGTCTTTCGCCGGATCGCCGCTCTTCCCCGCCGCGGCGTCGGCCTTGGCGATTTCCTGCTGCACCTTGGCCGCCGCCGCCTGCATCGCGCCCAGCGCTTCCCGCGTGTTCTTCGCGGCGGCCTCGCCGTTCTTCTCGGTCATCGCGGCGCGCGCCTCCTGCATCTTCTCGTGCGCGGTTTTCAAATTCTCTGCCGCCGCGGGCGCGGCCCCCTCCAGCTTCTGCGCGGCGTCATCGTTCTTCCCCGCGAGATCGCCCTGACGGTCCTCCAGCGGCGCCAGCTCATTGGGCCGCCCGGCGCGCTGATCCTGAAAGCGCTTCTGCAAATCCTTGTTCTGTTGGAGCTGCTCGCGCGGGAGCTTCGCCAGCTTTGGGTCCACCTGCTTGCTCTCGATCTGCTGGTCCAGCCACTTGTCGAAATCCTTTTCCCCCACCGTCTTCGCCGCCTGCTTGGCGATCTCCTTCTGATCCTCGATCAGCTTCGCCAGCTCCCGTTCCGCGGCGCGCAACGCCTCCGAATGATCCTGCGCCGGCGCGATCTCACGGGCCAGCTTGCGCAGCGCATCGCGCGTCACCTTTTCCTCCGTCACCGCCTTGAAAAGCTGCGCCTGTTTCAGCGACTCCGCCGCGCCCTCGGCGTTGGGCAGCACCTTTTGCAGCGCCTCCACGCCTTTTTGAAAACGCTCGGCCAGCGCCGCGTTCGCCGGATCCCGGGCAAACTTCCCGACGCTCTCCGCGATCGCCTTCATCTCCGCGGCGATGGACGCCTGCTCGCTCTGCTGGCCCTGCATGTTCGCCTGCATCGCCGCCTCGAAATTCTCCGGCTTCCGTCCGCCCGTCCACTGGCCGAGCGAGATGCCATTCTGCAAATTCGTCGCCTGCCGGTCGGCGAGCTGCGTGAGCTGCTGCGCCAGCTCCAGCGCCTGCTGATTGCGCAGGTGATCCGCGAGCAGCTTTTTCATCTGCGCGATGAGCGCCTTCTGCGCGGTGTAGGCCGCGCTCACCTCCTTTTTCGCCGTGCCCGCGTCCGTGGTGACGCGCGCCTTTTCCAGCAGCTCCCCGACCTGCTTCATGTCCGGGCCGCTCAGCTTCGCCACCGCTTCGCGCAAGGCCGCCACCGTCTTTGCATCCTCGCCCGCGAGCCCGTTGCGCTCGTATTCGCCGATCATCCCGTCGAGCTGCTCCACGAGTTGCTGCGCTTCGTTGCGGAGCTGGGTCTGCTTCACCTCGCCCTCGCGGATGCGCTCCGCCGCGGGGTTCGCCGGAGCCGCGGCGCGGACCGGGACGAGGCTGCTGGCGAGGAGGAGGTAAAGCGGCAGACGTTTCATAAAGCGGAGGGGCAGGGAACGCGCGAGTGTCCCACCGAAGCGGAGAGGCGTCAAACCTCCGGAAACGCCCGCACGAAACCTCCGTCAAAGCGGAAGCGGTGCCAAACCCCGCGCGCCTTACAGCTTCAGCTTCAGCCGCGGGGCGTCGCTCCAGAGGTCTTCGAGGCTGTAGAGGGCGCGCTTCTCGGGGTGGAAAATGTGGACAATGACATCCGAGTAATCCGCGATCACCCACTGGCTCGTCGGGTAGCCATCCACGTCGGTCGGCGTCACCCCGTGCTTCTCCTTCAGCTTGGCCTGCAGCTCACTCGCGATCGCCTTCAAATGCGGCTCCGACGTGCCCGTGCAGATCACGAAAAAATCCGTGAACGTGGAGATGCCGCGAAGATCAAGGGCGATGATGTCTTCGGCTTTTTTGTCGGCGGCGTATTGCGCGCAGAGGCGGGCGAGTTGGTCGGATTTAATGGGATGGTTCCTGGTAAAGGTGGTGTTCGGTGATGATCGTGCGGACCGGCTCCGGCAGGAGATAGCGAATCGAAGCGCCGCGTGCAACCCGCGCGCGAATCTCCGTGGCCGAGATGTCGATCCGCCGCGGCACCTCGGGGAAACCGTGCGCCTCCTCCACCGCGTCCGCCTTGCGCCCAAAGACCACGAACTGCACCCGCTGCCGCAGCTCCTCGATCCGCCGCCAGGTGTGGAGTTCGCGGAGATTGTCCGCGCCGATCAGGTAGTGGAGCCGCGCGCCGGGGAACTCCGCCGCGTAGCGCTCCACGGTCTCGATCGCGAAATTCGGGCCGGGCGCGTGCAGCTCCGCGTCATCCAGCGCAAAATGCGGCTCGTCCGCCAGCGCGGCCACGAGCATCGCGTGGCGGAGCGCGGCGGGTGCCGGCGTGCGCGCCAGTTTGTGCGGCGAAAGCCCCGCCGGAATGAAAAACACCCGCTCCAGAGCGAGCTGCTCCAGCGCCTCGCGGGCGAGGATGAGATGCCCGTGGTGGACGGGATCGAAAGTGCCGCCGTAGAGCGCGAGGTTCATCAGCCCGGCACCATGCGCGAAGCGCCCCTGCGGACGCCAGCCACTTCCTCCGTCACGCCTTTTTCCACCGCGTCGCTTTCGGCGCTCCGCCCCAAAGTAGCTTGGACTTCAGTCCAAAGTCGGAGCCTTCACCGGCGACCATGGCCCCGCACTTGGGACTAAAGTCCAAGCTACTTTCCATGCCGATCCGCTTTGTCCGCAAACCGGATCGGCATTGTAAAAACATCCCCATACTTTCCCCCCAACCCCCCACCCCCCCCCCCCCCCCCCCCCCCCCCCCCCCCCC
>CAYQBV010000205.1:0-7968 GCA_964415705.1 uncultured Chthoniobacter sp. | reverse complement strand
CTCCGGGAGCGCCTCCACCACCCGTGACCGTGAATCCGGTTACCGTGAGCGGCGGCCCCGTTCCGCCATCTCAGGACGATGGGCGGCAGCGCACTGTTGGTCTGCCTCGTCCGGGAGGATCGCCAGGCGGCGTTGCTCCGGTGGTTTCCGGTCAGGTACCAGCGACTAATGGTGCCCCGGCTCCAGTCGGCGATTTGTCGGGAGGACGCCGCCGGATTCGCAGCATCGCCGCGCCGCAGGAGGTCGAACCGGGCGTTCCAGCCAGGCTTCGTTAATTGGGCGCGCTTTCCCAGTTTCCAATATCGTCCGCCGTGTTGGGGAGCATGTCCGGACCGGGGGAAAAAATGTCGAATGATTTGGGATTGCGAGTGCCGGGAAAGACGTAGAGGTAATCCTTATTCCACGGATCGACCAACCGGCCCGGAGATTCGACTTGCTGACGCCAATTGCGGACGCCCTCTGGCTTCGTGAGGAGCGCTTTCAGTCCCTGTTCGGTGGTCGGGTAGCTGCCGGCAGAGCTGCTATACATGATGAGGCCGGTCTTCAACTGCTCGATATCGCCACGGGCGCGGACGATTTTTGCCTCCTCGATCCGGCCTCCCATCATCTGGACACCCATGCCGATGAGCAGCCCGATGATGAGCACGACGAGCATGATTTCCAAAAGGGTGAAGGCGGCGTTTTTGCGCTGAGATTTTTTCATGGCGGTTTTCATGGTTTGTCGGGAGCGAGGGTGTAGTCGAGCGAGGGTGAGTTGTATTTGAGTTGGAGTTCCACGGCGCGCACGGCGACGGGGCCGGAGTCGCCATGGAGGCGGATCACGATCTTGTTCAGACCGGCGCGGAGAGCCGAGCCGGGGATCGCTCTTTGTGCCCGCAGCCAGCCGGCGTAGTGAAATCGCATATCGGGCTCGAGTGGGCGGACGAGGCCGATGTAGGCCGGATCAGCAAGGTCGGGCTGATGGACGGCGGCGCCGCCGAGCGGACGGTCGTTGACGATGATTTCGGGCGGCGCGTGCAGGTCGGCGTCGAGCACCTCGAAGGTCACGAGCGCGCCGAGGGGCGGCGCCTGCAGTTCGAATTCCCACATGCTGTCGGGTTCGGCGCGCGGGGTGAGCTTGGTTGCGCCGGGATCGAGCGAGGCTTTCACCCGGCCGTAGAGGCTCAAGTCATCCGTCTTCGGTGTGGCGGTCGGAAAATTGTCGAAGGCGTCGGCCAAGGCGGCGGGGGCTTCGTAGTCGAGCGCGTGCTGGACCTCGGCGCGCTTCAGCGAGGCGAGAAAGATGCCGCGGATATTGCTGCCGTCGCCGTTGGTGATGATGTCGATGTAGTCCACGCCGGCCATCGGGAGCGCGAGGTTTTCTGAATTCGGCAGGCCAAGGCCGGTCCCAAAGGGGCCGTGCCCAAAAACCGCCGCGCCCGTTTCAGACCAGCCCGTGATCTTGGGTGCGGCATCTTTTTGATCGTCGAAAAACAGCCGGAACTGGAGGGAGCCATTGAGATCGCCGACCCGGCGGAAATGCAGGCGGTAGATGGTTTTGGACGGCCCGTTTTCGTCGGCCGCGACACGCTCCGTGCGGAGCGAGGCGAGCCAGATCGGGAGCGCCACACGCGGCGGGTTGGCCGAGGCGAGTGCGCGAAAATCCAGCCAGACGGAGAACGGTGTGGGCTGCTCGCGGAGTTCCTGGGCGCGCCCAGCGGGCGGCGCGCAGAGGAGTGCGAGGATGGCGCAGAGGACGAAAGCGAGGGTCCGTTCGGGGGCGTTGCGGTGGCCGCTCCGCACAGAACTGCGCTCTGGATGACGGCGCTCCGGAGGGCACACCTGCAAGGTCGGGCTGGCGGCTATGGAGTGGGGTGTTTTCAAAGGCAACGCGGAGCGCGGGATGAACAACGGGCGCGACGGAAAGTTTCTTAACGCGCGTCCTTTATCCTAACGCACCTGGCCGCGCAAGCCGGAGGTGAGGCCAAAGACCGCGCTCATGATGCCATAGACGACCAAGCCCACGACCGCCGCGATGACGATCATGACGAGGGGCGGGATGAGGGTGGAGACGACTTGGATCTGCTGGTCGAGTTCGCGCTCATAGACATCGGCGATCATCTGCATGGTGCCGCCGAATTTCCCCGTCTGCTCGCCGACCGCCATCATGTCGATGAACAGTTCGGGAAAAATTCCCTGCTCGCCGAGGGCCACGGACAGCGTGGCACCATCGACCACGGCCTTGCGCACCGCGACCATGCGAAGGCGCACGTATTCGTTCCCGGAGATTTCCTCCAGCAGTTCCAATGAACGCAGGAGGGTCACGCCGTTTTCCATGAGCGTGCCGAGGGTGCGGGCAAACTGCGCGTAAAACCGGTAGCGGATGATCCGGCTGTAAAGGGGGATGCGCCAGGTGAAGTAGTCCCACGCGCGGCGGCCCTCGGCGCTGGCGGTGAAGGTTTTCCACGCGCCGTAGGCCACCGCGCCGGCAATCACGGCGGCCCACCAGTAGTGGACGATCACGTAGTTCGCGCTGACCAAGAGCTGGGTCGCGGGGGGCAGTGGCTGGCCGGTGCCTTTGAAAAAGGTCATCAGCTTCGGGACCATCACGGTCATGAAAACGATGATCAATCCCGTGCCCGCGACCACGAGAACGGCCGGGTAAAGCAGCGCCTGCGAAACGCGGTCGCGCAGCGACTTCACGTCGGCGAGATGTCGGACGAGGCGCTTGAGGATTTCCGGGAGTGCGCCGCTGGCCTCGCCGGCGGAGACGAGATTCACGTAGAGCGGCGAAAAGATGCGCGGGTAATCGCGGAGCGCCTGCGAGAGGCTGCGACCGTCCACCAGCGCGCGGTGCAGGCCGTGCGAAATGCCGTGGAGCTTGGGATGTTTGAGGCGCTTTTCCAGTACGCCGAGCGCTTCATCGAGCGTCATTCCCGCAGTGAGCAAATGGGCGAGTTGCTCGGTGAAAAGGTGCTGGTGGGTGTGCGAGAGAGAAGTCACCACGCCGGTAGCCAGACTCGGAGTGGTGACCTTCGCCACGGCACTTGATTCCTTCGTCGGCTCCGAACTCCGCTGTGGTGTCGTCGAGGTCGGGCTGTTGCCCGCGGAGGCATCACTCCCAACCGCTTCGATCTTGATTGGCACTCCGCCCTGGCGCTCCACCTCACGGATCGCTGCCCCTCGATCGCTGCAGGTCAATACGCCGTCGATCAGCGCTCCATCCGACTTCCGGGCGACATATTTGAACTGGGGCATGGCCTGCCGACGTTACGTCCGCAAAGCACGAAGGCAAGCCGTGAGGCTTGCCTTCGCGAAGATGTGACTGAACTGAGGGATCAGTTGGCCTGCCGCCGCCGCCGGGCAGCGAAGGAGAGCAAGCCGACCATCACGAGCGCAGCCGAGGTGGGCTCGGGAACGACGGGTGTATTCGTTCCAACATTTGCGCTTGGCGAAGAAACGTTTGCACCGCTCTTTGCGGTCAACCCAGCGCTTCCCAAAAACAAGTTAATAATGGGTTGGCTGGGCGCGTTTGCAGGAGTCTGCCAAAGCCAAAGGTCATTGGAAATCGACTCAGTGAACGTCGCGCCCCCAAGGGTCGTGCTGTTAAATAGTCGGATTGAAAGCGGTGTTCCTGGAGCAGGAAACAAGCCATCATTCACACCGCCATTCGTTCCACCGAACAGATTGATTGGATCCGTGAAAATCTCGCCGTCCAATGGTTCATTTGAAGCAGTGTCTCCGATCGTCGTTACGACACCAAATAGGCTCCCAGCACCTGTAAGCGGGATAAACGTTCCGGAAAAATTGTCCACAATTGTCGCTGTGCTGTAATAGCCGATTTGGAGAATTGCACCATCGCCATTCAAACTAGGGTTTCCGCCCGTCAAGGGAACACCCAAGTTATCACGCAGCGACCTAGAGCCGGAATCGATGTTGAGTGTAACAAGTGGGGCTGCTTGGCATAGGGTTACGAGTGCGGCCATGCAGGCACCCGAAAGACTGAGAGATTTTAGAAGCTTCATAATTGTCTGTGATGGTTTGGAGTTGAGATTGGAAATTACGGTACGTATGGGAGTGCTTGGGTAAGCGTGACAGCCGATCCAGCATGAGAAACGAATACCCCAGTTCCGACGGGGATTGGGGTACTACTCCGGTCAATGTTGCCTGTCTTTTTCCAAATATTGTTAGGCGTGCCCACTGTGCCGGTCCAGAAATAAGTGGCCCATGTAGCCAACGCGGCGTCCCAAATATATACCTTATCTGCCACATCGGGTGTCGCACCAGCGAGCCATCCGGATATATTTTGCAACCCAAGCCCCCCGAGAGTGGCGTCGACAGGGAAACGATTGGAAATGAATGTCGATCCGGAAGCTGCGATGTCGGTACGCTCAGAAGTCGATGGCACCGTGCCCATGAACGTGAGTATCGCAGAGCTAAGCGTATCGCGACGGATGATAAACGCAGCTTCATCCGGATAGATTATCGTATTGCTCCTGTCGATGTTGCCCGTCCTTTTCCAAATGTTATTCGGTGTGCCCAAGGTGCCCGTCCAGAAATAAGTGAGCCATGTTGAACCATCCCAAAGCAAGACGTTGTCGGCAACGTCTGGGGTGGCTCCCCCTGTAAGCTTTGGGAGATTCGAGGCTGCTCCGAATACACTTCCAAGCGTGTTTGCTGGAACTATCTCGCAAGTATCGCCAACGCTGAGTTCAGAATTTACGGTAGTTATCCCTGCGGGGAGAGTAACAGTTAACTGATTGGTGGTGTTGGCAGAGACGAGAAGAAATTTGCCAACATTCGCCGGGACAGCAGTGCTGGATTTGACACGCAAGAGACGGGGCGCCGAGGAATTGGAAAACTGGCCAACCGTCCAAGCCGCGCCAGTGAGAGAAACCTGATTTGCACTGTCGATGGTCGCGACGGACGAAACGTAGTCGGCTGTGGAGTAAAGTGGTACCGAAACGGTTGTATTTGACGGGGTGGAACTGTTTGTTGCCGCCGGGATAGTGCGGGTGACGAACCCCACAGGAACGGTCGTAGCCGTTGTTTGTGCTTGGCTGACAGGGGTGATGGCGCAGAGAAACGCCACGGAGAGGACACGGAATTGTGGTGAGGAGAATTTCATGACGTGCTCATTTCCCTCATCTCCGGGCGTTCTGCAAGCAGAAAACAATAAAAATTTGTTAAGGGATTGTAAGAAATTCTCGGAGCGTCAGAAAATCGCCCGATGGACAAGGGTTGAGGTCGCTTGCCTCGCTGTCGTCTCGGTAGAGGCGGGGCTTTAGCCGAAATCTCCCGGCTGTGTGAGGGCCTGCAACCGGTAGGGGATCAGACGAAGGTGAAGCGGGCTGGGAAAGTCCAGCAGCCGAGGATGCGCTGAGAAACTTCACGCGCGTGGACTGGCGCAGGGTTTGGGCATCGCGGGGTGGTGCCGTAGAGCGAGCGGCGGATCGGTGTTCACCTCCGCCGCTCTGTTGAGGTCCATGCTTTATCAGGCATTCATCCGGGCGAAATGATCGCCCATTCGCAAAAGTGGCCGTCGGCGGGATCCTCAGGAACGCCTCAAAAGCTTCGAGCAACTCCAACGCCGGGTTCGCGATGAATTTCACGGAGGCCGGCTTCGGTGTCCCGCAGCGAGCACCACAAGGTCCGGCGCTTCCTCAGCGATTTTAGTTCACGAGCTCCGGCTCCGCGCGCGTGGTGCCTATTTCCTATTTCAGCACATCCCTCAGGTATGGCGCGGTTCGGCTGCGCTTGCTCCTGGCGACTTCCTCGGGGGTGCCGTAGGCGACGACTTCGCCGCCGGCTGCGCCGGCTTCGGGGCCGATATCGACGAGGTAGTCGGCCTCGGCGATGAGGCTGAGGTTGTGCTCGATGACGAGGACGGTGTTGCCGTCATCGACGAAGCGGTGGAGGACTTTGAGGAGCTCCGCCACGTCGGCCATGTGCAGGCCGATGGTCGGTTCTTCGAGGAGGTAGAGGACGGATTTGGCGGTGCGGTTTTCGCGCAGCTTGGCGTTGATCGAGCGGCCCATGCCGCGGGTGAGTTCGCTGACCAGCTTGAGCCGCTGGGCCTCGCCGCCGCTGAGCGTGGGGCTGGGCTGGCCGAGCTTGAGGTAGCCGAGGCCGGTGTCGCAGAGCAGCGCGAGCGGGCGCTGGATTTTCGGCTGCGCCGCAAAGAACTCCGCCGCCTGATCGAGGGTCATTTCCATGACGTCGCCGATGCTTTTTTCGTTGTAGAGCACCTCCAGCGTGGAGGCTTCGTAGCGCGAGCCGTGGCACTCGGTGCAGGGCACGTAGCTGGTCGGCAGGAAGTTCATTTCGATCTTGATCGTGCCCTGGCCGAGGCAGGTGTCGCAGCGTCCGCCTTCGCTGTTGAAAGAGAAGCGGCTCAGCGTGTAGCCGCGCATCCGCGCCACTGGCATCTGCGCGTAGAGCGCGCGGATTTCGTCGAAGACCTTGATGTAAGTCGCGGGCGTGGAGCGCGAGGTCTTGCCGATGGGCGACTGGTCCACTTCGTACACCGCCTCGAAATGCTCCGCGCCGAGCAGTTCGCGATAGCCGACCGGCTTCGCCTTGCCCGTGAGCTTGCGCCCTTTGCGCGCCACAAACTCCGCCACGGCGGGCTTCAACACCCCGCGCATGAGCGTGCTTTTTCCCGAGCCGGAAATGCCGCTGACCACGCTCAGCCGCCCGACCGGAAAGCGCACATCGACGTTCTTGAGGTTGTGCAAATCCGCGCCCTTCAGCTCCAGCCACCGGTCCACATCCTTCAGCGGACGCCGGGTGCCGCGGATCGGGTGTTTCAGCGGCTCGCGCAAAAAGCGGCCGGTCGCCGAGGCCTCGATGAGCTGGATTTCCGCGAGCGTGCCCTGCGCGACGACCTGACCGCCGCGCGATCCCGCGCCGGGGCCGAGGTCGATGATCGTGTCGGCGCGGCGCATGGTGTCCTCGTCGTGCTCCACGATGACCACGGAGTTGCCCTTGCGCTTGAGCGCTTCGAGCGTGTCGAGCAGCGCGGCGTTGTCGCGCGCGTGCAGGCCGATGGTCGGCTCGTCGAGCACATAGAGCACGCCGCGAAGATTCGAGCCGAGCTGCGCGGCCAGCCGGATGCGCTGGCTCTCGCCGCCGCTCAGCGTTTTCGCCGAGCGGTTCAGCGCGAGGTAGTCGAGACCCACCGAGCCCATGAAATTCAACCGCTGCTCGATCTCGGGCAGGATGTCCTGCGCAATCGGCTGGTGCTCTTTGGGAAACTTCAGCTTACCGAGCAACTCCAGCGCGCCGCTGACCGGCAGCTCGGTACATTCGTCGATTGTCCGCCCGAGCACGCGCACGTGCCGTGCGACGCGGTTGAGCCGCGCGCCCGCGCAAATGGCGCACGTTTCCGCCTCGCCTTCCTCCAGTCGCTCATGCTGCCGCTCCTGCGCGACCTCGATCTCGATCTGCGACTCCAGCTTCGGATCGACCGTCGCCTTCCACACCTCGCCAAAGCCCTTGCACTCCTCGCACCAGCCGTGCGGCGAGTTGAACGAGAACAGCCGCGGATCCAGCTCCTCAAAGGATTCGCCGCACGTCGGGCAGCTCATCTCGGTGCTCAATACCGTGACACGTTTCTTCTCGTCCATGACCTTCGCCGTGCCGTGGCCGATCTGCATCGCGCGCTTGATCAGCTCCGCTGTGGCGCGGACGCCGCCGTCCGCGTTCGTCTGCCGGACGCCTCGTCCGGCGGGCGGTCGGGGCGACCGCCCGACATCCGCGGACGAGGGCGTCCGCGCCACGCCGACGAGCACGTCGATGGTGTGCTCGCGAAAGCGTTCGAGCTTCGGAAACGGTTCGACCGGATGAAATTTCCCGTCAATCAGCAGCTCGTCGAAGCCCTGGCGCTGCGCCCATTTGCCGACCTCCGTGTGAAAACCTTTGCGCGCTTTGACCAGCGGCGCGAGCACGCGGATGATCCCTTTCTTCGCCAGCGCCTCGGCCTTTAGG
>CAYQBV010000204.1:0-7976 GCA_964415705.1 uncultured Chthoniobacter sp. | reverse complement strand
AGCAAGCTCCCCCAGCCGCTGCGCCGCGTCCGGCCGCAGCAGGGCCGCGTCCGGCGCGGCGAGTCGCAGGCGCTCATCGCCACGACCGTCATCGAGGTGGGCATCGACGTGCCCAACGCGAACATCATGCTCATCGAAAACGCCGAGCGCTTTGGCCTCGCGCAGCTCCACCAGCTCCGCGGGCGCATCGGGCGCGGCGAGCACAAGAGCTACTGCATCCTGCTGCGTTCGGCGAAAGCGGAGGACGCGGCGCTGGAGAAACTCCGCATCCTCGAGGCGACCTCCGACGGTTTCAAAATCGCCGAGGCCGACCTGCAAATCCGCGGTCCGGGTGACATTCTCGGCACCGCGCAAAGCGGCCTGCCGCCGCTCAAGCTTGGCGACCCGCTGGCCGATCACGAGCTGATGCGCCTCGCCCGCAATGCCGCGTTTCTCCTCTTCGAGCGCGACCCGCAACTCGCCGCGCCGGAAAATGCCCGCTACCGCAGCGTGCTTGCCGAAGGGCGCAAACTCATGCTTTCACAGGTCAGCTAAATGCGCCGCTCGCTCTTCATCGTCCTCCTCGTCGTGCTCGTCGGCTTTGGTTTTTACCGCTGGCACCGGCTCAATGGCGGCGCGCTGCCCGGCGCGTCCGGCGCGAAAAAATACACGCCGGCCGAGGGACTGCGCATCGACCCGAAGGACGTGCAGGTGCTCACCGCGCTCGACGCCGAATACTCGCGGCTGGTCGCCGCAGTGGTGCCGTCGGTCGTGAGCATCACCACCTCGCGGGCCGCGCCAGCGCAGGATCCGCTGGAGCTTTTTTTCGGCAATGGCCAGGCGCGTGGACAGCACGCGCAGGGCTCGGGGGTCATCGTTTCCAAGGAAGGGCACATCCTCACGAATCACCACGTCATCGCCGGGATGGAGAAAATCGAGGTGCAACTGACCGATGGCCGGCGGGTGCCCGCGCAGATGATCGGCACGGACGAGGTCACCGACATCGCGGTGCTGAAAATCAACGCGCCGAACGTCGTGCCGCTGGCGCTCGGGGACAGCGACGCGGTGCGCGTGGGACAGATGGTTTTCGCGGTGGGCAATCCGTTCGGGCTGCAGGAGACGGTCACGCAGGGCATCATCAGCGCCAAGGGCCGCCGCGCGTTTGCCGACAGCGGCGTGGAGTTTTTGCAGACCGACGCGGCCGTGAACCAGGGCAACTCCGGCGGGCCGCTGCTCAATTTGCGGGGCGAAATCATTGGCATCAACAGCGCGATTTTTTCCACCTCACGCGAAGGCGCGTGGCTGGGCATCAGCTTCGCCATCCCCGCCAATGTCGCGCGCCGCGCGCTGGAGAGCGTGCTGAAAACCGGGCGCATCGTCCGCGGCTATCTCGGGGTGCTGATGCAGGGACTCACGCCCGAGCTCGCGCGCCAGTTCGGGTTGTCCGACGCGCGCGGCGCGGTCGTGCTCGGGGTGCTGCCGGGTTCGCCAGCGGCCGGTGCCGGGCTCCGCGAGCGCGACGTGATTCGCAGCTTCAATGGCCGGGGGATCACCGACGTTTACGTGCTTCGTGAGCTGCTCGCGGAGGCCGACTTGAACACGAAAGTGGAACTCGGGATCGTCCGCGAAGGGCGGGAGATGACCGTCGTCGCCGAGGTCGTGGAAGCGCCGCCGCCGCCGAAGTAGGCTACGAGCCGAATTTCACCGACGAGAGATGCGTCGGCGGCACCAGGCCTTTGATGAAGTCCTCGACCATCGCGGCGGTTTCGGTTTCGGAGCGGCCATTGCGCTGGAGGTTCTCCGTGACCGTGGCGGCGACCGTAAAGTAGGCCCAGCGCTGGTTGTAGCCGCGAAAGAGGCGGTCGGCTTTGTCGATGAGCCAGCGCTGGAAATGCGAGGCCGTGGTGTCGGTGCAGCCGACGAACCAATAGTAGTTCAAATTGGTGTAGGGGATCGTCCGCCCTTCGTGATTCACCATTTTGATGACCTTGAGCGCCTTCGTCTCGAGAGGGCCGCGCTCGGGCACGGGCACGGGCACCATCGGTGAAGCGGTCAGCGACCAGCCTTGCGCCACGAGACAGCGTTCCGGGCGGTGGATGCTCGTATTCATGTCGTGGCCGGAGAGGACGATCGTGACCTGCAACTGATCGCCGCGCCGATTCGTGTAGCCCTTGCGGGCAAACTCGGTCCCCGGCCCCAGAATGGAAATTTCCTCGTCCGTGATCTTGAGATCTTCGCCGGTCCATTCGCCGACGGTGACAGGCAGCTTCAGTTCGATGCCGAGCGGCTGGAAGTGATGCTTCGGCAGAAAAAACACCACGCTCATCCCGAGCAGGACGGCGAGGAGGACGGTGACGCGCTTAGTAGTCATACGAAATCGGGCCGCGGGTTTTTCTGCCGGGAGTGGGGCGTTCGGGCTTCACCGCTTCCGCGGCGACCGCGCGCCAGTTGGTGTTGAGCAATTTGGAAAAACCAAGCATGGCCCCCACGGCGACCGGGAAGAAAACGAAACCTGAGTAGTCGTGGTAAAGGCCGCCCGCCAGCTTCTCGTTGATGAAGCGGGCCACGACCACCACGCTGAAGACCCGACCGACGTTACCAATCAAAGCGAAGAGGACGGAACTGGCAAAGATCGCCCACTGCTTCCACGTTTCGCGCTGGGTGAAATGCACGTAGAGCGCGCTCAGGGTGATCATGGCCATGAGCGAGCGGATGCCGCTGCAGCCCTCGGCGATGTCGAAATTAAAGCTTCCGTCCACGGCTCGCAGGGAAGTGCCGATGGTTTCGACGCGGACGCCGATGAAGGAGGAGAGCACTTTGACCGACTCCGAGACGAGCAACTGCAAGCTCACCGTGCCCTGAACGAATCCGCCGACCGGCACCATGAAGAGCATGAAGAGGCACGGGAAAATGAACACGCGCGCGACTTCGCGGCCCCAGAGGAACAGCACCCAGCCGTAGATGATCACCGGGAACGAGACGACCGCGGTCCGGGAGTCGATCATGCGGACTGCGGCGACAAACATCAGCACGCCGCCGAGCAGCCAGGCCAGTCCCCAGTTGGACGGTTCCTTGCGCGCTTTGCGGATCTTTCCGCGGTGATGCCAGAGAAGGTAAAGGGCGATGGGCAGGACGAACCACGAATGTTCCTGATTGTTCTCCGAGTTCCACGCCCGGCTCACCCAGAGCCAAGTGGTTTCGTCGCCGTTTCTGAAGCAGTAGAAGAAGCCAAAAAAATAGACGATCGCCGCGACACTGCCGGCGAGGAGCAAAGTCGCCCCGACGTTGGCCGCACACCATTTCCCGAAACCCGCCATGACTTCACCAAACGTGATTTCGGATTCCGGCGGGGCGGTTGGCTGGGCGGTCTCGGTGGACATCGCGCGGACTGTATAAGATGACGCGCCGGTTGCAAATCACGCGTGCGGCGGCGGCATCTTGTCACGCCGTGGCGTCTCCCCTACGTTCCGCGCCTTGACCACCCAGCCATGACGATTTCCCGCTTTAACGTCCTCGGTGTCTCCGTGAGCGCGATGAACCTTTCCATCGCGACCGAGGCCGTGCTGGAGGCATTGCGCGCGCGCCGGAAGGGCTACGTCTGCGTGACCGGCGTGCATGGCGTGACCGAGGCGCAGGACGATGCCGGCTTCCGGCGCATCCTGAATGGCGCGTTTCTCAACACCACCGACGGCATGCCGCTCGTCTGGCTGGGGAAACGCGCGGTCGGGAGCTTCGTGGATCGCGTTTACGGCCCGGACCTCATGCTGGAAATTTTCGCCGCCACGCAGGCCACGCCCTTCCGGCATTTCTTTTACGGCGGCGCGCCGGGGGTGGCGGAGGAGCTGCAGGCGAAGCTGGAGGCGCGCTTCCCTGGCGTGACGGTCTGCGGCACGTATTGCCCGCCTTTTCGCCCGCTCACGATCGACGAGGAGACTGCGCTCGCCGCGCTCGTCCGGGAGAAAAAGCCGGACCTCATCTGGGTCGGGCTGAGCACGCCGAAGCAGGAGCGCTTCATGGCGGAGTATCTCCCGAAGCTGGACACGACGTTGATGTTCGGCGTCGGCGCGGCGTTCGATTTCCACTCCGGCCGGGTGCGCCAGGCGCCGCGGTGGATTCAGCGTTCGGGACTGGAGTGGTTTTTTCGCCTCTGCTCCCAGCCGCGGAGGCTGGCCCGGCGGTATCTGGTGAACAATCCACTCTTCGTCTGGCGCATCGCCGGCCAGCTGCTCGGCTGGCGCAAATATCCGCTTGAACAAGCCTCCGCGCCGGAGAATGTCTCCGCCCTCTAACTTCCACCTCCACTCCTTCATCCTCTCCACATGAAAAAAATCCTCGTTTGCGGCGCCGGCGGTTTCATCGGCGGCCACCTCATCAAAGACCTCCGCCGCCAGGGCCACACGAATCTCCGCGCGGTGGACAAAAAGCCCTTCTCCGAGTGGTACCAGAAGTTTGATGACGTGGATAACCGGGTGCTGAACCTCGAACACCTCGACGCCTGCGATGAAGCCGTCGAAGGCTACGACACCGTCTATAACCTCGCCGCCGACATGGGCGGGATGGGTTTCATCGAGCTGAACAAGGCGCTTTGCATGATCACGGTGCTGATCAATACGCACCTCCTGCTCGCAGCGAAAAAGCACGGCGCCAAGCGCTTCTTCTTCTCCTCCAGCGCCTGCGTTTACAACGCCGACAAGCAGCGCGACCCGAACGTCACCGCTCTCAAGGAAGAGGACGCCTACCCCGCGATGCCCGAGGACGGCTACGGCTGGGAGAAACTCTTCAGCGAGCGGATGTGCCGGCACTTCCGTGAGGACTTTGGCATCGAGGCCCGTATCGGCCGTTACCACAATGTCTATGGCCCGCACGGCACCTACGACGGCGGTCGCGAAAAAGCCCCCGCCGCCGTCTGCCGCAAAGTCATCAACGCCAAACTCAGCGGCCAGCACGACATCGAGATCTGGGGCGACGGCAATCAGACGCGCAGCTTCATGTATATCGACGACTGCCTGCACGGCACGCAGATGGTGCTGAACAGCGACTTCATCGAGCCCATCAACATCGGCAGCAATGAAATGGTTTCCATCAACCAACTCGTGGATGTCGTCGAAGACATCGCCGGGGTGAAACTCCAGCGCAGCTACAAACTCGACGCGCCCAAGGGGGTGAATGGCCGCAACTCCGACAACACGCTCATCCAAAAGGTCTTTGGTTGGGAGCCGAGTATCAAACTGCGCGCCGGCCTCGAACAGACCTACCGCTGGATTTACGACGAAATCGTCCGCGAAAAGGCCGCCGGCGGGCCGTCGGTCGTGAATCGCTCGTAGCGCTCCTGCGTCGGGAGAGCGGTTGGGCCGTGGGGACGGCGGGACAAAGTGCTCCACGTAGTATGGATGCTGCTTTTTAGGCGGACCGTCCGCCATTCGCCTGCCGAAATGAGCGGTATCCGCGGCCGGCCCGCGCTCCGGTGAGCCGTAGAGACCAGGCCCGGCACCCGGTTGCTTCCCGCAGCCGATGGGCGAGGTTTTTCGCGAAAGGTCATCCTATGAAAACTCTCCCGATGTTTCTCAACGGCGCGTGGGCCACGGCTGGCGAC
The DNA here is from genome assembly GCA_964415705.1 of uncultured Chthoniobacter sp. GTDB lineage: Bacteria > Verrucomicrobiota > Verrucomicrobiia > Chthoniobacterales > Chthoniobacteraceae > Chthoniobacter. Next base: position 2,404 of record CAYQBV010000204.1, on the reverse strand, counting down.
GGCGCGACGCGCGAAATCCTCAACCCGGCGAACAACCAGGTCATCGCTGTCGTCACCGACGGCTCCGAGCACGACGCCAGGCTCGCCATCGCCCACGCGCGCCGCGCTTTCGATGAAGGCCCGTGGCCGCAGATGCGCGCACCAGAGCGGGCGGCGTATCTTTTCAAACTCGCCGACCTGATCGACAAGAACGCGGCCGCGCTCGCCGAACTCGAGACGCGCAACAACGGCAAGCCGCTGCGCGAGGCGAAGTATGACGTGGCCGATGCCGCCGCGTGTTTCCGCTACTACGCGGGGCTGATCACGAAGCCGCTCGGCCAGACCTACGAGGTCGGCGACCCGGCGATCCAGGGCATGGTCGTGCGCGAGCCCATCGGCGTCTGCGGGCAGATCATCCCGTGGAATTACCCGCTGCTCATGGCCGCGTGGAAACTCGCGCCGGGGCTGGCGGCGGGAAATTGCTGCATCCTCAAGCCCGCCGAGACCACCCCGCTCACGGCCATCGAGCTGTTCAAGCTCATCGCCGAAGCCGGCTTCCCGCCGGGTGCCGCGCAGCTCCTCCTCGGCCCCGGCCACACCGCCGGTCACGCGCTCGCCGCCAGTCTGCTCGTGGACAAAATCGCCTTCACTGGTGGCACCGTCACCGGCCGAAAAATCATGGCCGCCGCCACCGGTAACATCAAAAAAGTCACCCTCGAACTCGGCGGCAAATCGCCCTGCATCGTCTTTGCCGACGCCGACTTCGAGGTCGCGCTCGAATACGCCATGTTCGCGATTTTCGCCGGCCAGGGCGAAGTCTGCAGCGCCGGCTCGCGCCTCCTCCTCGACCGGAAAATCGCCGACCGTTTTCTTCCCCGTCTCGCCGACGCCAGCGCGCGGATCGTCGTCGGCGATGGCCTGCACCCGCAGACCGAGATGGGCCCGCTCATCACCCCCGAGCACCTGGAGAAAGTGCTCGGCGACATCGAGGCCGGCCGCGCCGAGGGTGCCGAGACCATCTGCGGCGGCCACCGCCTCACGGACGGCGCGCTCGCGCACGGCAACTTCGTCGCTCCCACCATCTTCGTGAACACCCAGCCCGGCATGAAAATCGTGCGCGAGGAAATCTTCGGTCCCGTGCTCGCCGTGCAGCTTTTCGCCACCGAGGAGGAAGCCATCCACCTCGCCAACGACACCATTTACGGCCTCGCCGCCGGCGTCTTCACCGGCGACGCCGGCAAGGGCCTGCGCGTCCTGAAAAAACTCCGCGCCGGCATCACCTGGCTGAACACCTACCACCCCACCTTTTGCGAAGCCCCGTGGGGCGGCTACAAACAAAGCGGCCTCGGCCGCGAACTCGGCACCTTCGGCCTCGACGCCTACCTCGAGACCAAACAGATCAACATCAACACCGCCCCCGCCCCGCTCGGCTGGTTCCGCAGCGCCGCGAAGGCGTGAGGCCACGTGAAAGTCTGCGCTCCGTCGCGCGAGTGTCTGGGGGGGCTGCTGATCGATTGCGCGCGCCAGCTATGACGCCTTCCCCGTCCAACCGAACGCCCGCTTCGCTCCCCTCACGCCTCTTCAATAGCCGAAGTTCCGCATGTCCTCATAGGGATCGACCTTATAGACGCTGCGCAGTTTGATGCGCGAAGTCGCGGATGGCCGTGCGTCGGGGTTCGGCGGCAGTGGCGTGAGCGGCGCGCGGGGTATCACCACCGTGGGACCGGTCCGCGGCGTGACGACAGTGGGCCCGGTGTTGGTCGCCAACGTTCCGCCAGCATCCGCAGTGGCTGCAGTGATGTCGGCGGGACCGTTGTAAGTCACGAAGGTATTGATCGGCACCGTGGCCAGTCGCCCACCACCTTCCAGCCGCTGATGCTGGGCGATGAAAAGGTGCGGGTCCCAGTAATTCGTGAAATCCCGCGGGAACGCACTGCGGGCCATCCCGATGCGCAGGTTCTTGCGCAGTTCGAAATGCAGATGCGCCGAATACATGCCGCGGTTGTTGCCGAGGGTGCCGACCTTTTGCCCCCGCACGACCCGCTGCCCCTCCTGCACGAGGATGGAGTCGAGATGCCCGTAAAGTGAATCGGCATACGCGACCTGCCCGGCTTCCATGTAGGCGTGGCGGACGATGACCACATTGCCCCAGCCGAGCCGGAAATCGCGGGCGAAGACCACGAGGCCGTGGGCGGTGGCGGTCACCGGCGCGCCGAGGTCGGTGTCGCCGCCGCCGGAGCCGTTCCAATCGTCGCCGAGGTGGCCGTTCGGCTGCATGCCGCGCGCGCGGTAGTAGCTTTGGCCGTCGGTGCCGACCGGACTCTGGAACCCGTCGGCCAGTCGGACGGCCGCCGTATCCTGCGCCTGGAGGGCGGCACCGGCGACGATGAAGAGGGCGATGGAAAGGGGCCAGCGCATGGGAGGG
>CAYQBV010000203.1:0-7987 GCA_964415705.1 uncultured Chthoniobacter sp. | reverse complement strand
GGACGACCGGGATGGCCGAACTGGCCTGGGTGACGAGCGCTTTGTTCACCGAGACAAAGGCACGTCCGCCGCGCTCCGCGAGCCGCGTGTGGAGCCGGGCGGCGGTGGCTTCGAGATCTTCTTTCGCGCGGCCGATGGTGCCGTTGCGATAGATGGCCCACGTGAGGTCTGGCCCGATATAGCTGTAAGCCACGGTGAGCGCGCCGGGCGCGAGCACGCCGCCGGCCTCCAGCGCGGCGATCCACATTTCCCAATCCTCGCCGCCCATGACCGCGGTGGTGTCGGCGATCTCCTGCTCGCTGGCCGGCTCGATGGTGATGTCGGTGACCGTGCCCTTGTCGGTGTTCACGGTTTTCGCGGTGAAAGGCGCGCCGACCGGCTTCAGCGTGGAGCTGTGGGTGACGCCCGTGCGCGGGTGCGTGCGGCGCGGCGAGGCGAGGCTGTAAATGACGGCATCCACCTGACCGAGGTCCGCTTTGATCGTGGCGATGACCTGCTCCTTGATGGCGTCGGAAAAGGCGTCGCCATTGATGCTCTTCGCGTAGAGCCCGGCGGCGTGCGCGGCTTTTTCGAAAGCGACGGAGTTGTACCAGCCAGCGCTCGCGGTCCGGTCGGGCTCGCCGGCTTTTTCAAAAAAGACGCCGAGCGTGGCCGCGCCGCCGCCAAAGGCCGGGACGATGCGGCTGGCCAGCCCGTAGCCGGTGGACGCGCCGATGACCAGCACGCGGCGCGCGCCGCCGGGGATTGCGCCCTTGCCTTGCACGTAGGCGATTTGCTCCTGCACCTGCGCTGCGCAACCCTCGGGATGCGCTGTGGTGCAAATGAATCCGCGGATTTTGGGCTTGATGATCATGCGCGAAGGTTTGGGCATCCGCGCGGTTGGCGTAAAGCAATTCCTCGCGCCTGACATTCGCTTGGAAAGAAACCCGCGCGCGGTAGATTCCGCCGCGAATCTCCTGACATGCTCCACCGATTTACCATCCCGCTTTTTCTCCTGCTCCTCGCCAGTGCGCCGCTCGGCGCGCAAACGGCCGCGCTCTCCGCGCTCGACGCGCTCCGGCTGCTCCCGCGCGGCGATGGCAAGCGCCTGGCCCGCATCGTGGCGCGCGACGGCACGCCGGTGCCGGAGCGCTGGCATTTCCTCGTGCATGATGCGAAAGCGGAAAACGGTTTGCGCGAGTACGTGGTCGCCGGCGGCGAAGTCGTGGCTTCGCGCGAGGTCTCGCAGTTTGCCGAGGGCCTGCGCGCTGATGACGTGGTCGGGGCCGACGCGGTGAAGGTGGACTCCGATCGCGCGGCGAAACAGGTGCAGCAATACGCGGAGCTGAACAAGCTGACTGTGAAGACGCTGCACTATGAGCTGAAAAAGGCCGGGGCTGCGACCGGCCCGTTTTGGACGGTGGCGTGTTTCGACGCCGCGGGAAAGGAAGTGGCGCAGCTCGTGATCAGCGCGAGTCGTGGCACCGTGGTCTCGCACCCGGGGTTTGCCGCCGCGCCGACGCCGCTGCCGCCGATCACTCCAGCTCCGGAGGAAAAGCCGCGCCTGCCCGTCATCGCGGCACCGGCTCCGAAAGCGACCGCCGCGCCGAAGATCGCCAGCGCGCCCAAGGCCACGCCGATCCCTGTGGCCGTGGCCATCCCGGTGGAACCGCCGGTCGCACCCGCCGCCACGCCCGAGCCGAAAAAGCCCGGCATCCTCGACCGCGTCGGTTCCGGGTTGCAGAAAGTTTTCACCAAGCGCGGCCGCGAAAAGCCGCCGGAGGAATGACCCTCGCCCGCCAGCTCACGCGCCTGCTCGGGCCGGACCGCGTAGCCACCGATGCGCCCACGCTCGCCACGCACGCGACGGACAAATGGTTCGCGAGTCGCACGCCCGAAGCCGTGGTCTTCGCCGAGTCCACCGACGACGTGAGCCGGCTGCTGAAATTCGCCACACGCCACCGCATTCCCGTCACCCCGCGCGGCGCGGGCGTGGGCTACGTCGGCGGGTGCGTGCCGATGCGCGGCGGCATCGCGCTGTCGCTCGCGCGGATGAACCGCATCAAGGAGATCAATTTCGCCGACGCCATCGCCGTCGTGCAGCCCGGCGTCATCACCGGCGTGCTCCAGGACGCGGTCAGAAAGCGCAAACTTTTCTACCCGCCCGACCCCGCCAGCCTGCGCGAGTGCAGCCTCGGCGGAAACATCGCCACCAACGCCGGCGGCCCGCGCTGCTTGAAATACGGCGTCACCCGCCACTACGTGCTCGGCCTCGAAGTCGTGCTCGCCGACGGGCGCATCCTCCGCACCGGCGGACGCACGCACAAAAACAAAACCGGCTTCGACCTCATCGGGATGTTTGTCGGCAGCGAAGGATTGCTCGGCGTCGTCACCGAAGCCACGCTGCGCCTGCTCCCGCTCCCACCCGCGCGCGCCACGCTCTCCGCTAGCTTCCGCACCTTCCGCCAGGCCGCGAACGCCGTGCAGGCCATCTTCGCCGCCGGCTTTCTCCCCTCCGCGCTGGAAATCGCCGACGCCTTCACCCTCGCCGCCGCCGGCGAGCATCTCGGCAAACGCCTCGCGCCACCCGGCAGTGCGCACCTCCTCGTGGACCTCGACGGCCAGCCCGCCTCGGTGGCCAGCGAGGTGAAAGCGCTCGCCGCTCTGCTCGCGAAACTCAAGGCCATCGGCGCGCAAACCGCCGTCGGCGAAGCCGCCTGCGAGCAGCTCTGGGACTTGCGCCGCGCCTTTTCGCAATCGCTCAAAGCCACCGGCCTCGTGAAGCTCAACGAGGACATCGTCGTCCCCCGCGGACGGCTCACCGACCTCGCCGCCTTCGCGGAAAAGCTCCGCAAAAAGCACGGCTACCCGATCGCCTGCTTCGGCCACGCCGGCGACGGCAACATCCACGTCAACATCATGGCCGCCGACTACCACACCGACCGCGCGGTGCGAAAAAAAGTCGGCCTCGCGCTCGACGAACTCTTCACGCAAGTCCTCGCCTGGGGCGGCGTCATCACCGGCGAACACGGCATCGGCCTCGCCAAAGAACGCTGGTGGCCGCAAGCCACCACGCCCGTCAGCCGCGAAGTCCACGCCGCGCTCAAAGCCGCGCTCGACCCGCTCGGGATTTTGAATCCGGGGAAGTTTGTCGAAACTCGCGGCATGAGATAGCGCGCGATCTTGTGTGCTTGATGCGCGACCGATACGGGAGGGAGCGCAACCCAATGCTTCGAAAACCGACACGCCGTGTGACGTTGAGCCACTACCGACGTAGCCCAAGGCTCGACTCCCGGCCTTAATCTGCAATTCTCACGCCGTGCCCATGCCCATCCGTGTTTATGCCAACACTTCCGTTTACGGCGGTGTCTTCGATCCGGGGATCGACGCGTCGAGCGGGGAGTTTTTCGCTCAAGTCAAAACCGGGCGCTTTCAGTTGGTCGTCTCTCCCGTCGTCGTCGATGAACTTCAAGACGCGCCGGAGCGCGTTCGCCAAGTCTATGACGAACACCTGCCTTGGGCTGAATTTATCGACGTCTCTGTCGAAGCCGTCCGCCTGCGCGACGGCTACCTGCAGGCCGGCGTCGTCACGCCGAAATGGGCCACCGACGCCCTCCACGTCGCCCTCGCCAGCGCGTCACACTGCCGCTGCATTGTCAGTTGGAACTTCAAGCACATCGTTCATTTCGACAAAATCCCGCTGTATAACGGAGTCAATCTGATCAACGGTTTTGACAGTATCAGCATCAACACCCCCGCCGAGGTCATCGCCTATGAAACTTGAAGAATACGAATGCGTGAAATCCAAGCGCCGCGCCCAGGCCCGCATCTACGAGCAGACCAAAAACCTCACGCCCGAGCAGTTGGTCGCCCACTACCAGCGCCTCGGTGAGACCGCTCGCCAGCGCCAGGCCGAGTTGCGTGGCCGCGTGCAAGTCAAAGCGTAAGGTAGCTTCATCAACATTATGCCCGAGGCAGGGCGCTTTCGTAGGTCGGGTTAGTAAGCTCGACCATCTCAAGAACACATTCAGTAATTCGCGGCTGCGACCTCATCGGCGAATGGCCTTCAGATTGTCAGCGTCTCGGGGTCAGGCGGCGTCGGAAAGACGTTCCTGCTCGACGAAGTCCTGAACGAGACACGGGCGGTCTTGAAGCATGCACTCACGATCGGGATCGACGCTTCCAATGAGCACTTGCCACGCGCCCGGCGGCGGGGATACCGCGTAAGGTTCAGCATGATGCTCCCGTCTATCTCCTCAAATGCTTTGCTGCCGACGTCCGCCGAACCGGTCGTTCGTGCCGAGGGGGTGCGGAAGAGTTATGACGGGCGCGAGATTTTGCACGGGGTCGGGCTGCGGTTGGCGGCGGGGGAACGGGTGGCGCTGATGGGGCCGTCGGGTTCGGGGAAGACGACGCTGCTGAACTGCCTCGGTGGCGTGGATCGCATTGATGGCGGGGAGATCGAGCTGTGCGGGGAGGCGTTGCATCGGCTGGATCGCGCGGGGCTGGCGGCGGTGCGGCGGCGCTGGCTGGGCACGATCTTCCAGTTCTTTCATCTGCTGCCCACGCTGAGTGCGGCGGAGAATATCGAGTTTCCGCTGCAACTCCTCGGCGTGGCGCGGCGGGAGCGTACTGCGCGGGTGGCGGAGCTGCTGGAACGGGTGGGTCTGGCGCATCGCGCGCACGCGCTGCCGGGGCAGCTTTCCGGTGGCGAAATGCAGCGCACGGCCATCGCGCGGGCGCTGGCGCATCGGCCGCCGGTGCTGCTCGCGGACGAGCCGACGGGCAATCTCGACTCGGCCAGCGGGGCGCGGATTCTGGAGTTGCTGCGCGAGCTTTCGGAGGAAACGCGGACGGCGCTGCTGCTCGTCACGCACAGCGCGGCGGCGGCCGCGATCTGTCATCGCGTGCTGCATTTGCGCGATGGCGCGGTGGTGGCGGAGGACGCGCGGGCATGAGCGAAGCGGGTTTGCTGCGGCTGCTGCTCGTGCGGTTTTCGCTCCGGCACTGGCGGCGCGGACCGGGGCAGGCGCTGCTGCTGGTCACGATCCTCGCGCTCGGCGTGGCGGTTTATTTTTCGATCCGGCTCGCAAACCGCGCGGTGCTCGCCAGCTTCGAGCGGTTCACCGAAGTGATTTCGCGCGAGACGGATTTCGTCCTCTCCGCGCCTGCCGGCAGTCTGCCGGAAACGCTGCTGCCGGAGCTGCGCGCGCTGCTCGGCGCGCGTCCGGTGCATCTCATCCCGGTGGTGGAAACAACCGCCGCCCGTCCGCGGCGCGACGCCGCCGCGGAGCTGGGGAGCGGCGAAAGTTTCCGCTTGATCGGGGTCGATTTGATCGGCCTGCAAAACCTGCGCGAGGAAGACGCCGCGCTCGAGCCGGTGCGTGATGAATGGGCGGGCGGGCTGGCGAAACCAAACGCCGTTTTCGTGAGTCGCGCGCTCGGCGAGCGCGTGGGCGGCACGCTGGAAGTGGTGCTCGACGACCGTCTCGTGACGCTGGAAATCGCGGGGCTGATTCCTGAGCGGGGCAATGCTCCGGCGGCACCGCGGGCGCTGCTCATCATGGATCTGCCGGCGCTGCAGGAGCTGATGGAACGGCGCGGGCAGGTGGATCGCGTGGAGTTGTTCATCGAGTCCGGCGCACAGCGCGCGGAGCGTCGGACGGAGGTGGCGGCGCTGCTCGGGGCGGCGGCGCAGGGACACTGGCTGCTTGCGACCGGCGCGGACCGGCGCGAGGCGGGCGCGCTGATGACGCGCGCCTTTCGGTTGAACCTCACGGCGCTGTCGTTCATCGCGCTCGCGGTGGGGCTGTACCTCATTTTCCAAGCGCTGGAAGGCGCGGTGCTGCGCCGCCGGCAGGAGATCGCGATCCTGCTTTCGCTCGGCGTGGGGGAGCGCACCATCGGGCGCGCGTGGCTGCTGGAATCGCTCGCGGTCGGGGTGCTCGGCGGCGCCCTCGGCGCGCTGCTTGGCTGGGTCGGCGCGCAGTTCGCGGTGCGCTTGGTCGGGCGCACGGTGAACGTGCTCTACTTCGCCACGGCGGCCGATGGTGTGGAGCTGCGGTGGGTGGAAATCGGGTGGGCGATCCTCCTCGCGGTCATCGCCAGCCTCGTCGCGGGCTGGCTGCCGTCGCGCACCGCGGCGGGCCTGCCGCCCGCGCAATTGCTCAGCCGGTTTTCCGCGGCGTCGCCCGGCTCGCGCCTGTTGCGCAGCGGCGCGCTGGCGATCGGGCTGGTGGTGCTCGGCGCGGCGCTCGCGGCGTTGCCCGCGCTGCGACTGGACGGCGGCGTGCGGCTGGCGCTGGGCGGATACGCGGCCGCGGTGGTGTGGCTTTTCGCGGGCGGGCTGCTCAGCGGGCATCTGCTCGGCTGGCTCGGGCGGTTGCTGCGCCCGATCGGGCACCACTCGGCGATGGCGCGGCTCGCGGCATCGCAGCTCACCCCGCCTTCGGGGCGGCATCGGCTCGCCGCCGCGAGTCTCGCGTGCGCCGTGGCGATGACCGCGGGCATGGCGATCCTCGTCGGCAGTTTCGAGAAAACGATGCAGCGCTGGATTGCCGCGACCTTTCAAGCCGACCTCTACGTTTCGAGCAGCGGAGCGGAAAATGCGTCGAGCCAGAACCGGCTGCGCGCCGCGACGTGGCAGCGGCTGGTGGCTGATCCGGCGGTTGCTTCGGCGAACGTGATGCACAGCGCAGAGGTGAGTTTTCCCGGCGGCACGGCCACGGTGCTCGGCGTGGACTTTTGGTTTGCCCGCGAGCAGGGGAGCATTGCTTGGCTGGGCGGTGCGCCGGAGCCGTGGCCGGACGCGGGCGACGCGGCGTTCGTCAGCGAGGCGTTTGTGGAAAGATTCCGCGTGCGCCGCGGCGACACGCTGAGGGTGCCGACGCCGACCGGGCCGCAGTCGCTGCGGATCGCGGGCGTCTTTGCCGACTACGGCAGCGAACGCGGCACGGTGCTGATCGAGCGCGCGCGTTTCACCGCGTGGTTTCGCGACGACACCGCGCGCAGCGTGATCGTGAAACTGCGCGACCCCGCCGCGGCGGAAACGGTGCGCACGCGCTGGCTGGCGGAGTCGCCGGGCGTGCAGGTTTTCACGAACGCGCACCTCCGCACCGAGGTGCTGCGGATGTTTCGCCAGACCTTTTCGATCACCTACGCGCTGGAAGCCATCGGCGTGGTCGTCGCGGTGCTCGGGCTGACCTTCACGCTCGCGAGCGTGCTGCTCGACCGGCACGCGGACCTCACCACGCTGCGCGCGCTCGGCGTCACGCGGCGCGGCATCGCGCTGAGCACCGCACTGGAAGGCGCGGCCACGGCGCTGGCCGGGCTGCTCGCGGGATTCGTCGCGAGCGGGCTGCTCGGCTGGTTGCTCATTCACGTCATCAACAAACAGACCTTCGGCTGGACACTGCTGCTCGGCGTGCCCGCGCCCGCGCTGCTCCTGCTGGCTGCGCTCGTGCTCCTTGCCGCGCTCGCGGCGGCGACGGCCGTGGGCCTGTGGGGCGCGGGTTTGCCCGCCGATCGGGAGGAGTAAAATGATGCGTTTCGCCATTCTCACGGCTCTCCTTTTCCTCCTTGCCCGCGCCCCGGCGGCGGAGGCTCCGACCACGCCGGAGGGGTTCGCGTTGCCGCAGCCGGGACGGCGTTTTGTGTTTCCGCGCGATCACGGCAGCCATCCCGAATTCAAGATCGAGTGGTGGTATGTCACCGGCCATCTCGCCGCCGAGGACGGGCGGCGCTTCGGCTACCAGGCCACGTTTTTCCGCCGCGCGGCGGACCGCCCCGGCGGCGTGCAAATCTACCTCGCGCACATGGCGCTGCTCGATGTGAAGACGGGGCGCTTTCTCCATCAGGAGCGGCTCAACCGCGAGGGCTGGGATGCGGGCGCGTCGGCCACCACGCTGGATGTGCGCTGCGGCCCGTGGTCGCTGCGGCTTGTGCAACCCGACGTGCTGCAGCTCGCGGGTTCGGTGCGCGGCGAGGCGCTGTTCGAGTTCGAGTTGCG
>CAYQBV010000202.1:0-7998 GCA_964415705.1 uncultured Chthoniobacter sp. | reverse complement strand
CTACCGCTTCTTGTCGAGATTCGCGGCCAATTCCTCCGCGGTCACCTTGCTCGGCACGCCGTCCGCCGGGACTTCGCCCTTGGCGGTCCAGAGGATCGCATTGAGCACGAGCTTGCGCTGGTCGTCGTTGCCCCAGCCCCGGTGAAAGTGCCCGCCGGTGAAACCAAACCCGCGCCCGCCGTCCGTGCGGTCAAAGGCCCAGGCCACGGTCTGCGGCTTTTTCGCCGCCACCGCCTCGCGCACCGCCGGATTGCCGGAGTGCGCTCCGTCCGGGCGCTTCATCGTGCTCTCGGGAGCCACCGCGCTGAGGATGTCGATGAGCTTGCCCTTGTCCGCGCCGGCGAAGCGCATGTGGAAATACCACTCATCATTCGTGGAGAACGGCTTCACCCCGTTGCTGATCGCGTGCTTCGGGAACTCCTTGAAGTCCGCGACCCAGTGCGGGTTCACGCTCCAGTTTGCCTCGAAAAATCCGCCCATCCAGTCGAGCGCCTGCGGCCCGCCTTTGTCCTTCGGAAACTCCACGCCGTAATGCAGGCAGACGAACCCCGCGCCGCGCTTCATTTCCTTTTCCACGTCGGCGAGATGCGCGCCGGAGAGCAGCGGATGTCCACCACCGCCGTCGGCGTAAAAAAGAATCGTGTCCGCCTTCGCCAGCACCTCCGGCGCCGGCCACGCGGCGCTGAGATAGGTCGTCGTCTCGACCGGCAGCCCGCTGGCATCGAGGCATTTTTTCAGCAGCAACACGCCGGCATTGTGCTCGTGCTCGCCCGGTCCGTGCGAGGGGCGACCGGCCAGGAGCAAAAGCTGTTTTTTCGCCGCATCCGCGGCCAAGCCGGGCGCGACAGAGAGGGTGAGGGCGGTGAGCAGGGCGAGGATTTTCATAGGTGATTGGGAACTTGGAATGGACCTACATCTTTTACCGGGGGCCATCGCGTCAAGCCCGCGCGCACTCGCCCCGCCCTCCAGCATTGCCAAGCCCGCGGCCCCCCGCTTTCATGCCCCGCCCTTCACCCGATGAAGCTCCGCAACCAACTCCTCGCCGTCTTTTGCCTCCTCGTCTTCGCCGCCGGTGGCTGGCTCTACGTGCGGGAGTGGGTCGTGCAGAAGCCTTTCGCGATCATCCTTTTCGTCAGCGACGGCCTGACCTCCCGCCACCTCACCGCCGCCCGCCTTTATGAAAACGGCGCGGCCCACCGGCTTGCCGTCGAGTCCTTCCCCCACCTCGCCCTGCTCCGCAATCCCGCCCGCGACTACGCCGTGCCCGACGACGCCGCGGCGGCCACCGCCCTGGCCACCGGCACGACCGTCGCGCATCGCACGCTCAGCCAGGACCCCGCCGGGCGGCAGTTAAAAACCATCCTCGATCTCGCGCGCCGCCAGGGCCGGGCGATCGGCCTCGTCTCCACCGGCAATCTCGCCGCCCCGGGAGCCGCCGCCTTTTACGCCCACTCCCCCGACTCCCGCGACCGCGCCACCAGCGCGGCCCAGCTCCCCGGCCCGGCCACGCTCGACGTGATCCTCGGCGGAGGCGCGGGCGATTTTCTGCCGGCGGCGAAAGGCGGACGGCGCCAGGACGGGCGCGACCTGCTCGCCGAGTTGCAGGCGGCGGGCTGGGACCTCGTCCGCACCAAAGCCGAGCTGGCCAATGCCCCGACCTACCGCACCGCCAGCCTCGCCGGCTTTTTCAGCCACGAATCCCTCGCCTTCAACGATCAGATCGAATCCGGCAGTCAGCAGCCGGCCCTCACCGACATGGTTCGCCGCGCCATCGAGTTTCTCCAGATTCGCGGCAGCAAAGGCTACGTCCTCATCGTGGACGCCTCCCTCGCCTCGACCGCGGCGGAGCGCAATGAAGGCGAGCGCGTGCTCACCGAAACCATCGCCCTCGATCGCGCCATCAAGATCGCCACCGAATACGCCGGCGCGAAAGCGCTCATCCTCGCGGTCGGCAAACACGCCACCGGCGGGCTCAGCCTGAACGGCTACCCGCTCGTCACCGATCACGGCGTGGGCCTGCTCGGCGTAAACGCCTCCGGCCAGCCCGCCCTCACCTGGGCCACCGGGCCAAACGGTCCCGCCGCCCGCTCCGAACCCGCCGCCTTTCTCGCGCCCTCCGCCCTGAACACCGCCGAGGACGTCCTCGCCATCGGCCGCGGCGACGGTGCGGAAAAGCTCCACGGCTTCCTCAGCAACACCGAAATTTTCCACATCCTCCGCGAGGCGCTGTAACCGCGGGCGGGCGGACGCGGCCAGACGCACCTTAGGTCGTTTCCCTAGAGCGACTCCAACGATTCCCCAATTGCGCGGATCGGGATGGATGGAAATTTTGCGGGATGAAAACTCCCCCGTCCCTGTCGGCACCCGCCGCCGCGGCTGCCCCAGCGGCGATCGGCAGCGTGGTGGTGATTTACGACGCGTTTGAAAATGCCCTCCACGGCCAGGCCTTCTGCGAGCAGCTCGCGCGGCGGTTCGGCGACGCGGAATCGTTCGACGAATTTTTCTGGCCAACCCACGCGCTGGAGGATGCGGCGGTTTGCCGGGAAGCGGCGGCGGCCGCCCGGCAGGCGGATTTCGTGGTCGTGGCGCTCCAGGCCGATGCGGCGGTGGGCGACGCGCTCGCCGAGTGGCTCCGGGCGTGGATGCCGGCGGCGGCGGAGCGGGACATCACGCTCGTCGTGCTGCAGGATCCTCCCGCGGCGGCGCGGAGGCCGGTGGAAAGCGTGCTCGATTTCCTGTGGGCGACCGCGCACCGCGCGGGTGTGCAAGCGCAGGCCGGGCCGGCGGTGCCTCCACTCCCCGCCGCAAACCACGATGCAGGCACCACGATCCTCGTGGTGGATGACAATCTCAGCCTGCTCAGGATGGTGGCCGATTTTCTCGCCGACTGCGGCTACCGCGTGCGGCTCGCCGCCAACGGCCTGGAGGCGAAAGGGATCATCGAGGCCCACGGCGAGAGCATCGATCTCGTCGTGACGGACATCGAGATGCCGCGGCTGCGCGGGGATGACCTCGCGGTTTCGATCAAGGAAACGCATCCGGGACTGCCCGTGCTCCTCATGTCGAGCGCCGCGCCGGAGGCTCCGGGCACGGGGCTGCTGCCGTATCTGGCCAAGCCCTTCCACCTCGGCGAACTCCTTTCCGCGATCGAGCAAATCTTTGAACGAGCGGCCCGCGCATGAAAGACGGCGACGAAAACTGTGGGCAGGGTGGTGGCATCGCGAAGGCGGGGGCCGGGTCGGTGCCAGTGGATGGAGGTTCCGGAACGCCCCGGCGGAGACTTGTCTCCGCCGGGGCGCACTCCCCCCGGCGGGAGCCGGAGGGCCGCGCTTAGCCGGGCCATCGGGAAAACGCCGGGATTGAAGAGTTCCTCCAATTCATCAATCGTCCCCCCATGAGCGCCCAACCCCGCAAACGCCCCGCCCCGGCCGGAGCGAAAGCGTGCCCGGCCGGATTGTCGGCGTCGGCACCTCGGCCGGCGGAATCCTTTCCCCGGGAACATGGGGGAGGCCGCGCGGCGAGACCCTCCGCAAAAATGACCAAGGCGGAACTGCTCCAGCACATCGCCGCGCTGGAAAGGCGGCGGGCCGCGGGCGCTACCGCCCCGGCCCACGGGCGGAGGCCGCGCGAACCGCAGGACCGGAAACTCCAGAAATCCCAGCGGCTCCTCGAAGACTCCCTCGACCGCTCCACCGAACTCTACGATTTCGCGCCGGTCGGGCTGCTCACGCTCGACCGCTGCGGCACCATCCGGGAGATCAATCGCACCGCCTGCGCCCTGCTCGGGGCCGACCGCAGCCGGCTGCTGCACCAGCCTTTCCACACCCGCGTGGCCGAGTCCGACCGCGCCAAACTCCGCCCGCACCTCGAACCCCACGGGCAACCGGGCGCGCGCGTGGAGACGGAGCTGCAGTTCGTCGGGAAAGGCCGGGCAACCATCGTGCTCAACGTCCAGAGCGTGCTCATCGGCGACGCTGAAAACGGCGACCTCCGCTGCCTCGCCGCGCTCACCGATGTCACCGATGTCACCGCGCACCGCCGGGTCGAAGTGGAACTGCGGCACGCCACGGAGCGCTTCGAGGTCGCGGTCGCCGGCAGCGCCGATGGGCTGTGGGACTGGGACCTCACGACCGACACCGTCTATTACTCGCCGCGCTTCAAGGAACTGCTCGGTTTCACGCCGACCGACCGGCGGTTCCCGGACGTCTTCGCTGCCTTCAAAAAGCGCCTGCATCCCGAGGATACCGCCTCCACGGAAGACGCCATCGCCCGCGCCGTGCGCGACGGCGTGCCCTACCGCGCGATCTACCGGCTGAAGACGGCGGGCGGCGACTGGCGCTGGTACGAGGCGCGCGGGGCCACGCTCCGCGATGCGCACGGCGCGGCCACCCGCATGGCCGGCTCGATCACGGACATCACCGAGCGCCGGCAAACGGAGGAAGCCCTCCGGGCCAGCGAGCAGCGTTTCCGGCATCTCGTGGAATCCACACGGATGATCGCGTGGGAGCGGCCGGTGAAAACCTTGAGTTTCACCTACGTAAGCCCGTGGGCGCGCGAGGCCCTGGGCTACCCGCTGACGGACTGGATAAAACCCGGTTTTTTCCACAAGCAGATCGTCCACCCCGACGACCGAAAGACGGTCGCGCAACGGAACCAGGAGGCCCTGGCCCGCGAGGACGACTTCGAGCTGGATTACCGGCTCGTGACCGCGGACGGGCGCACGCTGTGGTTCCGGGACATCGTGCATGTGGTGCGCGGGATGAAAGGGCCGGAGGTGCTGAAAGGCTTCCTCATCGACATCACCGAGCGCAAGCACGCCGAGGCGGCGCTGCGCGAGAGCGAGGAGCGGTTCCGGCGTCTGGTGGAAACCAGCCGGATGATCGCATGGGAGTGGCCGCGCCACGCTTCGCATCCGAGCTTCGTGGCGGACCGCGCGGTCGGAATCCTCGGCTACCCGCTGGCCGATTGGTATCGCGACCACTTTTTTAGCCAGCACATCGTCCATCCCGATGACCGGCAGGCGATGGAGCACGCCACGAAAGAGGCCATCCGAACTCGGGATGACTTCGAACTGGAATACCGGCTGGTGACGGCGGACGGGCGGGCGCTGTGGTTTCAGGACATCGTCCACGTCGTGCGCAACCCCGAGGGGCAGAACACGATGATTAAGGGCTTCCTCATCGACATGACCGAGCGCAAGCACGCCGAGGCGACCCTGCGGGAGAGCGAACTCCAGCAGCGGCTTGCGCTGGAGGGCGCGGACCTGGGGCTGTGGGACTGGAACGTGCCGACCGGACATTTCGCCGTGAACGAACGCTGGTGCGCGATGCTCGGCGCCGCGCCAACGGAGATCGAGCCGCACATCGAGAGCTGGCGGGAACGGGTGCATCCCGACGACCTCCCTGCCGCGAAAATCGCGTGGGAGGCCCACCGCGCGGGCCAGACCGGCAGCTACGAGGCCGAGTACCGGCTCCGGCACAGGAACGGCGGCTGGGTCTGGATTCTGGACAAAGGCCGCGTGATCGATCGCGACGCAACGGGCCAGCCGGTCCGCGTCTGCGGCACGCATCTGGACATCACCGAGCGCAAAATGGCCGAGGCCGCGCTGCGGCTGAGCGAGGAGCGCTTTCGCCAGATGAGCGGGGCGATCAACCAAGTCTTCTGGATGACCTCGGTGGACAAAAGCGAGATGCTCTACGTGAGCCCCGCCTACGAAACCATCTGGGGCCGCACCTGCGCCTCGCTCTACGCCGCGCCCGCCACCTGGCTCGATGCGGTGCATCCCGAAGATCGCGCCAGTCTGCTCGCCTCCGTCACCGCCCAGCAGGCCGCGGGGACCTACGACGTGGAATACCGCATCCTCCGCCCGGACGGCACCGAACGCTGGATCCGCGACCGCGCTTTCCCGATCGGCGACCGCACCGGCGCGCTCCAAGGCATCGCCGGACTGGCGGAAGACGTCACGGAACGTCGCCGGCTGCAGACCGAGCTGCTCAAGATCAACGACGACGTGCAGCAGCGCATCGGGCAGGATTTGCACGACGACATCTGCCAAAAGCTCGCGGGGATCAACTTCCGGCTGGAGTGCCTCCAGGGCGACATGGAGGAGAATTCCGCCACCCATCGCGGGATCGAGGAAATCAGTAAACTCCTGCGCGGAGCCACCGTGGACGCGCGCACCATGTCCCACACGCTGTCCCCGGTGAGCGTGGAGCCGCGCGGGCTGATCGACGCGCTGGAGGGGCTCGCCGCGCGCTCGGCCTCGCTCTTTGACTTGCCGGTCGATTTTGTTTGCACGCACCCGGTGACGGCCTCCGACGCGGTGGTGGCCGGCCACCTCTACCGCATCGCCCAGGAGGCCATCACCAACGCCCGGAACCACGGCCATGCCCGGCGCATCCGCGTGACCCTCGCCGCCACGCCCGGCGGCGGCCGCCTGACCATCGCCGACAACGGACGCGGCTGCCCGCTGCCCATCCCCGGCAACGGCGGCATGGGCCTCCGCATTATGCAATACCGCGCCGGCCTCATCGGAGCTACCCTGCGCCTCGACCCCACAAAAGGCGGCGGCCTCACGATCCTCTGCGACTTTCGCTCTCACACCCAGACACCATGAACCCGACACCCACCGAAATCGAACCAGCCAAGACCCGCATCCTCGTCGTGGACGACCACCCCTTTATGCGGCAGGGCCTCGTCGATTTCCTCAACCGCGAGAAAGACCTGACCGTTTGCGCCGAGGCCGAAAACGCGGCCCAGGCCCAGGCGGAGGTTCTCGCGAAAAAACCCGATCTCGTCATTGCCGACTTGAATCTCCCAGACAAACCCGGCCTCGAAATGATCCAGAACCTGAAGGCTCTCGTGCCCAACCTCCTGGTGCTGGTGCATTCCTTGCGCGACGAAAACATGTTTGCCCAACGGGCCATCAAGGTCGGTGCATCCGGCTACGTCATGAAAGTGGAGTCGCCCAAGAAACTGCTCGCCGCCATCCGCCGCGTGCTCGCGGGCAGTATCGCCGTCAGCGACCAGATTTCCGACCGGATCATCCGCGGCATGGACCTGCCGTCCGGCGACGGACGCGGCTGGGTGGAAGAACTCACCGACCGGGAAATGGAGGTTTTCACCCAGCTCGGCCTCGGGCTCTCGACCCGCGTGATCGCCGACCAATTGAGCGTCACCAAAAAAACCATCGAAGCGCACCGCTCGAACATTAAGGCCAAGCTCAAAATCAAAACCGCCGCGGAGTTGATTTCGTTTGCCGCCCGCTGGGTGTCAGCGGAAGACGGAATCTCCAGAAATCCTCCCGCGGAAACGTGATTGCCCTGTCGCCGAGCCCGTGGCGATGCTCGGCGGCGTGATCATTTTCCACGACGAACGCTGCGCCGGCTACACCACGCCGGGCCACCCCGAGCGCCCCGAGCGCGTGACCCGCAGCGCCCGGCAGCTCCGCGCGGCGCACCCGCCATGGGAGTGGCGCGTGCCGCCCGCCGCCACGCGCGAGATGCTGCTCCGCGCGCACTCCGAGGGGCACCTCGCGCGGCTCGGCGAGGGGAAGAACTTCGACGCCGACACGCCCGCGCACGACGGCATCTTTGACCACGCCGCCCGCTCCGCCGGAGCCGCTGTGGAAGGTGCCCGCGCGGCCCTGCGCGGCGCGCGCGCCTTTTCCCTCATGCGCCCACCCGGTCACCACGCCAAGCGCGAGCAGGCGATGGGTTTCTGCTACCTGAACTCCATCGCCATCGCCGCGCTCGACGCCCTCGCCGGCGGGCTCCAGCGCGTGGCGATCTGGGACTTCGACGGCCACCACGGCAACGGCACCGAGGCCATCTGCGAGGCCGACCTCCGCATCCGCTACGTCTCCACGCACCAGCACCCCGCGTATCCCGGCACCGGCAAGGTTTCGCAGCGCAACGTCTTCAATTTCCCCATCCCGCCCGACTCGCCGCACCTCCACCAAATCGGCACGCTGCGCGCCTCGTGGGACTGCGTGCTCGC
>CAYQBV010000201.1:0-8037 GCA_964415705.1 uncultured Chthoniobacter sp. | reverse complement strand
CTTCTCATACAGAAACGCCGGGGTGGCGAAATTGGCAGACGCGCCAGACTTAGGATCTGGTGGAGCAATCCTTAGGGGTTCGAGTCCCCTCCCCGGCATTCCTTGAGTTTCATGACGTCAGCGGCTTCAGTGGAAAGCATTGAAATTGCGGTCGCGGCTTCGAGCCTGTCGCGCTTCGTTACTGGTATGCTTCCCTTCAACCGAACCGTCCGACACCGCCTCGTCATTCTGCTCTCCGTCTGGGTGGCTGGTTCGGCGGGGGCCGTGGAGTTCGAGGTGGGACCGGGAAAAAAACTCGCCGCGCTCGCGGAGGTGCCGTGGGAGAAGCTCGCGCCGGGGGATGTCGTCGCCATCCATTGGCGGGCGGAGCCGTATCGGGAAAAATTCGTCCTCTGCGTGCGGGGCACGGCTGGGCAGCCCATCACGGTGCGCGGGATCGCGGGGCCAGAGGGCGCGCGGCCGGTCATCGATGGGAGCGATGCCGTGACGCCGAAGGCGCTGGACTACTGGGGCGGCGAGCGGAGCGTGATCAAGATCGGCGGCGCTGCGAAGCCCGCCGACACCATGCCGGCCCACCTCGTCGTCGAAAATCTCGACGTGCGGAGCGCCCGCCCGCCGTTCGCTTTCACCGGCCGCAAAGGCGTGCAGAAATACGCGCTCAACGCCGCCGCCATCTTCATCGAAAAAGGCGAGCACATCGTCATCCGCAACTGTGCGCTGCACGACAGCGGCAACGGCCTCTTCGCCAGCAAAGCCTCACGCGACTTGCTCATCGACGGCTGCCACATCTTCGACAATGGCAACGTGAAAGACATCTACACCCACAACAGCTACACCGAAGCGCTGGGCATCGTTTTTCAAAACAACCGCTTCGGCCCGCTCCGCGCGGGCTGCCCGGGCAACAACCTCAAGGACCGCAGCGCCGGCCTCGTGGTACGCGACAACTGGATCGAAGGCGGCAACCGCGCCCTCGACCTCGTGGATGCCGAAGGCTCCGCCGAGTTGCGCGACGCGCCCGCCTACCGCGCCACCTGGGTCCATGGCAACGTGCTCATCAAACTCGACGACGCGCCCAACAACCAAGTCGTCCACTACGGCGGCGACAGCGGGAAGACCGAGTGGTATCGCAAAGGCACGCTGCACTTTTTCCACAACACCGTCGTCTCGCGCCGGACCAGCCGCACGACCCTCTTCGGCCTCTCCACCGCCGACGAGCGCGTCGAGGCGCGGAACAACATCGTCTGGAACCGCGCCGGTGGTGCGAAACTCGCCATCTGCGACGGCCCGGGCCACATCGAGTGGCAGCGCAACTGGCTCCCGCGCGGCTGGGTGAAAACGCATGGCTTCACCGGCGGCCGCATCGCCGGCGCGGAAACCTCGCTCACCGGCGATGCCCCCGGCTTCACCGACGAGCCACGCGACGACTTCCGCCTCGGCCCCGGCTCCCCCGGTCTCGGTTCGGCCACCGCTTTACCTCGTGAAATCGCCACCGCCCACCCCGTGAAGAACGCCCGCGACCTCGGGGCGGCACGAGGAAAGTGAGACGACCGAATCCCTGTCGTGGTCGCTAAGACAACCCCGGCATGCGCGGTTATTCACCTGCCCTTATGTTGTCCCTGCGCCAAACTATCCGCACTGCTTGGATCCTCGCAGTTTTGAGCGCGCCACGAGCCGGGGCGGCGACGCTGGACTTCAACCGGGATGTGCGGCCGATCCTGTCGGAGAATTGTTTCCAGTGCCACGGGCAGGATGCGAACAAACGCAAGGGGGAGTTGCGGCTGGATGTGCGGGAGAGCGCGGTGGGCAAGGCGGAGTCGGGGGAGAGCGCGGTGGTGCCGGGGAAGCCGGAGGCGAGCGCGCTGGTGGCGCGGATTTTTTCCACGGACAAAGACGAGCTGATGCCGCCGGCGAAGGCGAATCGGACGCTGACGGCGGCGCAGAAAGCCGTGCTGAAAAAGTGGGTCGCGGAGGGCGCGGAATACCAGGCGCACTGGGCGTTCGTGGCCCCGGTGCGGGCGGCGCTGCCGGTGGTGAAACGCGGGGACTGGGTGCGCAATCCGATTGATCGCTTCGTGCTGGCGAAGATCGAGGCGGGTGGCTTGCAGCCTTCGCCGGAGGCGGATCGCCCGACGCTGATCCGCCGACTGACGCTCGATCTCACCGGGCTGCCGCCGACGCCGGAGGAGGTGGACGCGTTCGTCGCGGACGCAAAGCCGGACGCCTACGAGCGGCTCGTGGACCGGCTGCTGGCGTCGCCGAATTACGGCGAGCGCATGGCACTGCCGTGGCTGGATGCGGCGCGCTACGCGGACAGCAATGGCTTCCAGCAGGACGGCGACACTTTTCAATGGATGTGGCGCGACTGGGTGGTGCGGGCGCTCAACGCGGACATGCCGTTCGACCGTTTTTCCATCGAGCAACTCGCCGGCGATCTGCTGCCCAAAGCGACGAACGACCAGATCATCGCGACCGCTTTCAACCGCAACCACCTGCTCAACGGCGAAGGCGGCGCGATCCCGGAGGAGCAGCGCTTTGTCACGCTCTTTGACCGCGTGGACACGACGGCCACAAACTGGCTCGGGCTGACGGTGGCCTGCGCGCAGTGCCACGATCACAAATACGATCCCATCACGCAGCGCGATTTTTACGGGCTGATGCACGCTTTCAACCAAGTCTCCGAAAACGGCCTCGCCGGTGGTGGCTCCGGGCCCAAACGCATCGCGCCGCCGTTTGTGGAAGCGCCGACGGAGGAGCAGGCGAAACGGATCGCGGAAATGGAGGCAAAGGTCGTGCAGGCGGAGGCGGAGGCGCAGAACAAGGAGACGCTGGAAAAGGATTTCGTCGCGTGGATGGCCACGGTCACACCCGAGACAAAGCGGCCGAACAAGCAGCCGCTGCCAGGGAATCTCGTGGAGCTGCTGCGGCTCGCGCCGGATGCGCGGACCGCGGCGCAGAAGCTGGAGTTGGAAAATGGTTTGCGCCTGTTGTTTGAGCCGGAGTTTTGGCCGGGCAAGGCAGCGCGCGAGGCTGCCAGCAAGACCGCTGCGGCGCTGAAGAAGGACATCGCGCGCATCAAGAAGGACGAATACGCGCGCGTGATGGTGATGCGCGATGACAAGGCGCGGGACACATTCGTCCTCGACCGCGGCAACTACGAAAAGCCGAAGGAAAAAGTCGGGTTCGCGACGCCCGCCTTTCTCCCCGCGCCGGCGGCCGATGCGCCGAAGAACCGGCTCGGCTTTGCGCAGTGGCTTTTCCGGTCGGAGCATCCGCTGACCGCGCGCGTGCAGGTGAACCGCATCTGGCAGATTTTCTTCGGCGCAGGGCTGGTGCGGACGGCGGAGGATTTCGGGGTGCAAAGCGAGATGCCGGTGCAGCAGGAGTTGCTCGACTGGCTGGCGGTGGAGTTCCGCGAACGCGCCTGGAGCATGAAGCAGATGCACCGGCTGATCGTGACGAGCGCGACCTACCGGCAGAGCAGCCGCGTGACGCGCGAGCTGCTGGCGCGCGATCCGGAGAACCGTCTGCTCGCGCGCGCCGCCCGCTTTCGCGCGCCCTCGATGATGCTGCGCGACGTGGCGCTCGCGTCGAGCGGGTTGCTCGACCGGCGGATCGGCGGGAAGCCGGTCTATCCGTATCAGCCCGACGCGATTTGGGAGACGCTCGCGATCACAAAGGAGCGCGACTTCACCTACCCCGCGTCGTCCGGCGCGGACCTTTACCGGCGCAGCCTCTACACCTTTTGGCGGCGCACCATTGGGCCGGCGAACATGTTCGACGCCTCGAACCGGCAGACCTGCAAAGTGCGGCTCGCCGCGACGAGCACGCCGCTCCACGCGCTCACCACACTGAACGATCCGACCTGGGCCGAGGCCGCGCGGGTGCTGGCGGCGCGGGCCATCGAAGCGGGCGGCGATGCGGACGCGCAGGTGAATTTTGCGTTCCGCCGCGTGCTCGGTCGCAAGCCTGCGGCGCGCGATCTCACCGCGCTCCGGCGGGCGCTGGAAAAGCAACGTGCGATCTACCAGGCCGACCCGAAGGCCGCGGCGGAAGTCGTCGCCATCGGAGCAGCACCGGCGAATTCCACCCTCAAAGCCATCGACCACGCCGCGCTCACCGCCGTGTGCCTCGCCATCCTCAATCTCGACGAAGCCCTCACCCGCGAGTGAGCGGGCGAGCAGCGACTGCATCCTGAATACTGAATACTGAATACTGACCGCCGCCATGCTCGAAGAACTCCTCACCAATCACCAGCGCGTCACGCGCCGCCAACTCTTCGGCACCGCCGCGACCGGCATCGGTAGCATCGCGCTCGCCTCGCTCCTCGGCTCGCGCACCGCGAGCGCCGCTCCACAGCCCGGCCTCCCCGAGTTGCCCCACGTTGCGCCGAAGGCGAAGCGCGTCGTCTGCCTCTGGCAGGGTGGCGGTCCGTCGCACGTCGATCTTTTCGACCCCAAACCCACGCTGCAAAAAATGGCCGGGCAGGACATCCCCGAGAGCGTGCGCGGCACCACGCGGCTTTCCACGATGTCGTCGGGCTACAAAAAGTGGCCGATCACGCCGGCGATCAAACCGTTCCAACGCTACGGCCAGTGCGGCACGGAGCTGAGCAGCATGCTGCCCAATATCGGCGCGCTCGCGGACGACATCTGCGTGGTGCGCTCGATGAACACCGAGGCGGTCAACCACGCGCCGGGCGTGACCTTTTTCATGACCGGCGCGCAGGTGCCGGGCCGCCCGAGCATGGGCGCGTGGCTGAGCTACGGGCTGGGCTGCGACGCGAGCGATCTGCCGGCTTTCGTGGCCATGACTTCGTCCGACAAGGGCAAGACGTGCGGCCAGCTTTTCTTCGACTACTACTGGGGCAGCGGCTTCCTGCCGAGCCGCTATCAGGGCGTGCGTTTCAGCAACGCCGGCTCGCCCGTGCCCTATCTCAGCAACCCGCCCGGCATGAGCCGCGAGCAGCGCCGCGCCTTGCTCGACGACCTGCACGACATGAACGCCGCGCACCTCGCGGAATACGGCGATCCGGAGATCGACACGCGCATATCGCAATACGAGATGGCCTTCAAGATGCAGGCCAGCGTGCCGGACCTGCTCGATTTTTCCAGCGAGCCGAAACACGTCATCGAGCGCTACGGCCCCGATGCGCTGAAGAAAGGCACCTTTGCCAACAACTGCCTCATCGCGCGGCGGCTGCTCGAACGCGGCGTGCGCTTCGTGCAGCTCATGCACAGCGGGTGGGACCAGCACGGCAACCTTTTCACCCAGCTCGAGCAGCAGTGCCGCGACACCGACGCGCCCAGCGCCGCGCTCGTGCAGGACTTGAAAGAGCGCGGCCTGCTCGAAGACACGCTCGTCGTGTGGGGCGGCGAATTCGGACGCACGCCATTCGGCCAGGGCGATCCGAAAAAACCGAACGGTCGCGACCACTTTGGCCGGAGCTACAGCATGTGGCTCGCGGGCGGCGGAGTGAAAGGCGGGACGACCTTCGGCGAGACCGACGACTTCGCCTGGAACATCGTAAAGGACCCCGTCCACATCCACGACATGCAGGCCACGATCCTGCACCTCTGCGGCATCAACCACGAAGCCCTCACCTACCGCTACCAAGGCCGCCAGTTCCGCCTCACCGACGTGCATGGGCATGTGGTGAAGGGCATCGTGGCGTGAGGGCGCTGGTTTGACCGCTAGCGCCGACGTCAACATTCCCACGGACGTGCCCGTGCCTTGACGCTCCCGGACTCGCCGGCGACGCTGCACGCCATGGACACGACGCTCGACTATGCCGAGACGCACTTTTCCCAACTGCTGCGACTGGTGGTAAATGGGGAAGAGGTGGTGCTGCGCAACGGAACCGTGCCGGTGGCGCGGATCGTGCCGATCCCGCCCGCTCGCGGGACGCGGCCCAAGGTCGGCGAGATCACCTCGGCACCGGTACGCTGGTCGGAGAAGTCGTTTGCGGCGCTGGATGAGGAAGGGATCAAGGAACTCGGGCTGCTGTGAATCTGCTGCTGGATTCCTGCACGCTGATCTAGCTGGCGAGTGAACCGGGGCGGTTGAGCGCGGCGGCCACAGCGGCCATCAATGACCCGGCCTTGGTGCTGCATGTGAGTGACGCGAGCCTGTGGGAGATCACCCTGAAACATGGCGCAGGAAAGCTGTCTCTGCCCGGCCCGACCCGGCACTGGTGGGGAGAGCAGGTGCGGCAATGGGGATTGGTGGAGCTTCACCTTTCCGCGGAGGCCTTGCTTCGGGGCAGTGAGTTTCCGCCGCATCACAAGGATCCGTTTGATCGCGTGATCCTCGCGCAGGCTCAGATGGAAGCGATGCCGGTGGTTTCACCGGATGGGGCTTTTCCCGCCTACGGGATTCCGTTGCTTTGGTAGCAGTCGTCTGGGCGGTGGACGCAGAAAACGGTTCCGCTCGTCACTGTGCGGTGCCCTCGTGACCCGCGTGCTGCCTTCGGCGACCCGCCGAAGGAACCGGTGTGCGGGTGATTGCCCGAGCTGCCATCCGCACACCGATGTTTGCGGCGGGTCGCCGCAAACAGCACGCGGGTCGCGTGCTCCACCCGGCGGGCCAGCGCGCCGGTTCGCGAGCGCGGTAGTGGGCGGGCGGGCGCGCTCCGGCTCCGCCACGCTGACGCCCCCTCCGTGGGATTGGCCACTGGCCCTCCTCAGGGCGTTGCCAAACGGAGTTTGGCAGCGGGGCATAAAACCATCCTGCCCTCGTGACCAAGCTCCTGCTTGGTCACGCACTTGTCTTGGAAGCTCTGCTTCCCTGCGTCGGCATCGGATCGGAGCGCTCGCGCGTGATTCACGTCGGCGAAGCAGAGCTTCGAAGACAGCGGCATTACCAAGCAGGAGCTTGGTAACGAGGAGATTACGGAATAGGAGAAAGCCGATGAACCTAGATGATGCAAAGGCAATCGTAGAACATGAGATGAATAAAGGCTACGTGCCTACCGATGACGGACCGCTCGTTGTATTAGATCAGTATACAAAGGAGAAAACGTACGGTTGGATCTTTGCCGTAAATACGCGTCGATTTTCGGAAACCGGAGATTTTGATGCGTGTGCGATAGGAATTGGTCCAATTGTTTTCGTTTCAGAGGATAGATCGATTCACCAACTGGGATCGGGTTGCGATGAAGATGAGGAGATCGCTGAATTCGAAAGGCACCTTGAGAGCCGGAAAAGAGGATTTCAAGCATGAGGCAACCAACGAGCCACTGAATGTGCCCGTTTGAAAAATTGCCCGATGCTCTCTTCTCGTTACCGGCGGCCTGTGCGGTGCAGAGGACGGCCTACCGCCTAATAGACGCAACAGACTTTCTCTCGTCCCCTCGTTCTTAAGCTCCAGCTTGGGAACGCACTTGTCTTGGAAGCTCTGCTTCGTCGTCGCGGCTTCATCTCCACGCATCGCATTTCAAGACCGCTTCTACTCCTCTGAGCCATTCGTGGGCGGATGAGTAACGCCAGTGTTCGGGCGATGCGACGAGGCCGCGTTTGACGGGGTTGTTGTGCAGATACTCGAGTTTCTGGATCATCATCTCATCGGTGCCGATGGCTTCGGGGTGCGAGCCTTCCTGCCAGACTTGGTATTCGTTCGTCTTGTGTGCGGTGCGGTAGTAACGGAGTTGGTTGAGGAGCCAATCGCGTCCTTTTTTCTCGGCTTGGGCGATGAGTTGTTTGGCGGTGAAGCTTTTCAGGTCGCGGAGGGTGGAGGCTAGGTCGGGTGCGGCAAGGATGGCGTGGAAGTGGGTGTCGAGGATGACGTAGGCGTGGATCTTCAAGCCTTTGTGCTGGCGGCAATGTTCGAGGGAGCGGATGAGGATGTCGCAGCAGGCGGCGGTGGAGAAGATGGGGAGCCACTCGACGATGGTGGCGGTGATGAAGTGGGGTTTGCCGGGCTCGTGGATGAGGTAGCGGGAGCGCATCGTGGTGGCGACGGTGGCGAAGCGGAGCTTCGGGGACAAGTGCGTTCCCAAGCTGGAGCTTGGGAACGAGGGGGGAGGGGGCGAGGGGGCACGAG
>CAYQBV010000200.1:0-8123 GCA_964415705.1 uncultured Chthoniobacter sp. | reverse complement strand
CGGCTTCCGCGGCGGACGTTTCCGCGAGTTCTCCGGCGGCGGCATCGTTGAGTTGCTTGTCGAGAGCGTCGAGCGCGCGGGCGAAAGCCTTCTGCTCTTCGGGAGTTGCGATGGGTTCTTCGCCCGATGTTTTCTCCCCGGCGGCGGGCTTCTCTCCGGCGGCGGGCTTCTCTCCGGCGGCGGGCTTCTCTCCGGCGGCAGGCTTCTCCCCGGCAGCAGGCTTCTCTCCGGGCGCCAGTTCCTCACCCGCGGGTGGTTTCTCGCCCGGTGCCGGCTTTTCGCCAGCGGCGGGTTTCTCCCCGGCGATTGGTTCCTCGCCGTTTTCGAGCGGTTTGGTGGCGTCCTGCAAATCCTTGGCGTTCTTCGCCAGTTCATCGCGCGCCTTTTCCACCGGAGCGAGCACCTCGTCCGGGTTCTTGGCGTCTTTCAGCGCCTCCTCCGCGGCCTTCACTTCGTCCTTGGCCGTTTCGTCGATGTTCTTCGCCAGCTCCTCAAATTTCTCGCCCAGCTCCTTGTTCTCCAGCCGCTTTTCGTGCCGGGCCGCACGGGCCACCTCTTCCGCGGCGTCATTGGTTTTTGCCTCCACGGGCTGATGATCCAGCGCCGCCAAAGCCATGCGGCCGCTGTTCGGGGCGGCGTCCGGATTCTTGGCGATCGCCTTGGCCTGCTCCGCCGTCTCGCGGGCGGCCTCCTGCGCGCGCCGGGCGGCCTCGATGGCCTCGCCCGCTTTTTTCGTGGCGAGCGTCGCCTGACCGTCGAGCTGCTGATTCGCCTCCTTCTGCGGCCCGGCCTTGATGACCTCCGCCTTGGCGCGCTGCGCGGCATTGTTGGTTTCGCCGGCGAACGCGCTCGTCTGCGAAATCATGAACTCCGCTTTCTCCACCACCACGGACGCAAACTTCACCACGTCTTTCACCACCGAACTGCTGTCCAGCCGCTGGGCCGCCTCCACCATCGCATCCGCCGCCGCACTGGCCGGCGCGGCTTTTTCCGTGGCGGATTTGGTGGACTCCGCGGCGGGCTTGTTCTCCGTCTTCAGGGCCGTCTGGTGGGCCGCGTCCGCCGCCGTCCGCGCCTCCAGCAGCAGCGCCGCCGCCAGCTTCGCGGCCTCCAGGGCCGACATGTTTTTCTTGGGGTCCTTGGACTTCACCGCCTGCTCGCCCACCTGCTTCGCGACCTTCGTTTCGATCGCCGTGGCGCTCTGCAAATTGTCGAGCGCGTTGGCCAGCGCGTTCTTGGAAATGGCATCGAGTTCCTTCCGCATTTCGGGATGCGTCGCGAGCTTCGCCTCGAGTTGTTCGAGCAACTCCTTCGCGTTCGCCTGCTGCAATTTTTCGAGCATCGCGGCCTTCTTGAAATCGTCGTCGATCTTCTCCTTCAGCCCGTCCTCCGCCTCCACTTTGCGCAAAGCGGTGCGCGTGTCCGCAGCCACCTCGCCCTTCTCCAGGGCGGCGTAGTTTTTGGCGATCAAAGTGAGCCGCTCGACGAGCAGGCGCTCCTGCTCCACGGCGGTTTCGAGATCGGTCTTCTGCTGCGAAACTTCCTCGGCGGAGGCCGCATCCACGAGCGCCTGCTGGGCGCGCGGCGGCGGTTCCTTGAGCAGCGCGATGGCGTCGTTGGCGTCGCGCATTCTCTCGCGCTGATCCTTCTTCAAAATGTTCTGCTCATTGGCATCCGCGCGGATCAAATCCTTGAGCGTCTCGATGCGCAGATTGATCTGGTGCTGCTCGGCGACCTGCGGCGCGGTGCGCGTCCGATTCGCTTCCGCCGTGGCCTGGAGCGCCTGCTCCGCCTGGCCGGCGGTCAGCGTTTTCAGCGCGGCTTCCTCTTTGGCCAAAGCGAGCGCGAGTTCGCTGATCTTCGGGGCCAGTTTGCCGAGGTCGCGGCGCGCGGCGTCCATCGGCTGGCGCAGCACGGCGAGCATCATGCGGAGTTTCCCGGCCAGCATTTCCGCCTCGCCGCGCACACTTTGCGGGGCGCGGTCGAGCTTGCCGCGCGTGGCCATTTCCGCCGCCGCTTTGAGAAAGGGCGCGCTGCCATTCATGTCCGTCAGGAGATTCGCCACGCTCTCCACCGCGGCGCGCGCGGCCTGGTCCTTGAGGTCGAGATTTTTCAACTGCTCCGGCGCGAGATGCGTGCGCGTGGCGATCCACGCCCAGTCGCGCGCGGCTCCGGTGCGGGCCTGCGGCGCGCGCAGTTCCCAGCGCTCGCGGGCCGCCAATCCCATGAGGCCGTCGGTCAGCTCCTGCAGGCTGTGTCCGCTGGCGAGGATGCGCAGGCTCTGGTTCATTTCCTCCAGCTTCGCCTCGGACTCCGCCGCCGGCAGCGTGCGCAGCAGCGGCAGCGCCACCGTGGCCCGGCGCAGGTCGCCGACAAAGGCGGTGTCGGCCACGGCGCGGAACTCTTCGAGGTCGCCGTGCGTTTTGAAAATGTCCGCGCGCGAATTCCAACCCGCCAGCACCAGCGCCGCGCGTTCCTCGGCGCTGAGCGCGCTCATTTTCCCGATCGCGGCGAGATCCTGCCGCAGCCGCGCGATGTTCATCGCGATGGGGTCCAGCTCTTCCATCAGGTCGCGGTGGGTCACGGCGACGAGGCCCGGCGGCATCTTCACGGGTTCGGCGGGCAGGCGGAGGCGCGTGGTGATGAGCTTGGGCGCGAGTTCGGCCCGCGCTTCAAAGGACTTCGCGGTGTGGGTGCGCAGCGCGGCTTCGTAGCGTTCGAGCAGCGGGAGGAGCGCCTTGTCCGCGGGGCCGGCTTCGAGCGTCGGCTCGATGGTCTCGCGCTCGTGGATCAAAGTGTCTGCGAGCCGCCGGGCCGCCTCGCCCGCCGGCGTGCCGCGCGTGGCCAGTTGATCGAGCACGCCCTCGATGTTCTTGCTCGTGCTCAGCACCGTGCGAAAGCGCGTGCCGAGCTTCGCCCACGCCTCCGGCGTCTTGGCCGCCTTGGCTTTTTCGATGATCCGCTTTTGCTCCGCGCCGAGCACGAGGCCCAGCTCCGCGGCGACATCCAGTTCCTCGCCGGCGAGCGTGAGATGGGTCGTCTCCTGCGCGATGCGCGCGAGCGCTTTCAGCCGCGTCACCGCCGTCACCACCTGCCGCATGAGATTCGGCGCGCCGAGGCTGTCCGGCTTGGCGGTGAGCAGGTCGAGCACGGGGCGGGCTTTCTGGGCCTCGGCGCTGTTGATCTGCACGAGCATCTGCCCGAGCAGCACGAGGTCCGCGCTCTGGTGGTTCGCCGGCACTTCGCGGAGCGGGATATTCAGCGCCAGCCACGTCTCGGAAAGCTTCGCCTCAAATTCCTCATAAGCCTTCGCCAGCCCGCCCAGCATCTTCTTGCCGTTCGGAGCATCGGCCTCGGTCTCGTCGAATTTCCCATCCGCCAGCCCGCCCTCCTTTTCCACCGCGTCCGTCGCCGCCACCAGCGCGTTTAGCGCCGCGAGCAGCGCCTCGCAGTTGCGCAGCGAACCCAGCCGCTTCATTTCAAAACCCGCCGCGACGACGGTAATCTGGAGCGTGCGCGAATCCCGCTGGTGCCCCGCAAAGTCCGTGGCCACCAGCTTCGTCATCACGAGGTCACCTTCCTTCACGCCCTCCTCAAACATATCCCAGTCCCGCACGATCCTTTTCTCGCGCCCGGCGTTCTTCTGCAGCACCACTTCCTTCCACGCGCCGTCGTTCACCTTGATCATCTGCGCGACCTGCGCCAGCCCCACGTCATCGCTCGCCGTGGCGATCACTTTCACGAGTTCGTTTGCGGGGGAAATGAGATCGTTCTCCGGCTCCACGAGCGTGATCGCCGGCAGCAGGTCCGGCTCCGAGCGCAGTTCGTATTCCGGGCTGAACTTATTGTCGAAGCCCGTCTCCGCGCTCGTCAGGTGCAGGCGATACGTGCCCGTGGCCTTGATCGGCACGCGCGCGGTCAGCCGCCGGTCCGGCAGCACCACGAGCGGAATCGTCTTCTTCGTGCTGCCCACATCGAGCAGCAGTTCGCCCTTTTTCACCGGCTGGTTTGTGGTGATTTTCAACTCGACCTCCGTGCCCTCCAGCGCGCTCAGCTTGCCACCCGGCTCGGTCACCGTTTTCACCTCCTGGCCGGAGTAAACCGGGTAGTGATACGTCTTTTCAAACGCGGTCTCGATCGGCCGCGCCGCCGCCGACAGCACGTAGGAGCGCGTGAGCCCGTCGCCCGCCTGCACGCGGTAGGTCACGTTGCCGCGGCCGACCTTGATCGTGGCGGTGAACTCATTCTTCCCCACCGGCTTCATCTCGGAAATCGCGCGGACCTCGCCCGCCGGCACCGCCTCCAGACTGGCCTTGCCCACCACCGCGCCTTCCAGCCGGATTTTCAGGCTCACCACATCGCCCTGCGCCACCACGCGATCGCCGGCCTCCGGCTCCACCACGATGATCCGCGTATTGGAAACGCGCGCCACATTGGCCCCCGGGGCAAACGCCCGCAGCAGCAGCGTGCTCAGCCGCATCTGGCTCAGAAACATCAGCGCCACCACCGCCGCCGCGATGCCCGCCGCGACCTGGATGTAGCGCTTGATCAGCGCCACCGGCAGCAGCGATTCCACCTCGATGTCCTGCATCCGGTGGGAAACGTCCTGCTGCAGCAGCTTGCGAAACTGCTCCGAATCGAACACCCCGCCCCGCGTGCTCCCCAGCTCCACCGCCGAGAGCAAATCCTCGCGCAGCTTCGGCTCCGCGTGTTCCAGCAGCCGCGCCATCTGGCGTTCCGTCGGCGCGTGGAGCAGCGGCCGCAGGCAGTAAAACCACGCCACCGCGAAGCTCGCCGCATACGCCGTGAAACTCAGAATCCACCGCACCGCGTCCGGCAGGAACGGCACGTAATAATCCAGCGCCGCGACCAGCAGCATCGCCGCGATCAGCACCGCCAGCGAAGTCAGCCCGCCGCGCAGGATGATCAGGCTTCGCCGCCGCCGGGCAAAGGCTTTCAGCTTCTGGTGGATGACGGAATCGAGGTGGGTGCTCATAGAGGTAGGGGTCGGGTTGGGCAGACGTTCGCCCATGAGAACGCCGCATCGAGTCGGTGCTTAGCCAAAAAAGGGAATCGATCCCATCTTTTAGAAACAACGAGACGCCGGCCCGCCGGTGGTGGGTTGCGGGTCGGGTGGGCATCCTGCGCCGCAGCCTGCCCGACCACGGGCCACGTGCCGCGCTACTTCTTGACCGGCAGCGCGAGCACGGCGCGGAAGCCCAGGCTGCCAAAGCGCAACTCCGGCAATTCGCTGCTCCGCGCGGAAAGCCGCAGGCCGGTTTCGCCCTCCACATTCCACCCGCCGCCGCGCATCACCCGCTCCTCCTTCGTCTCGACGTATTTATGATCGCACCACTCCCACACATTGCCCCCGAGGTCATGGAGCCCCAGCGCATTGGCCGCGAAACTCCCCACCGGCGCCGTCTGGGCAAAGTCGTCCACGGCCAGCTTCGCTCCGTAGTTTCCCGCCCCGCGCGCCGGTGGCCACGTCGGGCCCCACGGATACCCCCGCGCCTTGAAATTCCGATCCTCCGGCGCGGCCCCGCGCTCTTTCAGCAAGCCCGCTGCCGCACTCCATTCCACATCCGTGGGCAGGCGGTAGCGCTTCCCGTCTTTACCGGTCAGCCATTCGCAAAACGCTCGTGCCTCGTGCCAGTTCATCATCACCGCGGGATGGGTCGGCGCCTGCTCGAAATCCGGCTTCGGCGACGGGCGGTTCGTTTCCTTGAGAAAAAGTTCGTAATCCTGAACGCGCGTTTCCCACACCGAAAAGAGCAGATTCGTTCCCGGCACCGGGACGAATTTCATGCCGAGCTTGTTCACGTACGGCGCGTCCTTCGTGGCCGTCTCCGGCGTCGGTTCGGCCGCCGCCGCGGAGTCCGCGGAAAGCAGCCCCGCCAGCGCCACGAGCGGGCCAAACCAAAGGGCGGAAACCGCGCATGGCATAGTTGATTTCGCACCATCTCTCACAAAACGCCTCACCCACGGAGGGAGCCGGAATGACGGAATCGCGATGCCCCTCAGCAATGCCGTCACTTGGCAAAATTCCGTAACTCCGTTCCTCGGAAAAACCGTCCGGCTATTTGTGAGAGTTGATTTCATACGTTGAGAGAGCGGTCGTCCGCGTCATCCGCAAAGTTGTGCCAACCAGCCGATCCAGGGCAAGCCCGGAACCGCTTTCCCGCCACCAGCGCGCGGGGGCTGGCTGGCCGTGGGTCACGAGCAGGCGGCGGCCCTGGGCATGGAGCTTGGTGCGGGCGCGGAGAAAAGTTCGCGGCAGTTTGAACGCCGCTTTGGGGTGGCGGTCTTAGGCCTGTGTTTAGGGGGAATTAACCGGGTCGTACACGTTGACTTTTGTGTGTGTTTTCGTTGGCGTGTGCGGCCCGGATTCTTTTTCGGGTGATCCGTTTCGTTGACCCCGTTTTTTCCGCCCGCTAGCCTCACCCTCCATGTCCACCCGCTTCGCGCGATGAATCCCGACAACTCCCTGCTCGGCATCCGCGGCTTTCTCATCGACGCCCCCGAGTTTGGCCGTCTCCGCTCGTGGAGCGACGGGGCGCTGATCATCGACGGCGGCTGCATCGCGGAAATCGGCGACTACACGGCGCTCTTGCGCAAGCCGCGCGAGCAACCCGTGCGGTGGTGCCACTCGCCGCGTTCGGCGGTCTTCCCCGGCCTGATCGACCTCCACGCGCACATCCCGCAGTATCCGGCGGTGGGGCGCGGCGGCGGCGAACTGCTCCCGTGGCTGCGGCAGCACATTTTCCCGCTGGAGCGCGAATTCACCGGGCCGAAGGGCCGCCGGGAAGCGGGCGCTTTTTTCTCCGAACTGGCGCGACACGGCACGACCACGGCGATGCTCTACACGGCGATCTATGAGGACTCGTGCGAGGCGGCCTTTCATGCGGCGGCGGCCAGCGGGCTGCGCGTGATCATGGGGCAAATGATGACCGACGTGGGCAGCTACGGGCAGCTCCAGCCGACGAAGATCGCCTCCATTTCCACCCACGAAAGCGAACGCCTGTGCCGGACCTGGCATGGCGCGGCGGACGGGCGCATCGAGTACGCGTTCAGCCCGCGCTTCGCCGTGGCGTGTAGCGAGCGGCTGCTGCGGGCGGTGGCCAGGATGGCGGCGGAGTCCGGGGCGTACGTGCAGACGCATCTCGCGGAAAATCTGGAGGAGATCGAGAAGGTGCGGAACCAATTCCCCGCCGCGCGCGACTACACCGGTGTGTATGAAATGTGCGGGCTGCTCACGGAGCGCACGGTGCTCGGCCACTGCCTGCATCTCAGCGACCGCGAGATCGGCGCTCTCGCCGCTGCCGGAGCGAACGTGGCGCATTGCCCCACGGCGAATCTTTTCCTCCGCAGCGGCATCCTCCCGCTGGAAAAAATGCGGGCCGCAGGTCTGCGCATCGGCCTGGGGAGCGGAGTCGGCACCGGCCCGGAGCTGAACATGTGGCAGGTCATGCGCTCGGCCATCGAGTCGCAGAAAGCGCGCTCGTTTTACGAAAAGGACGCGCTCGTGCCCACGCCCGGCGCCGCGCTCCACATGGCCACGCAGGGAGCCGCCGAGGCCCTGGGCAAAGGCGCGGTCATCGGCAGCTTTGAGATCGGCAAGGAAGCCGACCTCACCGTCATGGACTACGCCGCGCTGCTCCCCTACCGGCAAAGCGCCAAGCCCGTGAACGACCTCTCCGCCGAGGATCTCGCGAGCCTGTGCATCCACCGCGGCGGTCCGCACGCGGTGCTGGAGACCTTCGTCCGCGGCCAGAGCGTCTTCCGCGCGCCGGAGCCGGAGTTGTTTTAGACGAAGGCGGATTTCTTTCGCGAGGAGCAGCGGGGATTTCCTGACAGTGAGAGGCAAAGCAATTTTGACCGCTCCTCAGCGCAGCACGACGCGTGGGACGACCCACGTTGCCCAGTCGGAGCCGGGATCGGCTAGGGGATCGACGATGAAGGCGATGCTCACTTCGCGGCCACGGAAGCCGGCGAGATCGATCTCTGCTGGCACGCGCTCCGCGCCGTTGAGTTGGCGCGCGAAGACTTCGCGTCCGTCGATCTCCACGGCGAAGGCGGCGCCGTTGCTCTTCGCGTTGTTCAGCAGCGCGTCAAAGGTGAGC
>CAYQBV010000199.1:0-8134 GCA_964415705.1 uncultured Chthoniobacter sp. | reverse complement strand
CTTCGCCCGCGGAAAGTTAGAGGTCCTTCGACTCCGTTCCGTCCCGCCTGCGCCCACACGGAACTCCGCTCAGGATGACGGTAAGGCGCGCGGAGCGATGCCATCCACCTACTCACGGCACCCGCCGGACGATCTTCGTGCCCGGCGCGGAATCGGGGATGGAGCGAGATTCTGAAACCGACCCCGTGCTTACTCGTCAACCGGTGGTTGCCTCATAAAGATACTAGAGGCCCGTAGTCCCGTCTAATACGACTCTACTGAAGTCTGGGTGGTCGAACCTACAATTCGTGAATATTGAATTGGCAAGCGAACCGGAACCAAATTTCGTGCCGATGAAACTGCAATCTGTGAATCGACAGCAGTAAAATGCGCTGCTCCGCAGATTTGCCTTATCAAAGCAACAACCAGTGAATATGGCTTGGCGAGATCGAACCATGGACAAGTTAGCTCCAGTAAATTGGCAGTTGGTGAATGTTCCGAGCATCACCGAGTTCCTCAAATCTGCACCGCTAAAGTCACAGAGATCAAAGCTTTTGCTATGAGTCCCCTCCATAGTTGCCCCGACGAAGCAGCATTTTCTGACAGTGGATGTGAACTGCCCTCCGCTCAGAAGGATACAGAACGAGAGGTCAAGTTGCTCCAATGTCAACTTGTGCAACGATTCATTGATCGCGAAGCCACGGAAGTCCATGAGCCCGGCTTCTGTTCTGCCAAACGGACTTTCTTGATCGGAGGAAGCCAAAATTTGCCTGAGAGAAAGAGCTGGATGCACTTCCCACCGTTTTTGCAGGTCTCGAATTTGGTTCTTTGACAACATTTTTTGTGCCCTTACGGAAGCGTTATGCTAATAAGCCGAGGAACCTCAGATGGAAGGCCATGCTTGAAGATCTTCGATGCGGATCTCTCTGTGGTCCAAAATGGAAAGCGGAAGGTGTCGGTTCTAGAAATTCGCGCTCTTTCATCGGCAACTCAGCACCCTCTTTTCATACCCCTGCACCTCCGCCAGCCACGCCACACCCAACGGCACACCCTTCCGGTGACAGTAATGATCCCACACCGCGCCAAAGGGCAGGGTCTTCATTTCCTCCATGAGTGCGAGGCGGGTGGTGTAGTCGCCGGTTAGCTCGGCTTGCTTGAGGCGGGCGATGGGTGCGGTGAGGGCGAGGAGGAGGGCTTTGAGCATGTTGCGGGTGCCGATGACCCATGCAGCCACGCGGTTGATGCTGGCGTCGAAGTAATCGAGCCCGATATGGGCGCGCCCGAGGTAGCCGCCCCAGACGATTTCCTGGGCGATGGCTTGGAGGCTGTCGGTGAGGGTGACGACGTGGTCGCTGTCCCAGCGGACGCCGCGGCTGACGTGGAGGGCGATCTCGGGGAGGAAGGTGAGGACGGAGGAGATTTTGTCGGAGATACACTCGGTGGGGTGGTAATGGCCGGCGTCGAGAGTGAGGAGGGTGCCGCGGCTGACGGCGTAGGCGAGGTAGAACTCGTGGGAGCCGGCGGTGTAGCTTTCCGCGCCGATGCCGAAGAGCTTGGGCTCGACGGAATCGAGGTTGTGCCGGCGGTCGATCTTCGGGGCGAAGATGGCGTCGAGGGACTCGGCGAGGCGCTCGCGCGGGGCGCGGCGGTCGGCGGGCGTGTCCTTCATGCCGTCGGGAATCCAGAGGTTGGTCAGGCAGGTCTTGCCCAGCGCTTTGCCGATGGCCGCGCCGATCTCGCGGCAGCGGATGCCGTGCTCGATCCAAAAGCGGCGGATGGCTTTGTCTGGCGAGGTGAGGGTGAGGCCGCCGCCGACTTTTGGATGGGAGAAATAGGTGGGGTTGAGATCGAGGCCGATCTTGCGGCTCTTGGCCCAGGCGATCCAGGTCTTGAAGTGCTCCGCGCCGAGGGCATCGCGGTCCACGCGCCGGCCGCCGGTCTCGGCGTAGGAGGCGTGGAGGTTGAAACGATGGGTGCCGGGGATGAGGGCGAGGGCTTGCTCGAAGTCGGCGCGCAACTCATCGGGTGTGCGGGCGCGGCCGGGGTGGTTGCCGGTGACGGCGAGACCGTCGCCGACCGCGGCGCCGGAGTTTTCAAATCCGCGCAAGTCGTCGCCCTGCCAGCAGTGGATGGAGATGGCGACGGTGGCGAGTTTCTTGACGGCGGCTTCGACGTTGACGCCGTGCTCGGCGTAGCGCTCGCAGGCGAGGCGGTAGGCGGTTTCGAGTTGTTTGGTGGTCATGGGTGGGGGCGTGGGGCGGCGGAGAGTATTCAGTATTCAGTGTTCAGTATTCAGTGAGCCGTCGAGACGCGGGTTCTGAACACTGAATACTCCCGTTCAGTCTCAGCCGCCGACAACCGCAGCTTTTCACCGAAACCCCGCCACGACCTTGCTGGCGAGGTAAATAAGGCCGACGAAGAACCCGAGGATGACAAGCCCCACGCTGCCGAGCAGGGCGTAGAGGAAGAGCCAGTCGCCGCGCGAGGCTGGCTGGGCGGTGCCGGCGTGTTTGCGGAGGAGTTCGTGGTTGCGGGTGTTCGAACGAAAAAAAATCGTGAGCACGTCGCCCACCACCGGCAGGGCGTCGAGGCCGGCGTTGATGACGACGTTTGCCGCCATGCGGGCCAGCACCACTTTGGGCACCCGAAGGCGCGCGCTCATCGCAATCAGCGCCAGCGAGACCATGGCGGAGGCGGTGCCACCGAGGCCCGGCAGCAGGCCGATGACCGGGTCGAGGCCGAAGCGGATATTCGTGCCGGGAATGACGAACGCTTCATCCATGAGGCGCGCGACGAGCGCGATGAACGGATCATCACCGAGCTTCGTGTCCGTGCGGG
The DNA here is from genome assembly GCA_964415705.1 of uncultured Chthoniobacter sp. Classification (GTDB taxonomy): domain Bacteria; phylum Verrucomicrobiota; class Verrucomicrobiia; order Chthoniobacterales; family Chthoniobacteraceae; genus Chthoniobacter. The sequence continues at coordinate 5,317 of CAYQBV010000199.1, read as the reverse complement.
TTTCGCGCGGCAGGACTTCGACGTCGGCTTCGACTTCACGGACTTTGGGCATGCGAAAGTTTCGCCCATCGCCCGCCGCCCGCGAGCAGAATCAGCCCGGAATTTCGCGCAGCATCTGCGCGTTGGTCGGGAATTTTTTCGTGAAGAAAAGCAGGCGCTCGATGGCTTCCACGGGTTTGTGTCCGGTGAGGCCGCGGCGGATGACGTTGATCTTGTGGAGGTCGTCGGCGGGGATGAGCAGTTCGTCGCGGCGCGTGCCGGACTGGAAGATGTCGATGGCCGGGTAGATGCGCATGTCGCTGATCTTGCGGTCGAGGACGAGCTCCATGTTGCCGGTGCCCTTGAACTCCTGAAAGATGACCTCGTCCATGCGGCTGTTCGTCTCGATGAGCGCGGTGGCGATGATCGTGAGCGAGCCGGCTTCCTCGGTGTTGCGCGCGGCGGCGAAAATCTTGCGTGGGATTTCCAGCGCGCGGGCGTCGAGGCCGCCGGACATGGTGCGCCCGCCGGTCATGGCGTTGTTGAAAGCGCGACCGACGCGGGTGATCGAGTCGAGTAGGATGAAGACGTCCTTCCCGGATTCGACCAGGCGTTTGGCCCGCTCCATGGCGAGCTGCGCGATGCGGGTGTGGCTCTTGATGTCGCTGTCATTGGAGCTGGCCATGATCTGGGCGGTGGGGCAGCTGCGGGTGATGTCGGTGACTTCCTCGGGTCGTTCATCGACGAGCAAAATGATGAGCTGAATCTCGGGATGGTTTTTCGCCACGGCGTCGGCGATGTGCTGGAGCAGCGTGGTTTTGCCGGTGCGCGGCGGCGCGACGATGAGGCCGCGCGTGCCTTTGCCGATCGGGCACATCATGTCGATGATCCGCGTGGTGTAACGGTCGGGCACGGTCTCGAGGCGGATTTTTTCGAGCGGACTGATGACGGTGAGTTCCTCGAACGTGGGCAGCGTGGTGGCCTTTTCGGCCGCGTCGCCATTGATCTCGCTGATGCGGAAAAGCTGTGCGCCGCGGTTCCCTCGCCGGGTCTGGCCTTTGACCCACTGGCCGTCGCGGAGGTTGTAGGTGCGGCAGAGTTCAGGCGTGACGAAGACGTCGCTCGGGTGCGGGGCGAAGCTGCGCTTGGCATCGCGAAGAAAGCCGAAGCCTTTGCCGGAAACTTCCACGAGTCCTTCGGAGTCGGCGATTTCGTCCTCGCGCGGCGGCAACTCGATGCGCTCGGCGCGCTCGCCACCACGGTCGCCACCACGGTCGCCACCACGGTCGCCGCCACGGTCGCCGCCACGGTCCCCGCGATCAGAACGCGTCGGGTGCGGGAGATCCATTTTTGCGGCTTGGTCGGCTGTCACGGCGACGGGCACCTGCACGTTGGTTTGGCCGCTGGCCCGGGCCTGTTCTTCCATCTGCCGGGCGACGTGGAGCGGGATGTAAACGGGGCGCTGCTTTACCACCGTCGCGGCGGGTGTCGGGGCGGGCGTTGTGGGAGCGGGCGGAACGGGTGCCGGGGCCGTGGACGCTGCGGTTGCGCGGGATGGGCTCCACTCGTCTGTCGCTGCGGCGCGAATCGGAGCGGCAAGGGGTGCGACCGGGGCTGTAGCCGCGACCGGAGCGGCAGGCGCTTCCGGGGCGATGGGCAATTCCGGCTGCGCCTCCTCTACTGCTTTGACCGCCTTCTTTTTCGCGGGTGCTTTCTTGGCTGCAGGCTTGGTCGCTTTGTCTGCTGCAGCCTTGGTGGGTTTGGTCACCTCGGGGACCTTCGTGGCTTTGGTCGCCGGGGCGGCGGGTTTCGTGATCCGCTTTTTAGCGGGCTTCTCTGGTTCGTCGGCGAGCACGGGGTCGGAGGGTTCGGTCATAGCTTTGGTCGCCGGGGCGGCAGGTTTCGTGATCCGCTTTTTGGCGGGCTTCTTTGGTTCGTCGGCGAGCACGGGGTCGGAGGATTCGGTCATAGGAAAAATAGGGTGGTTGGATAGGAGACGGAGCAGCCACAGCACGTCACGCCAAGGCGGCGTGCGGATGTTCCAATAGGTCGGGCGGATTTGTTTCCGCCTGCGGGAATGGGAAAAAGCTGGCCTCGTTACGGGTCGAGGAAACCCTTGAACTGCCGGTCGTGAAACCGCTGGGTGTGATCCGCCATGGATCAGGATGATGTGTGGGTGTGCTACGGAAACGCGCTGGCCTGCTGGCTTTCGAGGGAGCGGTCTGCCGAGAGGTCAGACCAACCGAGGGCGCGAACTGATGCGGCGGATATTGCGCGACGGGTGGCCTGCCGTCAACGGGATTTTTTCGCGACGGAGAAAAGCAGCCTCAGACCAGAGGAGGGCGGACGTTTGGGCGGAAGCTCATGCTGCTTTGCTTTCCCGTCCGCCCGGCCTCATATCCCCCGGCCCCACCATGAATCTTCGTTTGAAAATACTGATCGCCGCCGCCGTTGTCATGATCTGCGCGCTCACTGGTTTTATCGGCGCGCGGAAGTATCTCAGCCGCGCGCCGGTCCCGGCGGAACTGGGCGCATGGAGGACGTGGCAACTCGCTGGTGTCGCGCTCGAAGCGCCGGGCGAATTTCACGGGAAACCGCTCAACTTTGGCGCGGCGCAGGAACTCATCGAGAGCAGCGAAATGCAGGTTTTTGAGACGCCGGGGTTTGAGATCGCGGTGCTGCGGACGGTCTATAAAGACGGCGTCGAGCTGAGTTTCGACGGCGCGGTGCGGGGCGCGGTCGGGGGCATCGCGCAACTCCCGGGCATCCGCAATCTCCAGCAGACCACGACCGAACTGACGGTCTCCGGCCAACCGGCGCGCCGTGTTTCCGTCACCGCCGAACGCGGGCGCAAGTCGGTCCGCGCGGAGTTGCTCTTCATTGCCGACGGGCCGCGTTATTTTCAGGTGCAGGTGACTTTTGCCGCGGCGAATCCACACGGCGCGACGGATGCCGAGCGGCTTTTGCAGTCGGTGCGGCTGGCCGAGTAGCTGGGACTTCAGTCCAAACTCCGGTGCGACTTTGGACTGAAGTCCAAGCTACTTTGCTGTCGCCGCCAGCCGCAGGATGGCGCGCTTGTGCGGAGCGGCGAGGGCGATGGTTTCGATTTCAGCAAGCTCGACCCAGCGGTGCTGCAGGGCGATTTCTTGCGGAGCGGCGGTGGCGAAAACGCTGAGCGTCACGCGGTGATGGGTGAACGGATATTCCAGCGTGAGCAGCAGCTTCGCGTCGCGCCGCTCGGACACGAGCGCGGGGAGTTTCCACAGGCCGCGCCAGCGCGGGCCGGTTTGGTGGGCGAGCAAAAGGTGGGCGTCGCGGACGATCCACGCGCAGTCTTCGGCGAGAGCGACGGTCTTGCGGCGCGGCTTTTTCCGCGGGAGCGCGGCCGGCTCCGTGGCCCGGCAATGCGCGCGCACCGGGCACCGCGCGCACTGCGGCGTGCGCGGCGTGCAGACGAGCGCGCCGAGTTCCATGAGCGCGGAATTGTGCAGCCGGCCGCCGCGGGCGGGCAGCAGTTCCTCGGCGGTCTGCCAGAGGATTGCCGAGCCGCGGGCGGTGTCGATCGGCTCGCGCAGATCGAGCAGCCGTGCGAGGACGCGGGCGATGTTCGCGTCGATGATCGGCGTGGCGCGGTCGAAGGCGAAGCTGGCGATGGCCCCGGCGGTGTAGCGGCCCACGCCGGGCAGCGCGGCGATGGCGGCGAGATCATCCGGCAGCGCGCCGCCGTGCTGCGCCACGATAAGCTGCGCCGCGCGATGCAGATTCCGCGCACGCGAGTAATAGCCGAGCCCCTGCCAGACATGCAGCACCTCGGCTTCGCTCGCGGCGGCCAGCGTGGTGAAATCGGGAAACCGCGCCAGCCAGCGCGCATGGAAATCCCGCACCGTGGCGACCTGCGTCTGCTGGAGCATGAACTCGGAAACCATGATGGCGTAAGGATCGCACGTCCGCCGCCACGGCAGATCGCGCCCATGCGCGCGGAACCAGCGCGCGAGAGCGGCGCGGAGCGATTTGGGATTATGCACGGATGGACAGGCCATGGATCGGGTGGGCTGACTGAATGGCATGGGGCGATGGAAAGCGCCAGCGCACGGACGCGCTTGTGGAACGCCTTGGCTTCGCTCGGGTGCAAATATGTTTTTGGTTTGCTCGACGAGGCTGGCAGTGGGTTTCCTTTCGCGCAGTCAGGCGCGACGGCAATCCCAAAGCCAAATAACTCAAACAGCACCAATCCTATGAACGCAAAAGCCATCCTTATTTGTTCCCTCTCCGCGGCGCTGCTCAGCGCGGCGCACGCCCTGAACATGGAAACTGTGATCGTCGGCAATCCCGGCAACGCCCCTGATCAGAACTATTTCGGCCAGGGGGCGTTCGGTGCGGTGGCCACGACCAACGCGATCGGAAAGTACGAGGTGACGCTGAATCAGTATACGGAGTTTCTGAATGCCGTGGCCGATACGGACGCTTACGATCTCTACAACCCGCAAATGGGCACGGACATATACATCTCCGGGATTGCGCGTGCGAACGCCCCGGGCAGCTATACCTACTCCGTTATCGGCGACGGGCAGCAACCGGTGACGTTGGTAAGCTGGTTCGACGCGGCGCGGTTTACGAACTGGCTGCACAACGGGCAGCCAAACACTGGGATCCAGACGGCAGCGACAACTGAAGATGGGGCCTATACGCTCCACGGGGCTGTGAGCGGGACGGGGTTCAGTAGGAATGTTGGATCCCAATATTGGATTCCGAGTGAGAGCGAATGGTATAAGGCGGCATACTACCAGCCGGCCGCGCAAGGCGGAGATGCCGATGGGTATTGGCTGTATCCAATGCAGACCAACGGGGCTCCTTATAGTGACCAGCCGCCCGGGGCGACTCCGGATAACACGAAAGTGGGGAATTTTTACGGAGAGGACGGCGAGGATAATGGGTATGACGAAGGGTATGCGGCCCTCACTGATCTTCAATATGCTTTGACGCCAGTGGGAGCCTACGTCTCCAGCGACAGCTACTTTGGGACGTTTGATCAAGGCGGGAATGTTGCTGAATGGAACGACTCGGTGAATTTGAGCAATAACCGAGGCATGCGGGGTGGATCGTGGTATGGCAGCAGCTACGACCTGCAGGCGCTAAATCGCCCCTTTGGCTATCCGGCGGACGAGTTCAACAACATTGGTTTTCGTGTCGCGACCGTCCCTGAGCCTACCGTGAGCGTCAGTTTAATGCTTGCCGGGGGGCTATTGCTCGCGCGGCGGAAGAGACCCTCTGGCCTTTAGCCCTTTTACCCTTATCCTTGAAGCCGGGGTCTACAGCGGTGACCGCGCGCAACGCGACG
>CAYQBV010000198.1:0-8164 GCA_964415705.1 uncultured Chthoniobacter sp. | reverse complement strand
TGCCCGCGCTGCCGGAGCGCGTGATCGGCCAGGACCAGCGCGGCCATGGCCTCGACCATCGGGACGGCGCGGGGGAGGACGCAGGGGTCGTGGCGGCCGCGGGCTTGCAGCTCGGTGGCCTCGCCCGTGGTGGTGACGGTCTGCTGTTTCTGGAAGATGGTGGCGGTGGGCTTGAAGGCGAGGCGGCAGAAGATGGGTTCGCCGTTGCTGATGCCGCCCTGGATGCCGCCGCTGCGGTTGGTGGCGGTGCGGACGCGGCCGGCGTCCATGTAGAAGGCGTCGTTGTGCTCGCTGCCGCGGAGGCGCGCGCCGGCAAAGCCGCTGCCGATCTCGAAGCCTTTGGTGGCGGGGAGGCTCATGAGGGCTTTGGCGAGGTCGGCCTCGAGTTTGTCGAAGACGGGCTCGCCGAGTCCGGCGGGGACGCCGCGGATGGCGCACTCGATGATGCCGCCGACGCTGTCGCCCTCGGCGCGGATGGCCTTTATCAAAGCGATCATCTTTTCGGCCATCGCAGCGTCGGGGCAGCGGACGATGTTGGCCTCGACGTCGGCGAGGGTGACGGTGCCGGGATCGACCTCGGCGGTCAGCTCGTGGATGGTTTTGACGTAGGCGACGATCTCGAGCGCGGGGCACAGCTCGGCGAGGACCTTTTTCGCGACAGCTCCGGCGGCGACGCGGCCGATGGTCTCGCGCGCGGAGGCGCGGCCGCCGCCCTGCCAGTTGCGGATGCCGTATTTGGCCTGGTAGGTGAAGTCGGCGTGCGAGGGGCGGAAGGCGGTCTCCATCTCGCGGTAGGCCTCGGGGCGGGCGTCTTGGTTGGTGACGTTGATGGCGATGGGGGTGCCGAGGGTGCGGCCCTCGAAGACGCCGGAGAGGATGCGCGCGGTGTCGGCTTCGTCGCGCGGGGTGACGATGTCGCTCTGGCCGGGGCGGCGGCGGTCGAGGTCGCGCTGGATGTCGGCCTCGGTGAGCGGGAGGCGCGGCGGGACGCCGTCGATGACCACGCCGACGCCGCCGCCGTGGGATTCGCCCCAGGTGGAGATGCGGAAGGCGTGGCCGAATTGAGAGGACATGGGGCGCGGAGTGTCAGCGGTCGGGTGCCGGGTGTCAGGCGAAAAGTGCGCGACGGCGTGTGCGGACAACAAAAAACGCGAGCGGTGAGGCTCGCGTTTTCTGGAAGACGATCGCTTTCGCAGACTACGGACTGGCCGGCAGGCCTGGGACGTTGAGGTTCGGCGGGAAGCCGAGGGCGCCGGGCAGGTAAGGATTCGGGCCGGCAGCGATCGGGAGGATCGGACCTTTCGAGTCTTTGGGATCGAGCGGGCCTTCCGCAATGGCCTTGGCGTCTTTGCCGTCGCCGCCGCTGAATCCGGCAACCACTTCGGGCCGCAGGCCGACTTCCGAATCATTGAGGGACAGTGCGCCGAAGGTGTTGAGTTCGCGGATGGTCAGGGTGTCGGTGGCGTTCGCGGGCGTCCAGCGGACGGCGAGTTTGCCAGCCTGCACGGCGGGGAAGTCCGCGTTCGTGCGGGAGTTCGAGCCATCGAACTCGATGCTGGCGGCGGGTACCAAGCCGACGAGGGAAAGAGCGGCGGCACCGGCGGGTTGGCCAGGGTCGCTAACTGCGAAGAATTCGAGTTTGCCTTTCGGGGCGCCGTCGGTGAGGACGGCCACGCGGGAAACGGTTTGCGTGCCGTTGTAGGAGATGACCGCGCCGGACTCGCTGGTCGAGGCGCTGATGGTCAGTCCGCTCTCGGGGTTGTCATCGATGCCTTTCTGCCAGGGCAGGAAGCCGTCGGGGGAGTTGGCGCTGGCGACGCGGCCTTGAGCGTAGAGGCCGTTCAGATTGAAGGCGGTCTGGTTGTTGACGTATTGGCCGAAGATGGCGCGCGCATCAATGGCCGTTTCGCGTTTACGGAGATTATATTCCACGGCGGGTCTCTCGCCGTAGAGGTAAATGCTGAAAAGCGGACCCGGATCGGCGATGTCGGTCTGGATGAGGACATACTTGGCGAAACGACTAAATGGCTTCGTCAGCTTCTTTTCGTTGATCGAATCGAACGGGATGTTTTGCGCGAGCGGCGTCCAGGACTTTGCGCCGGGTGCGGCGGGTTCGTCGCCGGCGAAGATCGAGACGGTGCCAACGGCGGGCCGTGAAGAGACGCTGAAATTGGAAATCATTTCCGGCTCCGGCAGCGCGATCATGTAGCTCTGTTTTCCGGCTGTGACGGGCCATCCGGTCGAGATGTCATCGTCCAGCCATGCCGCCGCCGCTTCGGTGGGGACAAAGGTTTGATTGGCGGGGTTGAACACGAAGAGATTTGCACCGAGATGCTGGCGGGCGAAGTTCTTTGGGAACACTTGGAGTTGCTTGGCAGACTGGTCGCCTTCTGCTGCGAGAGCGAGGGTGGAGCAGACGGCCGTGACAAGTGACGCGATGGTTATGGTCTTCATTTTTACTTTTTTACAGGAGATAAACGGGCATTGGAATCGAAAATTTCCGCGATCGCAGCGTTGAAACAAATTATGGAAATAATAAATAATTATTGTTTATTAAAACTGGAAGGCAACAACTTTTTTCGAAATTTCGGCGTTGCGTTAACGCCGCTTGCCAGAGCAAGCTGGTTTGTCGCCATTGGTAGAAATTTGGCGAGTCGCTAACCAATTTAAGCACTGGTTGGCGGGCGGCTGAGGACATTCTTAGTATGTTGGCCGGATTTTAGCTCAGGCAAGCTCCTCGATTTTACCTCTCAAGCGACCATGAAAAAAAACAACTCCAAAAAAAGCGACCCGTCTCTCAGTGCCAGTGCCCGTTTCACGGCAGGACAGAAACTCGCCAATTGCTATGGGCTGACCCGGCGACTCGATTCGGGCGAAGGGCCAGAGATCTGGCTGGCGGTGGATGATGTGCTCGGTAAAGAGGTGTCGCTCCATTTTATCCCGTCTGCGCTCCTCGGTGACGCCGAATCGATGAGCGGACTCCGGCAGGAGGTGAAGCGGACTCGGCAACTCATTCATCCGAACATTCTGCGGGTTTATGATCTCGTGGAGGAAGGCGATTGGGCGGCGGTTTCGATGGATGCGATTGCGGGGGCGTCGCTGGCCGCGAAACTTTCGCAAACGAACAACGCAGGTCTGCAGCCGAGTGAACTTCAACCCTGGCTCAGCCAGCTTTTTCAAACCCTCGACGATGCGCACAAAATCAACGTGACGCATCGTGACCTTTCGCCGGTGGATTTGCTGCTGGGCGAGGATGGGAAACTACTCGTCAAGAATTTCGGCATCAGCCGTTTTATCGCGGATGCCTTGGCGCGGGTCAGTGGAAAGGCCGATGCGCGCCTGGCGGCCCGCAGTCCCCAGCAGCTCGCTGGTGCTGCGCCGACTCCGCTGGACGATATCTACGCGGTGGGTTCGCTCTTGTTTGAGGCGCTGGCCGGGAGGCTGCCATTTTCGGGAAAAGACTTGGCGTCTCAAATTGCGAGCACGGTGGCTCAACCGATTGGTCAAGTGGTTCCCGGGATTCCTGAGTCTTGGCAAAAAGTGATCGCGGCGTGCTTGGAAAAGAACCCGGCATCCCGGCCGCAAACTGCGATCCAAGTCGGCGCGATCCTCACAGCGCCGATGGCCTCCGAGGCAGCGCCCGCTGTGGAGCGGGTCGCCGAGGTCGTTGCGCAGGCTGTGGAAGTCGTGGCGGAAACGTCGGGCGAAACCAAGACATCGAGCGAAACATCCGAGGGATCCAAACGGTCTGAAAGTCCGGCGACGCTCTCGGAAAAGAAATCCGAGCCAGCCGCATCGCCTCGTGCCTCAGCGAAGAAAGCAGGGTTCCCGGTCCTCGGCTTGGCGGTGGCCGCCGGATTGATCGTGATTGGTCTCGCCGGCTATTTTTCCAATGCCGGGGGCAAGCGCGTTTCGTTCCCGGAACCCGCCGTGGCACAGGTTCCACCGGAGCCTGCCGAGGAGTCCGATCTCCGCACGGTCAGTAACAAATTGGAAAATTCCTCTTTACTCGCTGCGCCAGCGTTGCCTGCGCCGGAACCGACCGCGCCCGCCGCGCCTGCGCCGGTCGTTGAGTCAATTCCGGATGCCGCCCCGGCTGTCGAAACGCCGCCACTCCTGGCCTCAGCGGCCCCTGTCGTTGCTCTGGTGGCTCCGGTGATCGCCGCCCCGGCGCGCCGTCCTGCTCCGCCGGCTCCGGTCGCCGCCGCTCCTGCGGGCGACGAGGAAAAACTGGTCGCGGAAAAGGCTGCGGCCGTAGAGGCGGCCAAGCAGGCCGCGTTGGATGCGGAAAAGGCCCACGCCGAGATGTTGAAAAAGCAACAGCAGGCGGCCGCCGCCGTGGCTGAGGCGGAGAAGGCCCTCGCTCTAAAGAGCAAAGCCGTCGGTCCGGTGAAAAAGGCCGCCGCCGAGGTTCTGGCGCAGCGCAAAAAACTCGAGGATGAGCAGAAAGCCGCCGATCTCGCCGCACAACAGGCTCGTCAACTTGCCGATGAAAAAGCGCGGTCTGCCGCGGCTGCGAAAAAAGCGATCGCGGAGTTGGAGGCGAAAAACAAAGAGAAGCTTGCCGCTCAGGAAAAGGCCGAGGCGGAGATCATGACTTTGCAAAAGTCCCTCGCTGATCGTCAGGAATCGGGAGCCAGCGTGGCCAAGGATGCTGCCGCTGCAGAGGCGGCGCGTGCAAAGTATCTCGCGGTCATCAAGCAGAGTGAACAGGAACTCGACCAAGCCAAACTTGCTGCGGCCGAAGCGCGCCGTTTGCGCGAAGAGGCCGAGGCCGAGCGCCGCAAGCTCGGGCAGGAATTGGCGGACATGCAGAAGATGATGGACAAGAAAAGGGCCGAGATCGAAGACCGGCTCAAGCGGCTGGAGAAAGCCGACCCCAAACCACCGGTGGCCGTGCCGGTGGCCGTGCCAGTCAAACTTCCGGAGCCCAAGCCCATTGAAAAACCCGCGATCCCCGCTCCGGCTCCGAAGCCCGTGGTGGCAACTCCGCCTCCAGCGACACCGGTGCCGGCGATTCCCGCACCGGTGGCCGTCGTGCCGAAGCCGGCCGCTCCCGAGCCTGCCCCCGTTCCTGTCGCTCCAGCTCCCGTTGCACCCGCTCCGGTCGCTCCGCCAGCGCCTGTCGCCGCCGTGAAGCCCGTATCTGCTCCCACGGAGTTGGCCTTAAAGACCGACCCTGAGAAAGCGCTGCCCGCGCCCACCCCGAAAGCGCCGGGCGGCGAGAACAGTCTCGGCTTGAAATTCGTTCCTGTCGGCGATGTGGAATTCTGCGTCTGGCAGACCCGGGTCAAAGACTTTGAGGCATTCGCGAAGGCCGTTAATCTCAAGTCATCCGCGTGGAAGTCCCCCGGCTTTAAGCAAAGTTCCGATCATCCCGTGGTTAACGTCACGTGGATTGAGGCGGTGGCGTTTTGCAAATGGCTCACGGAGGAGGAGCGCAAGACCGGCGTGCTGACGGCGAATCAATTTTACCGGCTCCCGACCGACGTCGAGTGGAGCAAGGCAGTCGGTTTGTCCGAGGAGTCAGGCAAGACTCCCGAGGCCCGTGACATGGGCGTTTCGGACGTTTATCCGTGGGGCAATCAATGGCCACCTCCGCCGAAATCCGGCAACTATACCGGTGAGGAAACCGGTTCGGACGTGGCGATCAAAGGCTACGATGATGGTTTTCCGTGGACCTCGCCCGTGGGCAGCTTTACGCCGAACAAACTCGGTCTCTACGACATGGGCGGAAATGTCTGGCAGTGGTGCATGGATACTTGGAACAGCGATTCCAAAGCCAAAGTGCTGCGGGGAGCATCGTGGTACAACGGCGCGCTGAAACTCAGCCTGCTCTCCTCCTGCCGCGTCCGCGCCTCGCCGGAGAGCAGTACGGATAACTACGGATTCCGTGTGGTGCGTGCAGCGGTCAAATAACAAGCACCACAACGACGTTATTTTCGTTGTCAACAGCCTGCGTTTTTTCCCGTGTCCCGCCGAAAGACAGCCTTTAAATATCCAACCAACATGAAAAAAGTCGTTAATCGTGTCCTGCCCATCGCTGCCATCATCCTCTCCACCGGGGTCGGGGCCTTCGCCCAAGAGTTCTTTCGGGACCTAGGGACCTCGCGTTCGTCGGGCGGGCTCGGGCCCATTTATCCTTCCGAGTACAGCTATGAGGACACTTCCCCCAGCGGCCTCGCACCGCTCCGTCCGGGTCAGGATCTCAATGAAGCGCAGGTGGCGGAGGAGGCGGATCGTTACAATTTTGCCATCGGCCCGGTCCAGTTCGGTTTGGCTCTCGGAGTGGGGATGGAGTACAACGACAACATCGCCCTCGCTGATTCAAATCGGATCTCGGATTTCATCTTCCGTCCGTCCCTTGATGTTCAGGCCTCTTGGCGCATCAGCGAACTGAACACGCTGCGCCTGTCTGTGGGTGCCTCATACGCGAAATACTTCGATCATTCGCAGTACGATAGTGACGGCTTGCTGCTCTCTCCGAATTCCGAACTGGCATTCACGTTCTACCTGGGGGCCATTAAGTTCAGCCTTCGCGACCGACTCAGCTATCAGGAAGATGCTTATAGCAATCCCACGATCAGCAACACCGAAGACGGCCAATACCGGCGGTATGAAAATCAGGTCGGTTTGCAGGCCGAGTGGGCAGTCAATGAGAAGCTCACCTTGGTTCTAGGTTACGATCATTACAACCTCTGGACCGTTGGTAATGCCTTCTCACAGCAAGACCGCGCCATTGATACGATTTTCTTCAAGCCGTCGTATCAAGTTGTGCCCGGGATCAGGGTTGGTGTGAACGGTTCATATAGCATCATCAACTTCGACAGCAGCGACCGTGGTGACGGCAAGGGTCTGCTCGTCGGTCCATTCATCGAATGGCAGATGTCCGAATACACCAATCTTTATCTTGAGGCTGGCTACCAGCAGTTGGAGTTCGACAAGGGCGGGGACTTCAGCAATGTCGCGATCGACCAACTCGAATTGAGTAATTCCGACGCCGCCGCGGTCCGCGATATTTTTCGGGATAACGAAGACACCAGCAGCTACTACGTGAAGTTTGAGATCAACAATAAGCCTTCGGACATCTTCGATCACCGTCTCTCCTTCTCCAAGACAGCCGAAATCGGATTTTCCTCAAACTCCTACGACCTCTACCACGCCGAGTATGATGCCAATTGGAAGACCTTTCAGCACACTGAAATCGGGCCGGTGATTTTTTACGAGTACTACACGACCTCAGGCGATCTCGGCGAAAAAGCCCACCGGGTTGGTGTCGGCTTGGGTGCCCGCTATCATTTTTCAAATTCCGTCACCCTTGGGCTCGATTATCGCTTTATTGTGAAGGACTCGAATCAGGAAAGCTCTGACTATCGGCAGAATCTCGTTTTCCTGAGTCTCTACTACAAGTTCTAACGCCGCCCGACATGGTCTATGCCTAGCCTTCTCATCCGCATTAGTTGTTTCGTCGCTGTCTTCTTGGTAGCGCAGGTGACCGGAAGATCGCAGGGCATCCCCCGCGCCGTCCCCGTCAGTCCAGGGTATTCGAGCCAATCAGCGGACCCGCCGCAAGAGCGGATGCAGGTGGTGGATCCGGATAAGAAACTCTCGGCGAACGATCAAGTGACGATCGAGATCGTGGAGGATCGAGAAGGGGGCCTGCCGCGGGTGGTCACTGCGGCTGGTGCGATTGACGTGCCGCCGATCGGACGAGTGCAAGTCGCGGGCAAAACAACCACGGCGGCGGCTGCGGATATCAAGCGTCGATTGGAGGCCGATTTCTATTACCACGCGACTGTTAAACTTAACATCGACCGAGTGAGCCCGGTTGAGGTTGAAACAGGGAGCGTCAATATTGCGGGTGAGGTGCGAGTTCCTGGACCGCAGAAGATGCTGGCGCGTGAACCATTGACGTTGAGTGTGGCTATTCAAAAAGCGGGTAACTTCACCGAATGGGCAAACAAAAAAAAAGTGAAGGTCACTCGCCAAGTGAACGGAGCGACCCAAACGTCCGAGTATAATGTGAAGAAGATCATTGAGGACGGCAACTCGAAGGCTGATCCGATCTTGCAAGATGGAGACCGAGTCTTCATTCCCAAGGCGTTCGCCCGCATTTAGTCAATGGACTCCGTAAATCCACAAGCGCCCGCCATGCCCCTCCCCG
>CAYQBV010000197.1:2718-8197 GCA_964415705.1 uncultured Chthoniobacter sp. | reverse complement strand
GTGAGAGGTCCTTCGACTGCGCTCCGCAAAGCCTCCGCTCCGCTCAGGATGACGGCGTTTTTTCCCTCCCCTCCGCACCCCGCCGCACCGCGCCCCGCTCCCCTCTCCCCGCTCCTTTCGTCATTCCACATTCGTCATTTCCTCCCGCCCCACCGGCCCAGCGCCTGCGCCCCCGGCGAAATTCCCTGCGAGATGACTGAAAGTGATGAGAGGCCGAACCGACTTTCGGCTTCCCTTTGGCCCGGCATCGCCTATGCCCTGCCCTTTCGGCGGCGTCCGCCGCAGTCCCACTTCCGCATTTTTACCATGTCCCAGCCCCCTTCCTCCGCGCAAAGCGTTGTCACGCGACTCTCCGTCATGATGTTCCTCCAGTTCTTCGTCTGGGGCTCGTGGTTTGCCACGATGGGCGGGTGTCTGGCGAACCACCAACTCGGCTCGATCATCGGCGCCGCCTATGGCTCGCAGCCCATCGCCGCCATCCTCGCGCCGCTCCTGCTCGGGTTGGTTGCCGACCGGTTTTTTGCCTCCGAGCGGGTGCTCGGGCTGCTCCATCTCGCGGGCGCGGGGATCATGCTGATGATTCCGGCGAAAATCAGCGCCTTTGCCGGCCTGCCCGTCGAGCAGCAGAGCGCGGCCGGCCAGGCCATCGTGAATTTGTTCAACCTCCACATGCTTTGCTACATGCCGACCATGGGGCTGACCAATTCCATCGCCTTCTCCAACATCCCCGATCAGAACCAATTCCCCCGGATTCGCGTGCTCGGCACCATCGGCTGGATCGCCGCCGGCTGGGTGCTGGCCGCGCTCGGCGCGTCCACGCAGACCACCATTTTTTACCTCGCCGCGGGAGCGGGTGTCATCATGGGGCTGTTCTCCTTTTTTCTCCCGCACACGCCTCCGCCGGCCAAAGGTACGCCGCTCAATCTGTCGGCCATCTTCATGGTCGATGCGTTCAAGCTGCTGCTGAAACCGGCGTTTCTGATCTTCATCATTTGCTCCACGCTCGTGTGCGTCCCGCTGGCCTACTATTACGCCTTCGCGTCGGTCTTCCTGCCCGAGGTCGGCTTCGACAAGGACCGCGTCGGTTTCATCATGTCGTTCGGCCAGATCTCGGAGATTTTCTTCATGCTGCTCATTCCATTTTTCTTCCGGCGGCTCGGGGTGAAATGGATGCTCGCCGTGGGCATCGCGTGCTGGGTCGCGCGCTACGCCCTCTTCGCCCTCGGAGCGCCGGAGCAGGTCCGGTGGATGGCCCTGACCGGCGTGATCCTGCACGGCATCTGTTACGATTTTTTCTTCGTGACGGGCTACATGTACACCGACCGCGTGGCCTCCCCGCAGATCAGGAATCAGGCGCAGTCGCTGGTCGTGTTTTTCACCCTCGGGATCGGCATGTTCTTCGGCTTCGGCCTCGCGGGAGCGAAGTACGGCCAGCTCTTCCCCAGCCCCAACCCCGCACCGCCCGCCGCTCCGGTCGGAGTGATCAGCCACATCCAGCACTGGCTGGGTAAATTCGTCACCGATTTCGGCTCCGCTGTGGATGCGCTGACCACGGGACTTCTTTCTTCCTTCAAAAATCCGTGGCAGCAATTCTGGATGCTGCCCTGCCTGATCGCGGGTGTGGTGCTGGTGCTGTTCGTGATCAGCTTCTGGGACAAGGAAGACGAACCCAACGACTGAACTGACTGCAAGGAATTTGCTTGCGCGCCCGCCGCACCGGAAACGGTCAGAACGGGGACGGGCGTCGGGGAGTGAGGGGGCTGCTTTGCATTCAAAGCCCGCCCCACGGCACCTTTGCTGCTTATGAAAGGGTTTTCCTCTTCCGCCAGGTCCCGTCCATTCGGGGCCGGTGGATCCTTTATGAAAGCCTTTTTCCAGAAATTTCTTCCGCCGGCGAAAACCCAGCCGCCCCCCGTCGTCGAGCCTTCCAGCAGCCCGTCGCCCCGGTCTAGGCGCCCACCGGTTCCTTCGGTCGTGAAATCGCCCGCCGGCCTCATGAAGGAGCTGTTTCCCGAAAGGGAGATCATGATTTCCGCGGTCTTCGATGGGCCGTCCGGTGCCGCAGCCCCTTGGCTGGACGCCGCAGTCAGGCCGCCGGAGCTACCCTCATCGGCCGAGCTCTTGCCGGGGACAGCGGAAACCCCGGAAGTGCTCTCGATTTCCGACGAGTTGAGAGAGGCGATCTTTCCGCGACAAAAAGTGATGATCTCGGTGATGTTGAACCTCGCTCCCCAGCAGCCACTTTCCCCCGAGCCATCCACGCGGCGCGGAGCCCGCGATGATTCCGACACGGTGAAGGATTTCCCCATTATCTGACTGCATCTGTCTGCTAGAACTTTGCTTTCGCGCCCGCCGCACCGGGGACGGTGAGAACGAGGAGCAGCGCCGGGGAGTGAGGGGGTCTGATCTCCGTCATCGCCAAAGATCGCCTCGCGCCGGTCCCCGCGGCACATCAGGTGATCGACGGCTCCGGCATACTGGATTCGCACCAGGCTGGGCATGCGCGCACCTCAGTATCCCCGCCTCCGGCTGGCAACGTATCCTTTGCACCGATGCACGGACTGCCCCCTTTCCATTTCCATGCTAAAACTCCCGCGACAACCCCGCCAAAAAAGCCTGGAATCCCCCGCGACCATGAAATCTTCCACAACCACTCATCCGTCCCCAACTCCCCTCGCCATCCTCGTCAATGGCCCCAGCTCCTCAGGAAAATCCACCCTCTGTCGCGCCCTCCAAGATCGTCTCACCGACATCGCCGACGGCAACCCCCACCAAGCCTTCGCCCGCGTGGCCTTCGATGACGTCGCGTTCCTTATGTCCGACAAACTCCAGCCCATCAGCTTCGTCAGCCTCAAGGGCGGTGACCTCTCCCAACTCGCCTCACAAACCCCTCACGACGGCCGCGCCGGCTGGGAATACCTCGACGAAAGCCTCGCCGAAGGGAAGCACGGAGGAAGTCCACGACTCCGACTCACCCTCAGCCCCTACGCCCGACGCCTCCTCAGCGGCCTCCACCAAAGCTGGGCCACTCACCTGCAACTCGGCACCCACCTGATCATCGACCACTTCCTCCAAGAGGAATCCTGGTCCACCGAACTCCTCTCCGCTCTCCGTAAAACACCCGCGCACCTCTTCTGCGTCGGCGTCTTTTGCTCCCTCACCGAACTGGAACGCCGCGAATCCTCCAGAGGCGACGGCGCCGCCGAAAGCCGGCCCCAAGGCCTCGCCCGCAGAAGCGACGAACTCTGCCACGCCCAAAACCTCGGCTACCATCTCACCGTCCACACCGACCAGCAAACCACCCGCGAAGCGGTCGACTCCATCATCCTCGCCCTCCGCCAAGCCGGTCTCCTCGGCTGCTAGGAATTTGCTTTCACGCCCGCCGCACCGGGAACGGTCAGACCGAGGAGCGGCGGCGCGGAGTGAGGGTCTGTCCCAGCATTAATCAAGGAATTTTTAAATTTTGTTCTCGTTCCTAAAGTTAGCGCAGCGCTTTAGGCACGCTCTCCCCGGCATGACTCTGTCTCCCTCCGGCGGACGACGACTTCAAACGCGTTCCCGCTGCCGACCCTCACGCCAGCGAAACGGAGTTTCGCCTCATTGATCCGTTCCCAAAGCGTTCCGCTGACGCGCGAGCCCCGGTCGCCCCGCCTGCGCGCTGCCCCATTGCGGAAAGGAATTAATCGCGCGGCTTGCGTCCGCCGGCCCCGGCAGGTAGCGCTTTGGGCTCATCTCCAAAGCCCAATCCTATGAACAAAACATTCCTCCTCACCCTCACTGCCGCCCTCAGCCTCAGCGCCGCCGCGTTTGCCGCGAGCCCGGACTCCTATCAGGTCACCGGTCCGATCGTCGAAGTCACGGACGCGAAAATCGTCGTGATGAAAGGCAAGGAGCGCTTTGAAATCGCGCGCGGTGCGGACACCAAAGTCACCGGCGAACTCAAAGTCGGCACCAAGGTGACCATCGAATACGCGATGACCGCGAAGAGCATCGCAGCCAAGGAAGACAAAGCCCAAGGCGCGAAAGACGCGGTCAAGGACGCCGGCAAGAAAGCGGCCGACGCCGTGAAGGACACGGCCACCAAGGCCGTTGACGCCGCCAAGCCAGTCGTCGCGCCGAAGTAATCTTCCCCGCACCCTCTCTACGAAGCCTCCGCCGGACACCCTCCGGCGGAGGTTTTTTGATTCGTCGGTATCCGGGGATTCCGGCCAGGCCCCCTATTCCCCGCGCTTCGCGCTTGCGGCAGGCGGCGCGAGGCGTGCATCTTCACGCCTGCTTTTTCCATTGGCCGCAAGCTTTCCGCCAGCCTCTGAGAACTTCCTAAATCCTAATTCTTAAATCCTAAATTCCATGGCCGTTATTTCACGAGGACTCGAAGGCATCATCGCCGCTGAAACCCGCATCGGCGACGTCCGCGGCGATATCGGCCAGCTCATCTACTGCGGCTACGACATCAACGAACTCGCGGGCCAAGTCAGCTACGAGGAGGTGGTCCACCTGCTGTGGCACAACCGCCTGCCCAACCAGCGCGAACTCGAAAAGCTGACGACTGCACTCCGCGCCGAGCGCGAGCTGCCGCAGGGCGTCATCGACTTTCTCACCAGCGCGCCCAAAGACGCGGCCCCCATCGACATCATGCGCACGGCGGTCTCGATGCTCGGCTGCTACCGCACCACCCGGCCCGGCCTCGACCTGCCGGAGCAAAATCAGATCGCCATCAAGCTCGTCGCGCAGATCGGCGTCATCGCGGCCTATTTCCACCGCGCCCGCAGCGGGCAGCCCCTGCCGCCGATCCGGAAGGACCTGAGCGAGGCGGCGCATTTCCTCTGGCTGATCACCGGCGCGGAACCCGGCACCGAGGCCGTGCAGACGCTCGATGTCGCTTACGTGCTGCACGCCGAGCACGGCTTTAATGCCAGCACCTTCACCGGCCGCGTGGTCGCCAGCACCCTGAGCGACATGTATTCCGCCGTCAGCGCCGCGATCGGCGCGCTCAAAGGCCCGCTGCACGGCGGAGCCAACGAGGGCGTCATCCACATGCTCCAGGAGATCGGCTCGCTGGAAAAGGTGGACCAGTGGATCGAAGACGCGCTCGCCCAGAAAAAGAAGATCATGGGCATCGGCCACCGCGTTTACAAAGTCCTCGACCCGCGCGCGCCGCACCTCAAGGCCATGGCCATCAAGCTCAGCGAGGAACTCGGCGACGCGAAATGGATCCAGATGAGCGAGCGCATCGCCACCATCATGAAAGAGCGCAAGGGGCTCAATGCGAACGTCGATTTCTACAGCGCCACGGTCTATTACTCGCTCGGCATCCCGACGGACTTGTTCACCCCGATCTTCGCCATCTCGCGGATGAGCGGCTGGACCGCCCACGTCCTGGAACAGCTCGCCGACAACCGCCTCTTCCGCCCGCTCAGCGAATACACCGGCGCTCCCGTGGGGAAGACGGTGGTGCCGATCGCGGAGCGCTAAGGCG
>CAYQBV010000197.1:0-2618 GCA_964415705.1 uncultured Chthoniobacter sp. | reverse complement strand
GCGGCAGGAATCGCGGAGAAGTCGCCTTCGACCGTGGCCGGCGCGTTCGCTTTCGCATCCCAATAGATCGTCATGAGTTTCCCGCCCTGCTTCTCGCGGACGGTGTAGCGCTTGTGGGCGGCGTCTTCCGCGGCCATTTCAAATATGCCCGTGATGATCATGGTGCTCGCGGTGGCGCGGGTCGGGTTCGTTTTCATTTCCTCAGCCACAGCCGCCGCACCTTCGCCGAACTTCTTCAGCTTGGGCACGAGGATCAGGCCGCCAATGATGAGCAGGACGATAATGCCGCCGCAGCCGATGCCGACCCAAGTGAGTGCGCCGAGGCCTTTTTTCTGGGGAGTAGGTGAGGTGTTTTCCATAGAGCGGGAGAGGTTAGCGGGGAAAATGTGGCAGCGGCAAGGAGGAATCCGCCGACGACTACGGCCCGACCAATTCCGGCAACCGCACCGCTACACCGCGCGCGGCGAGGTGCCGCTTCACGTCGCCGACGGTGTATTCGCCAAAGTGGAAAATGCTCGCCGCGAGGACGGCGTCGGCTTGGCCCGCGGCGAGGACTTCCACCAGGTGGTCGAGCGTGCCGGCCCCGCCGCTGGCCACGATGGGGACGCCCACCGCTTCGCTGATCCGGCGCGTGATGACGAGGTCGTAGCCGGCCTTCGTCCCGTCGGCGTCGATGCTGTTCAGCACGATCTCGCCGGCCCCGAGCGCGACCGCCCGCGTGGCCCACTCCACGGCGTCGAGGCCGGTCGGTTTGCGCCCGCCCTGCACGAAAACCTCCCACCGATCCGGTGCGGTCTTTTTCGCATCGATGCTGACCACGATGCACTGGCTGCCAAAGCGCTCGGCCCCCGCGCTGATCAGCTCCGGCGTGGCAATGGCGCTGGAGTTGATGCTGATTTTGTCGGCCCCGCTTTTGAGCATCAAGCTCATGTCCTCGACCGCGCGGATGCCGCCGCCGACGGTCAGCGGCATGAAGCAATGCGCGGCCGTGCGCTCGATCACGTCGATCATCGTCCCGCGCCCGTGCGCGCTCGCCGTGATGTCGAAAAAAACCATCTCATCCGCGCCCTGGTCGTTGTAGCGGATGGCGAGTTCCACCGGGTCGCCCACATTGCGCAGCCCGCCCTCCTCGGCCCGGCCAAACTGCACGCCGCGCGTCACTTTTCCGTCGTGGACATCGAGGCAGGGAATGACGCGTTTCGTGAGCATGCAGTGCGGGCGTGGCGGAAAAAGGGAATAGGTTTGACCTGAGCGGCGGCGTTTTTAAAGTCCGCGCCGGGTCCGGTGCAACCACTCAATCGCGACGCGAAGCAATGACTGCGATGGCCGACGACCACTCCACACCAACAGTGACACAGCCCATGAAGACAACTGGCGGATTTCAGATCTCACAGGAACCCGTGACCGGCGACGGACCGAAAGGCGACCCCCACAAATACGACATCGCCGCCGAACCCGCCGAACCCGCCGAACGTCCGGCCTACGAGGATCTCGGCGAATTGCCGTCGTCGTATCAGGAGGACCTCCTCTTCCTCGCCGCGCGCGATCCGCGCTGGCTCTACAGCTATTGGGACTTCGATTGGAGCCGCTACTCCGCCGACACCATGCTCGGCGGGCTGGCACAGTTTTTCCTCCGCACCAGCACCGCGGAAGGCGACGACGAAGCCGTCTTCGAGATCCAGCCCGCGGCGCGAAACTGGTCTGTGCCCGTGGCCCGGCCGGCCACGACCTACCTGGCGGACATCGGCTTTTTTGAAAGGGACGGCGCCTGGCATTCCATCGTCCGCTCCGGCTCCGCGACCACGCCGCCGGACAGCGAGGCCCGGGAGGAAAGCGCCGCCTTTGCCACCGTCCCCGCGCACCTCAGCTACGAGCATTTGTTGGAAATGGTGCGCGCAAAAATAGCGGACGGCGAAAGCCTACTCGCCGCCCTCGCGCGCATCGCCGGCGAAGGCCGGATCGAGTTTCGCCCCGGCGCCGCCCCGACCTGGACCGAGCAGCAGAAACGCCTCCTCGCCACACTGCTCGGCGAAGATCTCACCGCCCGCATCGGCCTCGGGTCGGCGGAAATCGACCAGCTCCTCCGCAAAGCGCTCGCCGAAAAACTCCCCGGCGAAACCGCCGGCGGACTTTCCGGCCCCCTCGCCGCAATGCTCGCGCCCGGCCCGAGCAGCCTCTTCAGCGGCATCGGCGCGAGCTGGAGCGCGCAGCCCTTCAGCGGGCAACGCGAGCGCGGCTTCTTCCTGCACGTCAACGCCGAGATCGTCTTCTACGGCGGCACCGATCCCGACGCCACGGTCTGGATCGACGGCCGCGAAATCCGCCTCGGCCCCGACGGCACCTTCCGCTACCACTTCACCCTGCCCGACGGCGACTTCGCCATTCCGATCATCGCCCGCTCGCCCGACGGCGTGGAAGAGCGCACCGCCACGCTCAGCTTCGTCCGCGGGACCACCCGCACCGGCGAAGTCGGTGCGACCAGCCAGCCGCCCGAGCTTTCCCCGCTCATCGGGAAAAAGTAAGCGCCCCGCGGCTGCCTCCAAACCCAGATGCTCTTGCGAATCTGCTCAGCTCCAGGGATGCCGCGAGCGTGACCAGGGCCATGGCCGCCGCGGCCG
>CAYQBV010000196.1:0-8201 GCA_964415705.1 uncultured Chthoniobacter sp. | reverse complement strand
GCCCGGTTTCCGCGTGCCGATCGGTGTGACCGTCGATGCGCTGAGCAAAGTCATGCTCCTCGTCGTCACCGGCGTCGGCGCGCTCGTGCATGTTTACTCGCTCGTTTACATGAAGGACGACGAGAGCAAGGCGCGCTTCTTTGGCAACCTCTCGCTGTTCATGTTCTCGATGCTCGGCATCGTCCTCGCGAACAACTTCGCGATGATGTTCATCTTCTGGGAACTCGTTGGCGTCAGTTCGTATCTGCTCATCGGCCACTGGCACACGCGCGACACCGCGGCGGCGGCGGCCAACAAAGCGTTCCTCACGAACCGCATCGGCGACTTCGGTTTTATGCTCGGCATCCTCATGGTGTGGAGCAGCGTCGGCTCCGTCGTCTTCAGCGACATCGAGCAGAAGCTCGCCCTCATCACCGCCGACCCGACTTATCTCACCATCGCCGTGCTGCTCATCTTCTGCGGCGCGGTCGGCAAGAGCGCGCAGCTCCCGCTCTACGTCTGGCTGCCCGACGCCATGGAAGGCCCCACGCCCGTCTCCGCGCTCATCCACGCCGCCACAATGGTCGCCGCCGGCGTCTTCATGCTCGCGCGCATCTCCTTCCTCATCGCCCCGAGCGCCACCGCGCAGGCCGTCATCATGTGGGTCGGCATCATCACGGCGGTGCTTGCCGCGCTCATGGCCACGCAGCAGGACGACATCAAACGCATCCTCGCCTACTCCACGCTCTCGCAGCTCGGCTACATGATCATGGCCATCGGCCTCGCCGCGCCCGGCCCGGCGATGTTCCACCTTTTCACCCACGCTTTTTTCAAAGCGCTGCTCTTCCTCGGCGCGGGTGCCATCATCCACGCGCTGCACCACGAGCAGGACATTTGGAAAATGGGCGGCCTCAGCGCAAAGATGAAGTGGACCTTCCGCTCGTTCACCGCCGGCTACCTCGCGCTCATTGGCGCGCCGCTGCTCAGCGGCTTTTTCTCAAAAGACGCGATCCTCGCCGCAGCCTGGCAGACGAACAAATTCGTGTTCCTGCTCGCGCTGTTTACCGCGTTCCTCACGGCGTTTTACATGACGCGTCTGTTCGTGGTCGTCTTCCTCGGCCCGCCGCGTAGCGACGCGGCGAAGCACGTCCACGACGGCCCGCCGGCCATGACCGTGCCGCTGATCATTCTCGCCGTGCTTTCGGTGGTCGCCGGCTACGGCTTCATCGGCGAGATCGCACTCGGCGCGCAGCTCTGGGAGAACGTCCACCAGATTCACCAGGGCGAGGGCGTGGGCGCGGTCATGGCGCTGGCCATCGGCGCGTTTGTCATCGGCACGGCGGGCGGATGGGTGCTTTACAAAGGGCAGTCGAAAGACCCGATCCTCATCCCGCTTTTCAAAAACAAGTTCTACCTCGACGAACTCTACGCCGCGCTCATCGCGGGCACGCAGGACCTCCTCGCCACGATGTCCGCTTGGTTCGACAAATGGATCCTCGACGGCCTCTTCGTCCGCGGCCTGAGCGGCGCGGCGTGGGGCAGCGGCTTCGTCCTGCGCTTCCTCCAGATCGGCAACCTCCAGGCCTACGCCTTCCTCTTCGGCCTCGGCGTCGTCGGGCTCATCTACTTCCTCGTCTTCGCGTAAATGGTCATCTCTTTCATCGCCATCATCAGTGCCGCCGTGCTCTTCGGGATCGTCGGGCTCATCTGGCATTTCGCGTCCAAAAACTGACTGCCCAATGATTAAACGCGAAACACGCCAAATTTACGCGAAAGGCCGCGAAAATGAGACGCCTGCCCGGCCTTTCTTTTCGCGACCTTTCGCGAACCTGCCGCGTGTTTCGCGTTAAAAGATCCCACCTTACTCCGTGCTGACCCTCATCATTTTCATCCCACTGCTTGCCGCGCTCGGCATCCTGCTCGGCGCGCCGGCGCGCAAGACCGCGCTCGGGGCGGCGGCCGCGGAGTTCCTGCTCACGCTTTTCACGTTCCTGTCCTACGACAAAGCGAAGGCTGGCTTTCAGTTTCTCTCCTCCACACCCATCGCGCCGGAATGGAACCTGAACTACCTCGTCGGCGTGGACGGCCTCAGCGTGCTCATGCTGCTGCTCACTGGCATCGTCACGCTCGCCGCGATCTGGGTCACGCCGAAGATCGAAAAGCGTGAGCCGCTCTACTACGCGTGCCTGCTCTTCATCACCGCCGGAGCCGCGGGCGCGTTTGCCTCGGTCGATCTCTTCTTCCTCTACGCCTTCCACGAACTCGCGCTCATCCCGACCTTCCTGCTCATCGGTATTTGGGGCAGCGGCGAGCGGCACACGGCGGCGTGGAAAATCACGATCTATCTCGGGCTCGGCAGCTTCATCCTGCTCATCGGCCTGCTCGATCTCTACCTCGCCGTGCCGGAAGCGCTGCGCACTTTCAACCTCATCGACCTCCAGAAACTCGCGACCAGCGGAGCCATCCCCGCTGCTGCGCAGACCCGTCCGTATATCTTTCTGCTCATCGGGTTCGGCATCCTGATTTCCCTCTTCCCATTCCACACCTGGGCACCTGCGGCCTACGCCTCCGCGCCCACGCCGGCGGCGATGCTCCACGCCGGTGTGCTGAAAAAGTTCGGGCTCTACGGCCTGATGCGCGTCGCCATTCCGCTGCTGCCCGAGGGCGCGAAACACTGGGCCAACCTGCTCCTCATCCTGCTCGTCGGGAACATCATCTACGTCGGCTTTGCCACCATCGCGCAGAAGAAACTCGACCTCCTGCTCGGCTATTCGAGCGTGATGCACATGGGCTACATCTTCCTCGGCGTCGCCGCGATGAACACCATCGGCCTCAGTGGCGCGGCGCTGCTCATGTTCGCGCACGGCCTGTCCATCGCCGCGCTCTTCGCCATGGCCGGGATGCTGCGCGCAAACCGCCCGCAGCTTGCGCTCGACTCGTTTGGCGGCTTGGCGAAATCCATGCCCGCGCTCGCCTTCGCCTTCGGGCTCGCGGCCTTCGCCTCCATCGGCCTGCCGGGCTTCGCGAACTTCGCCAGCGAGATGACCGTCTTCTTCGGCGCCTACAAGCCCGCCGCCGGCCTCGACGCCTCGCACTTCCACCTCGCCGTCATCTTCGCGCTCTGGGGCGTGGTCATCTCCGCCGTCTATATGCTGCGCGCCTACCGCGCCATCTTCATGGGCGAGCCCAGCAAAGAGGCCGCGGCCTGGCCCGACCCGTTCAAAGCCCTGCGCTGGCCCGTCGTCCTGCTCCTCGCCGTGCTGCTCATCGCCGGTTTCGCGCCCGGGAAATTCCTCAGCCTCGTCCAGCCCACCTTCGACGCGGTCCTGCCGAAATGAGTAATACGCGAAACACGCGGAAGGTTCGCGAAAGGCCGCGAAAAGGAGAGTTGGGCGGGAATCTAGTAGAACGTGTCATCCTGAGCGGAGCGGAGGCGGAAAGGCGGGCGCAGCGCAGTCGAAGGACCTCTAACTATTCCGTGGGCGGAGGCGGTGGGGTGAGACGCGCACTTTCTCACGCCGCCTTCGCCCGAAGAAAAAGTTGGAGGTCCTTCGACTCCGTTCCGCCCCCACTTTCCCACGGCGGAACTCCGCTCAGGATGGCAGTATTTTTTGAGAGCTTTGCTCCTCCTTTCGAAGCACCTCCTTTCGCGCCTTTCCGCGTTCTTTCGCGTGTTTCGCGTGTTTCGCGTTCCAAGTCTTTCCGTCAATGATCCCCTCGCTTTCCCTCGAAATCACCGTCCTGCTCCTCGGCATCCTCATGCTGCTCGTCGAGTCGTTCAGCCGGAGCGACGACAAGCGCGGGCTCGCGAAGATGGCCATCGGCATCCTCAGCGCCCTCGTCGGCTTCTCCTTCTTCGTCGATCCCGCCAGCGGCAACGCCTTCTACGCTGTCGATGCCACCGCGCACTTCTTCAAAGTGCTCGCCCTGCTCACCACCATCGTCGTCCTCATCATGGCGCTGGAATACAGCAGCGTCCTCGCGAAGTATCTCCCCGGCGTCACCCCCGGCGCGGGGCTCGGCGAGTTTTACAGCCTGCCCGTCTTCACCTGCGCCGGCCTCATGTTCATGGCCAGCGCCGTCGATTTCCTCCTCATCTTCGTCTCGCTGGAACTCGTCACCATCAGCTTCTACATCCTCGTCGCCTACATGCGCCGACACACCGCCTCGCTCGAGGCCGGCGTGAAGTATCTCATCCTCGGCGCGCTCAGCACCGGCTTCCTGGTGTATGGCATCACCTGGATCTTCGGCCTGACCGGCGAAACCAACCTCGCTGCCATCCAGCACGCGCTCGCCACCAAAGCCGTCGCCACCACGCCGCTCCTCTTCGGCCTCATGCTCCTCCTCACCGGGCTCGGCTTCAAAGTCGCCGCCGTCCCGTTCCAGCTCTGGGTGCCCGACGTCTATCAGGGCGCGCCCACGCCCATCACCGCCTTCCTCAGCGTCGGGTCCAAGGCCGCCGGCTTCGTCGTCCTCCTGCGCGTCCTCCAGCCCTTCCTCGGCGTGCCCGGAGTCGGGGTGAAAGTGCTCGCCGTCCTCGCCCTCATGGCCGCGCTCACCATGCTCTACGGCAACCTCGCCGCCCTCCCGCAGGACAACTTCAAACGCCTCCTCGCCTACTCCAGCATCGGCCACGCCGGCTACCTCCTCGTCGCCGTCGCCAGCGTCAGCGACACCAAAGCCACCTTCGGCAGCGCGGGCGTCGCCGTCGCCTTCTACCTCGCCGGCTACCTGCTGATGACCCTCCTCAGCTTCCTCGTCCTCATCGTCGTCGCCCGCCACAGCCGCGGCGACGACATCCTGCACTTCAACGGCCTCGCCAAACGCTCCCCCTTCCTCGCCTTTGCCCTGCTCACCGCCATGCTCTCGCTGGCCGGCGTGCCGTTCACCGCCGGGTTCATCGGGAAATTCCTCGTCTTCGCCGCCGCCGTCCAGGCCGGCAAATTCTGGCTCGTCGCCATCGGCATCCTCACCGTCGCCGCCGGCTTCTACTACTACCTGCGCATCGTCGCCGCGATGTATTGGCAGGAACCCGGCGACACCACGCCCATCAAGATCGCCCCGCTCACCCGCACCGCCATCGGCGCGCTCACCTTCGCCGTCTTCGTCTTCGGCATCTTTCCCCAGCCCATCCTTCGCCAGTTGAAAGACCCCGCGCCCCTGACGGCCACGCCCGTCCACACCGCCGCGCGCTGAGTCGGTCACTCCTTGCGGACGACGCGGCGCCGCTCGGTCCGGGGAGCACACGCGTCCCGCGTGTTGGTTTTGGCGTCCCGCCAAAACGAACTTCGCCAGACACCGCCCAGCGTGGGCGATCGGCTCCACCGTTCGCGAGGCTGTCGTAAAGTTCGTCTCGGCGGGACGCCGCGACCAACATCCGGGACGGATATGCTCCCCGGAACACAGCGCGCCGCGCCTGCTCTGAAGTTGCATTGCATTGCCCCCGCCCACTGCGCCCGCATAGGCTCCCCTCCACCCCTCGCTCCAACTGGCGGCCTAAATGTTCCCCCCGAACCGAGACAAACCCACCAGCCCACCAAACTAAAAATCACCCGCTCCAACCTGCCTCTGACCAGCTTCTTTTGCTGAACTTGACGGACACAACCGGAATTTGCTTTCGCGTCCGCCGCACCGGGGACGGTGGGAACGGGGAGCGGCGTCGGGGAGTGAGGGGGTCTGTTGTTCCTCGTGACCAAGCTCCAGCTTGGTCACGCACTTGTCTTGGAAGCTCCGCTTCCCCCGCGTCCGCACTGGAAGGGAGCATCCGTCGTCGCTCCACGCCGGCGAAGCAGAGCTTCGGGGACAAGGGCGTAAGTATGCGGCTTGCGCCACCAATGTAAAGTCGCGCACACCCGCATCGCATTCGTTTTCTGCGTATTCGTCTGCGCGAGCGCTGCCGCTAGAACACGCCCGACACATCCGCCGTCGCCGAACAACCGCCGCCGCTCACGCCGCAGGTCGCCGTTAGGCTGACGTTGAATTGTTTCCCCCGCCACACATCGACGCTCACCCCTGGCAGGTGGACTTTACCGATCAAGCCCCCGACGCCCGGCACCTCAGCGATCTTCTTCAAGATCGGCGTGGCATCAATGCTCGGTCCCCATTTCGAAAACCCGTTTGCCGTGCTCGGATAGATGAAAGTGATCCGCCGAATCACCGGTCCCCAGCTTTTGGGCAGGGCATGCAGAAGCTTATCCTTGAGCAGCAATTCGTCGATTATGTGCTGAATAGCATCCGGTCCTACGGCAAGCTCGTCGCCAATCTGCATGGTGAACCCGGATCGATCGACGTGGACGTTGCAGATCCCCGACGACACTGCCCAGTGCAATGATGAGATATCCAGCTTGATCGTGGTCGTGCCGAACTGCGACCCGAACCCCAAATCCATTTTAGGGGTTTGCCATGGCTGACGGGAGTCGACCTTGATCGGCTCAGCGAGAAACGCGCGCCCAACTTCCCGAAAACCTACACCGTCGGTTGCCAGCATTGAGACCTTCAAAGGCAGATGATCGCGCTCCACTTCGCCTGGGTCGGAAAACGCCTTTTGATTGGTAAAATCCAAAGCGCGGTTGATCTCGTTGGAGAGCACTTTGGGATCGACGGCCTGGAAGCTAACACCGTCGAGAACCGTGGGCCCAACCTCTAAGTGATCATTAAGTAGAATATGGTTTTCGAGAATGATCGCGGGCCGGAGGTTGGACAGCCGACCGCGAATCATTGTCCCCGTTTCGTTCGCGAGGGCCTGCTGGATTGCGACTTTGTCGTTCGCGGGCATTCGGGTCAGGCCGTGGCTGCTAGGGCTGCTAGGAATTTGCTTTCGCGTCCGCCGCACCGGGGACGGTGGGAACGGGGAGCGGCGTCGGGGAGTGAGGGGGTCTGCCCTCGCGTGTTGTTTTCGGCGCCCTCGCTGAAAACGCGCCGATGGATTGACGCACCAATCGGTAAATCGCTTTGCACTTCAGCCCGCTGGCCGGCGAGGGCGGTCAGGCACAGCACGCGAGGGCGCGTGCGCTCCCCCGGTCCGCGCTTTGAAGGGCTGCTCCCGCTCAGACGGGCTTGGGGGTGACCCTGGAAAGCGAGACCTGCCAGTCGCTGCCTTTGGTGTGCGTGTGGAAGGCGATCCGATCCTGCCAGGGCAGGGCGTTGAAGGCGGAGAAATGGGTGCCGCTGCCCATGACGTTGTCGCTCCGGTCGGGGGCGGCGTATTCGCCGTAGCAGACTTGCGAATTGGAGCCGCCCTGGAAAATCGCGGGCGAGATATTTTTGACGAGGTCGGGCGTGCCATCGAGGAAGACAGCGGCGCTGCAGAGAGGGTCCTTGTGCAGGACGCCGATGTGCGGCTGGCCAAGCGCGTGGCCGATCTCGTGCACAACCGTGAGGTAGTTCACGTGCCGATTGTTGGAGCCGGTGTTGTCGGTCGATTCGTTGGTTCGCGGCGCCGTATCGGAGGAGTCGTAGAGGCCCTCGTGCGAGCGGAAGCTGCCGCTGTTGAGCTTATGGTGCAGATTCACGACATCGATGGTGCGATGGGCGCCCGTCGCGCCGTTGTTGAAGTGAATGTAGAGGTGGCAGTAGATGTTCGGTCGGTAAGTCCTGCCGCCGACGGAGACGTCGAGCTTGTTGAATCCGGCGGGCGGGACGAGCCAGAAGCGGTTGCTCCACCGCATGGCTTGTTTGTTGAACTTAGACTTGAAAGATTGCCACTCCGCTGGCGGCCACGGCCGGATCCAGAAGAGGCTGCCATCGGCGTCCGTCGCGACGAAGACAGGGAGCCCATACGTCGTGACGGGGTTCAGATTGATCTTCAGGACGAGGGTGAGGGTGTGGTTCTCCACACCGTCTTTCTTTTGAATGAGGTATGAGTCGAACGCCGAGTCGTACCGGCCGGCCGGCACGCTGGTGACATCGATGAACATTCCGGTCGCGATATCGGTTTTGGTGGGGATGAGTGTTGGCATGGGGAGGTCGCCTTCTGGGGTAAACAAGCCGCCTTCCAGAAAGCAAACGGCTTTTTAATTCGGTGCGACCGGTCGTTACAACGCGAAATGCAACTCGGGATGCGGAAGAGGCTGGCCACGCGGGTGCGTGAAGGCCGCCTCGGTGCTGAGCCGCAGGGGGCCCGATTCGGGCAGGCTTCGGGTTCGTGAGTATCTGGCTGCTAGGAATTTGGCTGCTAGGAATTTGCTTTCGCGTCCGCCGCACCGGGGACGGTGGGAACGGGG
>CAYQBV010000195.1:0-8212 GCA_964415705.1 uncultured Chthoniobacter sp. | reverse complement strand
CCTCACTTCTGGAGCGACTTGGCCTTTTCGAGGAGCGAGATGAACTCGGCGCGGTAGCCGGTGGTGTCTTCGCCTTTGCCTTCCACGGCGAGTTCGTGGATGGCGCTCCACGTCGCGTCGCCCTTGTGCGGGGAGTCGCGCAGGAGCATCCCGTAGCCGGCCACGGCGGCGGCGAAGCGGAAGTCGCGCGTGGACTTCTCCCACGTCGCGCCGGTGTCGGTGAGCGGGAATTCGAGGAGCTTGCTGGCGTCGCCGTCGGGGGCTTTGTAGCGGAGCTTGAGCGTCATTAGCTCGGGGGAGGTTTCTGGTTTCTGGTTTCTGGTTTCTGGATTTTCCGCGGCGGGGGTTTGGTATTTCAGCGCGTCCACTTTCGCAGAGGCCGGCACGTCTTTGCCGGCGGGGACGATTTCGTAGAGCGCGGTCACGGTGTGGCCGGCGCCGATCTCCCCGGCATCCTTTTGGTCGTCGTGGAAATCCTCCTTCGCGAGCAGCCGCTTTTCGTAGCCGATGAGCCGGTAGCCGGAGACTTGCGCGGGGTTGAACTCGACCTGGATTTTCACGTCCTTGGCGATGGTCACGATGGTGCCGCTGAACTGCTCGACGAGCACTTTTTTTGCCTCCAGCAGGGTGTCGAGGTAGGCGTAGTTGCCGTTCCCTTTGCCGGCGAGTTTCACGAGCATGGCGTCCTTGAGGTTGCCCATGCCGAAGCCGAGCACGGTGAGAAAGACGCCGCTCTTCGCCTGCTTGGTGATCATCTCGGTCAGGTCGCTTTGGTTGGTCACGCCCACGTTCCAATCGCCGTCGGTGGCGAGGATCACGCGGTTGGTGCCGCCTTTGATGAAGCCCTTTTTCGCGAGTTGGTAGGCGAGTTCGATGCCGCTTGCGCCGTTGGTCGAGCCGCCGGCTTCGAGGCGGTCGAGCGCGAGGCGCATCTCCGCTTTGTCGTGCGTGGGCTGGAGCACGCAGCCGCTGCTGCCGGCATAGACGACGATCCCCACGCGGTCCTCCTCGCCGAGTTGGTCGATGAGCAGGCCGAGGCTCTGCTTCAAGAGCGGGAGCCGGTTCGCGGGCTGCATGGAGCCGGACACGTCGATGAGAAAGATGAGGTTGCTCGCCGGGCGTTTGTCCTTCGCGATCTCGCGGCCTTTGAGCCCGATGCGGACGAGCCGGTGCGCGGGCGTCCACGGGCAGGTGGCGACTTCCATGGTGGCGGAGAACGGCGCGTCGCCCTGCGGCTGCGGGTAGTCGTAGGTGAAGTAGTTGAGCAGTTCCTCGATCCGCACCGCGCCCTTGGGCGGGAGCTGCCGCTCATTGAGGAAGCGGCGGACGATGGCGTAGCTCGCGGTGTCCACGTCGATGCTGAAGGTCGAGAGCGGATTCTCGCGCACGGCGAGAAAGGCGTTGTCGGTGATCGGGTCGAAGGACTCGGTGTTGGCGGACGCGCGCTGGCGAAGTTCGGCGTCGGGCTTCTCGGCGGCGTCTTTTTCGTGGCGGCGGTCGCTCCTGCCGTCGTGAAGTCCGACACCTTGAAGATTGCCGGACGTGCCGGTCATCGCGGACTTGGTCTTGTCGCTTTTGCCCGCTCCACCGTGGCCTCCCATGGCTAAGCCCTGTCCGGCTCCGCGGTGAGCTTCTGCCACCACGACGCTGGATGGGTCCGCGTGGAGGCTCAGGCTGTCGGTCTGTGGAGACCTCCCCGCCGCGGTCTTGGCGGCCGGTGCTTGCAGTGCGAACTGGCCACCTTCATCGCTCGGCGCAGCAGCGTTAGCCAGTGCCGTGGGTTCGGCAGCGCTTCCGGCGAGTTTGGTCGGAGCGCTTTGGACGGCGGAGACCTGTGTCTCGTCGGTGATGGGCTTGGAAGTGACTGGAGCCGAAGCGGGCGCTTTCGCCATCCTCGCGAGCAACGGAGATTGCGATGGCGTGGCGAGTTGCGGCGCCGACATCGGCGGAGGCGAAGTGTGGAGTTGTCGCGCGATCAGCGCCTGGTTTTCGGCGGTCCGGGCGTCCGATGACTTGCCGTCCCCGTTTGGTGGGGCGGAAACGTCCGGGACCACGGGCTCAGGGCTCGCCGCTGGCTCTGGTTCATGCGGCAGGGTGATCGTCGGGCCGGGCCGGGGCTGATGGACCGAAGCTGTGCTGTGCGCAGGTTTTCCCGCATCAAACGCGCGGAAGATCAGGGCGATGGAAACGCCCACGATGAGGCACGCCGCGATCGCCGAGAGCCAGGTGAGGCGGTTGGGAAAGGCGATCACCTTCGCCTTTTCACCCGCGGCACCGGGAGCCGTGGCCGCGAGCACCGTGGCCCGCTGCGCGGCGGTGAGCGGCTGGGCTTCCTCGCCCTGCAACTCGCGACGCAGCAAGGCCGCGAGCGCCTGGGTTTCCGCGGCCTCCGCGGCGGCCGTGGCATCGGCGCGAATGAGCGCCTCGATCTCCGCGCGCTCAGCGGCGGTCAGCTCGTCGAGTTCGCCGAGACTGTGGGCGGTGAATTTCGGATCGTCGGTATTCATAGTGCGGAGCGGAGCGGCAGGTCGAAATCCGGCAGCGGCTGCTTGCGGAGCAGGGCGCGGAGTTTTTTCAGGCCGGCGTGGAGGAGAAAGCCGACATTGGTCACGCTGAGCTGCGTGACCTCGGCGATCTCGCGGTAGCTGAGGTCGTTTTGGAATTTGAGGCGGATGACTTCGCGCTGATTTGGACTCAACGCGTCGAGCAGATCGAAAATCGTCGCGGCGGACTCGCGCTGCTCGATGGCGGCAGCAGGTCCGGGCGCGGCGCACGGGCGGTCGTCGGGGAGTTCCATGGGGATGATGCGGCGGTGTTTGCGGAGATGGTCGAGCGCGCGGTTGCGGGTGACCGTGAAAAGCCAGGCTTCGGGATTCGGCGGTCGGCCGTCGGATGCCGGCGTTTGCGGCTCCGCACCGTTCGTCATTCCACATTCATCCCGGGTCATTTCCTTCATCCCGCCCTGCGCGAATTTGATGAAGGTTTCCTGCACCACATCGCGCGCCGAATCCAAGTCGCCGACGATGCTGCACGCGTAGCGGATGAGCGGCCGTTCGTAACGGTCGAGCAGGGCGATGAGGTCGGGCGGGTCCGGAGGAGGCATGGTGTTCTATCGTGCAAACGGACGCGCCGCGCGATTTCTTAGGGCGCGGTAAAAAACCCCCGGTCGTGCTGGACGGAGTTTCGTCGCGCCCGCCTGCGCGCGCGGCGAAACTCCGCTCAGGAAGACCGCATTTTTTCAACCGGCCGACCGCCGCTCACTCGCCGGGCTTGGCCGCTGGCTGAGCCGGACTCATCTCCCGCCACGCCGCCATCGTGCGCGTGAGGACTTCGCGGGGCGGAGCTTTGATGCCGAAGCCTTGGAAGCCGATGGGGCCGGTGTAGCCGGCGGCGCGGACGGTGCGGAGAAAGGCGGCGACGTCGTAGGTGCCGGTGCCGAGCGGTTGGATGAGTCGGTCCCAGCTCATCGCCTTGGTGTCGCCGGTGTCGGCGCCGTTGATGGTCACAAACATCAGGCGCGGCAGGGCGGCCTTGAGGACGGGCGCGGGGTCACGCTCGGAGCCTTCCACTTTCAGCCAGTGGCAGAGGTTAAAGGTCGCGCCGACGGACGCGCGGTGGAGTTTGTCGGCGACGCGGATGCCGTCCTCCACGCGCTCCAGCCAGAGGGTGGCGTGGGGGTAAAGGGCGATCTTCACCCCGCGCGGCTCGGCGTAGTCGGCGATCTCGCGC
This sequence comes from uncultured Chthoniobacter sp., assembly GCA_964415705.1. Classification (GTDB taxonomy): domain Bacteria; phylum Verrucomicrobiota; class Verrucomicrobiia; order Chthoniobacterales; family Chthoniobacteraceae; genus Chthoniobacter. Next base: position 4,483 of record CAYQBV010000195.1, on the reverse strand, counting down.
AGTTTCGCGAGGGCGATGTCGTCGCCGTCGGGCGAGGAGTTGGGAAAGGTGCGCCCGGCGTCCTGCACGCGGGCCACGGCGAGCCACAGCGCGGTGGCGTGATCTTTCATGGCGTCGATCTGGCCGCGCAGGCGGTCATCGAGCGCGGGGCGGTCGGCGTGAAAGGAGATGGTGTGGTAGCCGTTGAAAAACTTCAGTCCCTCGCGCTCCAGGGCGGTCGCCATCGCGCCGTCGCCCACGGCTCCGCCGAGCCCGGCGTAGCCGAGTTCCTTCAGCAGCGGCACGACCTCCGCCGGCCCGCCGCGCGCAATGGTATTCATGGCAAAGAACGGGTTGGCGTCCGCGGCGCGCAGGGACCCGCAGGCGAGGATGAGGAGCAGGGCGAGGACGGTTTTCATGGGATGGGAAGGACGACGATGTTGCGGTATTCGGCGGCGACATCGGAGGGCAAGGCGATGGAGGCCCATTCGAGCGGAGGCTTGGCTTTGCTCTCGACTCCGTTGACGCGCAGGGCGACGACCTTGCTCGTTTTCACCTCCATCTCCCAACTCTCCCAGCCCAGCACAGACTTCATCGTCGTGTCTCCGCCCGTCTTGTCGTCCCCGGCGGCGCGACGTTGAAAACGCAGCACGAAACTGCCGCCCGTGGGAGCAGGTGTCATCATCGGCACCTTCCCCCCGCCCGCGCACTTCAGCACATTCAGCGGCCCCGACGGCTTCGTGCGGCGCGACGACTCCGCGCCCTCGGCCAGCGGCGCGACCGACCACTTTCCGTCCGCGTCTTTCCAGCCCGTCAGGTCGTTGCCGTTGAACAGCCTTTGCGCTTCGCCAAAACTCTCCGCGAGCACCTTCAGCCGGATGTCTTTGAAGTCCACGGTCATCGGCCCGCCGCCGTGGATTTGCAGTGCGAGGATGCCTTCCATGAGCCGCTGCTTCGGCGATTTCGGGTCGGCTTTGTCCACCTGGTTGTCGATCAACTCGATCGTCTGATAGCCGTTGATGTGCTGCACGATGTGGTTGCCGCGGCAGATGAAGTGATACTCGTTCCATTCCTTGTCCGTGTGGTAGGGCGCGGCAAAGATCGCCTTCGGGTTCGCCACGACGCCCACCACATCGAGCTTCCCGTCGGGCGCGATCTCCATGAAATCGCCCACGTCCGTCAGCCAGCCGCGTCCAGCTTCGTGGTAGAGAAAGCCGGTCTTGCCGAGCTTGTTTTCGATCTCGGCCTGGTAGCCGGTCACCACCCACTTGTCGGTCTCGCGGCTGCGGTATTGCACGCCGGAGTTATTGCCCGTGAGGATGCGGTAGCGCAGCTTCAGTTCGAAGTTCTTCAGCGTGCCGTCGCGCCAGATGAGGAAAGTGTTCCCCGGCGCGCGGTTCGCGGGGGTGGTCTCGCCGCGGATGTGGCCGTCCTTCACCGACCAGAAACCGGGACGGCCATCCCAGCCGGTCAGGTCCTGGCCGTTGAAGATGGATTTGAAACCGGGTTCGTCGGCGGCGTTGGCGAGTGAGGCGGAGCCGAGCAGGAGGGCGAGGAGGCAGGTGCGGATCATCGGTGGGATGGTGGGTTTTGTGTTGGAGCGTGGAGTGGAGAAAAATTGATCGTCATCCTGAGCGGAGTTTCGCCGTGGGCGAAGGCGGGGGCGAAACGCAGTGAAGAATCGCTGAAAGTAATGGGCGGAGGCGGCGGGTGGGATGTGCGCCTCGTGCTCCGCACCGCCTCCGCCCGCGAATAGTTAGAGGTCCTTCGACTCCGTTCCTTCCCGCCTTCGCCCACAAGGAACTCCGCTCAGGATGACGGGGTTTGGGAACGCTCATTCGGACTTCGGGCTTCTTTCGTCATTCGTCATTCGTCATTGCCACTCATTTCCCCGCCTTCGTTCCTTCGAGAAACGCCAATATCCCCGCCAGATCCTCCGGCGTGAGCGCGTTCAGCAGCCCGTCGGGCATCATGGATTTCTCGCGCTTCTGCCGCTCGACGATGTTCCCCTTCTCCAGCACCGCGGTCACGCCCGCGATGTTGCGCACTTCCACGGAATCGCCGCTCTCCTTCACCACGAAGCCCTCCACCTCCTCCTTGTTCTTCAGCTTGAACCACACCGACTCGAAGCCCTGCGAAATCTTCGCGCCGGGCTTGAGGATGGACTCGCACAGCTCCGCGCGCGTGTAGCGCGTGGCGATGCCGCCGAGCATCGGACCCTTCGGCGGCTCCGACTCGGAGACGGTGTGGCAGGCCACGCAGGCTTGTTTCAAAAAGAGCGCCTCGCCGGCTTTCGCGTCGCCCTTCACGGCGAGCGCGGTCTTGAGCACGTCCTCGTATTTCATCTCGCCGATGGTCCGTGCTCCGGGCGCGGCGACCTTGTCCAGCCCGAGCTTGGTGAGCGCGAATTCCGCGGCCTCCGCCACCACGCTGCTCTTGTCGTGCAAATGCTCGCGGACCTGCGGGCCGAACTGCTTCGCGCCCGTCGCGCCGATGACCCCGAGCAGCGTCGCCGCCTGCTCCGGGTCGGCCCACAGCGTCTCGATCTCCTTCGCCGCGGCGGCCTTCGCGTTGGCGTCCTTGACCACGTTGCTCGTCGTCAGATTCACCAGCACCGTCGCGCCGAGCACGCGCTTCGCCGGCTCTTTCTCGTGTGCGAGTTTGGCGAAGACGCCGACCTGTTTCGCGTGCCGTGCATCGCGCGTGAACTCCTCCCACACCGCGCCGACCGCGCCCGCGTGATCCGCCGGCGGCAGCTTGACGAAAACGTCCGTCACCGCGCCGGCGTTCCTTTCCACCACCCCCGCGAGCATCCGCAGCGCGCGGGCGCGGAGTTCCGCCGGCTCGGTCGTGGACAGCGCCACGTTCGTCAGCGCCTTGAGCGCGTGCTCGGGCGGGTTGCCCTTGCCGCCGAGCAGCGGCCCGATCAGGTCGAGCCGCGACGCCGTGTCCTTGCCCACTTTGGAAATCATCAGCTCATCGAGGCCGGGGAAGTTGATCTTGTGCTTCGTCAGCGTGCTCACGAAAAACGCCGCGTCCTCGCTCTGCGCCGCTTCGAGTTGCTGCTTGAGCGCGGCCTGGATTTTCTCCGTCTCGGACCACGGCACCGTCTTGAAAATCGGCCCGCTGGAATCCGGGCGCGTGCCCCACCACATCTTCGGGTCGGTGTAGGGCGCCTCGTCAAAGTTCACGCGGCAGAGCGCGCGGTAGATGCCGCGCAGGAGTTCGCCCTTGGCCTTCGGCAGCCGGTCGAGCAGACCCTGCACCGCCGCGGGTTCGTGCAGCGCGCCGAGCACGCGGAGCGCGCCGGGCTGCAGCTTCGGGTCGGCGGAATCCAGCGCCCGCAGGCACACGTCCGCAGCTTTCAGCGAGACGAGCATTTGCACCGCGACATGCGCCACGGTGTAGTCGCTGTCGGCGGTCAGCGGCAGGATGCGGTCGGCGGTCTCCACCTTGCCGAGCCGCCCGAGGCCCGTCACCGCCTGGAGCCGCACGCGCGGGTTCGGGTCGGCGAGGGCGGTGAGGAAAGGGGCGGTGGGAATTTCTGCGGCGAGGCGCTGGTCATCGGCGAGCGCCTTGAGCGCGTATTCGCGCATTTCGTCCAGCTTAGTTCCCGTGAGGAACTGAGTCCGCTCCACGAGCAAAGGTGTGGCCTTGGCACCGAGGAGTTGTTTCAGCGTAAAGATCGCTGCGACCCGCCCACTAAGGTTGTCGAGTGGGGAGAGGCCGCTCAAAATTGACGGGGTCATCGCCGACAGTGTCTCCGTCACGCCCGGTTCCATCCCACGTATCAGCAGTTCCCGCTGGCAGGCCATGCGCATGACCGCGCTCGGCGAACCCACGCCTTTTGCAAGCTGCTTCGCCGTCATCTTCTTCAAATCCGGAAACGCCTCCGCCTTCTTCCCCTTCGGCGTGAGCCGGATGATGTAACCCACCTTCGGCCCCGCGTAGGTGAACGTCGCCCCGTCCCAGCTCGATGCGTAAAGCCGCCCGGAGCCGTCCACGTCCAGATCGGTCCCCCGCGTCATCTTCATGAACTGCTTGAACTCCTTCGGCTCCACCTTCCACGTCGCGCCGTTCTGGGTCAGCGGATGCAGCTCGATCTTGTTCGCGCCCCACTCCACCGAGTAGAACCCGCGGCCCCACGGCTCCGGCAGCCCCGGTTCATCGAGAAAAATGGAACCCATCGGCGAGCCGCCGCCGAGGTCTGCCATCGTCGGGATCATCTCGTCGGCGAAGTTTTTGTAGAGCGACGGATAACCCATCTGCGCGCCCACCGGATTGTGGCTCAGCCGGATATTCCACCCGCCGCCGTCGTTCGTATTGTCGCGCGTGAACAGGTCCAGCGTCGGGCTGACCGCCACCGCCAGGATGTTGCGCGCCCCGCGCACCACCAACTCCATGCCCGAGCCATCCGGCCGCACCCGCACGATGCCGCCGGCCCGCAGCGCCAGCGTGCGCCCGTCTTTGCCCTTCGCCTGCACCGCCCCGTAGTCGCCCACCG
>CAYQBV010000194.1:0-8253 GCA_964415705.1 uncultured Chthoniobacter sp. | reverse complement strand
CGTCACCAGCGGCCTCGCCTCCTTCAGCGGCGGCACCGGTGGTGGCAAAGCTCCGAGCCTCGGCGGTGGCGCGGTGGTGCCGGAACCGGGCACGCTCGGCCTGCTGCTCGTCGGCGCGCTCGGGATGCTGAATCGCCGCCGCCGGGCGTGAACGCCGAAAGTAGCTTGGACTTTAGTCCGATGCTCCGCGCTCCTTTGGACTGACGTCCAAGCTGCCTGTTTTCCAGGGCTGATTTGCGCTGGGCCCGGAGTCGAAAGCCGCGCGGTCGGAAGACGGCGCGGCTTTCCCGTTTTCCTCCGCCGTCGCGGAAATTACGGGGCCGCCGGCGCGGGCTCGGGCGGGCGGCTGGATTGCCAGGCGAGGAAACGCCACTGGCCTTTTTCCTCGCGCCAGACGCCGAGGAAATTGAGCGTCATCGCGGTGGTGACTTCCGCTTTGGCGACGCTGATGCGCGTGCGGCCGCTCATGAGCGCGATGCCGGGTGCGGGAAACGTGAAGTTCCGCTCGGTGTAGTCCCACGTGACGTATTTCGTGCGGCCCGCGGTGAGGGCGTCGAGGAGCGACGCCTTGGTGTCCACGAGGCCATTGGCGTGCGCGTAGCGGAGGTCGGCGGCGAGCACGGCGGTGAGGCGCGGGAGGTCGGCGGCGAGCACGGCGGCCACGCGCTCGTCATCGGCGGCCCGGACGGCGGCGAGGGGCGGCGCGTCGGCGGCGTGCAGGGTGCAGGCGAGCGCGAGGAGCGGGAGGAGCCGGCGGAGGAGATGTTTCATGGGCGGGAAAGGTGACGCGCGGGGCGCAAATGGGGAGCGGAAAAATCCGGGGCGAATCCCGGTGGGATGAAGTTTGGAAAACGCCGGGGAGTCGCTGGCCAACCGCGCGCGGCTCTGCTAGCGTCGCCGACTTTTCCACCATCTCACCCGTCCGCTCCTTTCCATGAAAATCACCCGCATCCTCGCCTACCGCGTCGAACTCCCGCTGCATGAAACGACCTACAAATGGTCCGGCGGCAAGTCGGTCACCGTCTTTGACAGCACCATCGTGCGGATCGAAACGGATGCCGGGATCGTGGGCCACGGCGAGGTCTGCCCGCTCGGGCCGTTTTACCTGCCGGCATATGCGGAAGGCGTGCGCGCCGGGTTGCGCGAACTGGGGCCGCATCTCCTCGGCTGCGATCCGCGCGAGCTGGCGAAGCTCAACCACCGCATGGACGCGGCGCTGAAGGGACATCCGTACGTGAAGAGCGGGATCGACATCGCGTGCTGGGACATCCTCGGCCAGGCCACGGGCCTGCCGGTGTGCGTGCTCATGGGCGGACGCTACGGCGAAAACATCCGCCTTTACCGCGCCATCTCGCAGGAGTCGCCGGCGGAAATGGCCGCCAAGGTCGCGGGGTATCGCGCGGAGGGTTACACGCGCTTTCAACTCAAAGTCGGCGGCGTGCCGGATACGGACATCGAGCGCATCCACGCCGTGGCCGCCGAGCTCCTGCCCGGCGACCGGCTTGTGGCCGATGCGAACACCGGCTGGGTGCAGCACGAAGCCGTGCGCGTGGTGCGCGCGGTGCGCGATGTGGATGTCTATATCGAGCAGCCGTGCCTGACCTACGAGGAGTGCCTCGCCGTGCGGCGGCAGACGGATCATCCCTTTGTGCTCGATGAAAACATCGACAACCTCGACATGCTCATCCGCGCCAAAGGCGACCTCGCGATGGACCTCGTGAATTTGAAAATCAGCAAGCTCGGCGGCCTGACGAAGATCAAGCAGGCGCGCGATCTGTGCGTCAGCATGGGCATCGGCATGACGCTGGAGGACTCGTGGGGCGGCGACATCACCACCGCGGCCATCGCGCATCTCGCGCACAGCACGCCGGAGGAGTTCCGCTTCACGAGCACGGACTTTAACAGTTACGTCACCGTCTCCACCGCCGACGGCGCGCCGCAGCGCGTGAACGGCTTCATGTCCGCCAGCACCGCGCCCGGCCTCGGCATCACGCCGAAGATGGACGTGCTCGGGAAGCCGGTCGTGGTGGTGGAGTAGGTGCGGCGGTCGGTCTGGAGCGCCACGCCATGAAGCTGCCGAACGCCGAACGAGCCATCGTGGTCATCGCGAAGCTCCGCGATTACTCGCTTGATGCCACGCATGAGGAAGGCAAGCACAAGGCTCGTGTCTTCGCCGCCGCGCTCGGGATCGGGGCGGGCGATGCGGATTGGCTCCGCGAAAAACTTATTGAGGCCGCGCTCCACTGCGAATGTGTCCCCGGCAGGAACACTCCGCACGGCCAGAGATACATTCTCGATTTTTCCCTCACCAAAGGCCCGCTGGAGGCCCGAGTGCGGAGCGTTTGGAATGTCCGACCCGGCGAAACTTCGCCTCGCCTCATCACCTGCTTTGTGCGATGAAAGCGCGTATGCGAAACGAACCGCTCAAACTCCTGGATGTAGTCGCGCTGCTCGTGGACAAACCGGCGGACGGCCTCGCAAGCGGCCATGTGGGGACGGTGGTCGAGGTGTTTTCGCCCGAAGACTACGAAGTTGAGTTCCTCGACCCGGCCGGCCGCACCTTTGCGCTCACGGAGTTGAAACGGGCTGAGTTGCTGGTCTTGAAACACGAACCGGTGACCGCTTGAAGTGGAGGCGCAAAAGCCATGATCAACGAACTCGATTGTGTGGCACTGACGTGCGACCTGCCGGAGCACGGTCTCATGCGCGGTGAAGTTGGCACGGCGGTCATGGTGCATGGCGAGGGCGTTGCCTTTGAAGTGGAATTCATCGGCTACGATGGCCACACCGTGGCGCTCCTTACGCTTGAGCGCCCGCAAGTGCGTCCGCTCGACGCGCGCGACATCCCACATGCCCGGGAGCTATCGGCGGCGTAGGTGAGTCTGCCGGTGCGGCGGTTCACTCTCGTTGCCAAACTCCACTCTCGTTCACTCTCGTTCCCAAAGTGAGCGAAGCGCTTTGGGAACGGGCGCTGGAGGCGAAACTCCGTTTCGGCGGCGGGCGGGTGAGCATGGGGAGGGCGATCGTCTTCGTAAGTCCGAGGGGAGACAGAGTCTCGCTGGCCGGAGCGTTCCCAAAGCGCTTCGCTAACTTTGGGAACGAGATGGAATAAACGATCACTTCAACGGGGGCGCGCCGGGCGAACGGCTCACCCATTGGGTGAGAGCCGCGCTTTCAGCAGTTCCCTGAAAATCCGCGTCCATCCGCGAAATCCGCGGTTTCCATTTCCGTTTCCAGGGTGATGAAAATTGGGTGACACGGGCAACATATTGGCCCTCGCCAGATGCCCGTTTGCATTCTTGCTCCGACACGAACGCCCGACCAAGGGCGGCAATCAACGAGGGGAATTTGCCTCAGACGACTTTGCGCCGGTTTGGGCAGGCGGCGGGATGCCTGGATTCGTTCCGTCCGAATGTTCGGAAACCTTCTCCCGAGGCAGTGGCTTCGATTTCAAAGGTTGCAGATTCGTCACGCCGAAGTGCTCGGCGACTTTCTTGGATTTCCATTCCGGACTCCATGTACCACGTGCAACAGCCACCTTCCTCCCTTCATCATCCTGAAAAAGCCAGACCTGCTGATGGGCTTGCTGCCCAAAGATCTTCACATTCACCGTCTCGGTTTTCCGAACGGTATGCAGCCACGTGGCGAGAGCTTGCTCCGCGACATCGAACGTAGTGAATCTGCCGAAGAACGAATCCAGCCGATCGATGGCATCACGCTTTCGATCATCTACATCGGCTGCATGAGGGATTGAAACGCGCACCGAACTTCCTCTCCCGGCGGCCTCAACTCCCTTGATTACTTCCTTCACTTCGAATGTGTATTCGAACTTCGCGCGGCGCGTCGGCACCGCTCTGACTTCTCTCAGCGAGACCCGCAACTCCCCAGACAGCTCAGGAGGTTCGGGTGCCGGGGGCTTCGGGGTGTCCTTGGCGTAAAGCGCCGAGCCCGAAATGCAGAACGCGGTTGCCGCCAGCATTGCCACGGCCCGTCGTTTCAGCCTGCTCTCAAGGGAAGTGACGCAGTCACCGAGTGCTCTGCGGACGCGAAGCAGCAGGGCGGTGAGAAGAAAGGGCGGCATTTTCATCGGAGGAAAAGGTGGCGCATCTCGGGCGGTGAATTGTCAGGGATTTGTCAAAAGTTTGTCAAAGAGACGCCTTTCGCATTGCGCACGCGATGAACCGACGAATCCATGGAGCGCGGTAAGCAAGACCGGATGGCGCGATGAACATGCCGGCCGGCGGCAGATGCCCGCTTGCGTTCGCTGGCCGGGACGTGGGAGTTTCCACGCCTTTCATGAACTCCTTCCCCAACATCCTCCGCAGCCTCGCGCTGTTTCTTGTCGTCCCCTTCGCTTCCGCCGCGGTGCCGCGCGATGCGCTTCCGCTGGACGCGCCGGAGCTGCCGGGAAACTTCCGGCTGCACGTCGAGTTTTCCGCGCCGGCTACGGGCACGGTGCGGCTGGGGAAAGACTTCACGGTGCCGCTGCCGAAGGGCGCGCAGCATGACGTGGCGGTGGAGCGCCCCGCGAAGGGCGCGCCGGTGGTGCGGGTGTGGACGGATGGCAAAGTGGTGGACGTGAAACCGGCGGGCGCGGCTTCGGCGGCGACGGCGTTTCCCGACGCGAAGGTCAACCTCGGCGCGGACTTCACGGCGGCGGTGAAATTCGAGGCGCAGGGCGGCGGGACGCTCTTTTCCAAATGTTCGCCGGCCGGCAAGTGGGCGCCGGACGCGAAGGCGCTGCTCATTCGCAAAGGGCGGCTGGAGTATGTGATCGAGGGAGTCGGCGCGATCGGCGGCGGCCCGAAGGTGGAAAACGGCAAGCCGCACACGGCGGTCATCACGGTGCGCGCGGGCGCGGCGCAGCTTTGGCTCGATGGCAAGATGGTGGAGGAAAATCCGAAGCTCACGAAGCCCGACGGAGCCGGGGATGTTTTCAAGATCGGCGGCGCGACGGCGGACTTCGGTGGTGATTTCACGGAGGGGAAAATCGCCAGCGTGCGCGTGTGGGCGCGGGCGCTCCCGAACGAGGAAATCGCGCTCCTTTTCAAAGGCGAAGGCGCGGGCGCGAACACGCCGGACTTTACCCACGCGCCGGCGGGCGGCGGCACGCGGCCGGTGATCGAGCCGGAGGCGGGTGCAACGGTGAAAACGGCCTGGGTGCAGGCGCTGGAGCGCAGCGATCACCGCGATATCGTGGCCGGCTGGAACGAGAAATCGCTCGCGGAGGGCGCGCAGATTTACAGCACGCTCTGCGTGGTTTGCCACGGCACGAAGGAAGCACCGGGCTCGCTGCCGACGGCGCTGCGCTTCACGGAGGGGCCGTTCAAAAACGGGGCGGACCCGTACGCGATGTACGCCACGCTGACGAAGGGCTTCGGCCAGATGGTCGCGCAGCCGCAGTACACGACGACGCAAAAATACGCGGTCATCCAATACATCCGCGAGACCTTCCTGCGTCCGCACAACAAGTCGCAGTACACCGAGATCACGCCCGCCTACCTTGCCGCGCTCCCGCGCGGGATGACCATCGCGGAGGTGGAAAAGGAGGACCGCTCGCTGCCGCCGTTCAAGCGCATGGACTTCGGCCCGGTGCTTTTTTGGACCCTCCAGATCGAGCCCAAGAACATCGCGCAGAAGGCCATCGCCATCCGCCTCGACGACGGCCCCGGCGGCGTGAGCAAAGGCCGCGCGTGGATGGTCTATGACCACGACACCATGCGCGTGGCCACGGCAACGACGGGCAGTTTCGTGGATTGGAAAGGCATCGCCTTCGACGGCAGCCACAACTCGCACACCAGCCTCGCGGGCGAGCGGCAATTCGTAAATCCCGTCGGCCCCGGCTGGGCCTCGCCGGAGGGCAAGTGGGAGGACCCGCGGCCGCTCAGCCGCGAGAAGCTGCCGTATGGCCCGCTGCCGCGGGAGTGGGCGCATTACGAGGGGCTGTATTTGCAGGGCAACAAAGCGGTCATTTCGCTCACCGTCGGCGGGAGGCCCGTGCTCGAATCTCCGGGCTGGCTCGACTATGGGGCGACGCCAGTTTTCACGCGGACGCTCGATGTAAAATCGATGCCCCAATCGGTACCGCTCCCGCCCCTCCTTTTGCGCGTCGCGCCGGATACCCTCAACGTCGCGCTTACGGGCGAAGGCACATTGCGCAAGGATGGCGGGTTCTGGGTCGCGGAGTTGCCCAACGGCGCGAAGACCCGCCTCTTCATCTCCAAAGCCGATCCCGCATCGCTCGCCGCGCTCGCGAAAACCTTCACCGCCCCGCTCGATCTCGCGCCGCTCACCAAAGGCGGCCCGCGCCGCTGGACGGAGGAAGTCACCACCACCTCCGAGGCCGGCAAAGCCGACGGCCCCTTCATCGCCGACACCTTCCCGCTGCCCATCGAAAATCCGTGGCAGAGCTGGATGCGTCCGGGCGGCTTCGATTTCACCCCGGACGGTAAGGCCGCCATCGTGGCGACGTGGAACGGCGACGTGTGGCGCGTGGACGGCCTCATGGCTCCCGCGCCCGCTCCGCTGAAATGGCGGCGCATCGCCAGCGGGCTCTTCCAGCCGCTCGGCGTGAAGTTCCGCGGCGACGACCTTTTCATCACCTGCCGCGACCAACTCGTGCGCCTGCGCGATCTCAACGGCGACGGCGAGGCGGACTTCATCGAGAGCTTCAACAACGACCACCAGGTCACCGAGCACTTCCATGAATTCGCGATGGGCCTGCAGACCGATGCCGCGGGCAATTTCTACTACGCCAAGTCCGCCCGCCACGCGCTCACCGCGCTCGTCCCGCATCACGGCACACTCCTCCGCATCAGCGCCGACGGAAAAAAGACGGACATCGTCGCGAACGGTTTCCGCGCCGCGAACGGCGTGTGCCTCAACCCTGACGGCAGCTTTTTCGTCACCGACCAGGAAGGCCACTGGACGCCGAAGAACCGCATCAACCGCGTCAAACCCGGCGGCTTTTACGGCAACATTTTCGGCTACACCGATGTGACCGACACCGCCGACTCCGCGATGCAGCCGCCGATGGTCTGGATGACCAACGCCAAGGACCGCAGCCCCGCCGAACTGCTCTGGGTGCCGAAGAACGCGTGGGGCACGCTCGGCGGTTCGCTGCTCAATCTCAGCTATGGCACCGGGCGCGCGTTCATCGTGCCGCACGAGGAAGTCGCCGGCCAGTGGCAGGGCGCGGTCTGCGAACTGCCGATGCCGGGCTTTGCCACCGGCATCATGCGCGGACGCTTCGCCGCCGACGGCGCGCTCTACACCAGCGGCATGTTTGCCTGGGCGGGAAACGCGGGCGCGCCCGGCGGTTTCCACCGCATCCGCCGCAACGACAAACCCGCGCACCTCCCGCTCGCCATTCACGCCGCGCCCGGTGCGCTCACCGTCACCTTCAGCGACCCGCTCGACCCCGCCAGCGTGAAAGCCGACGCCTTTGCGCTCAAAGTCTGGTCGCTCCAACGCAGCGCCAACTACGGCTCGAAGCACGTCGGAGAACACCCTCTCCCCATCACCTCCGCCAAGCTCGCGAGCGACGGTCGCACCGTGACCCTCACCATTCCCGACCTCGCTCCGACCCAGTGCTACGAACTCGCCGTCAAACTCCGCGCCCCCGCCGGCACCGCCATCGACCGGATCCTGCACGGCACCATCCACGCGCTGGCGGATAAGTAGGAGCGTTGGGGAAGTAGCCGGAAGGGTGAGCGGAGCGAATCAATACCAATTCGCCCTCCCGGCCGTGAAAAAGCTCGAAGCCGAACTCGCCGCAACGCGGAAGCGACTGGAGCGGATGGGAAAAAGCACACGCCCGCAGAAATGACACACGCTTTTTCGGACAACATCGCCGCCGCCATCGCGAAAGCGAAATCGGGAGAAATTTCGGCCTTCGATATTGAGGCATCTGCATCGAATCCGCTGCCCGCGGGACTCTTGCCAGAGGAACTCTATCTGCTCGTGTGTTTTGTTCGACACGAACGCCTTCAAAAATGGGTCGGCTTCATCTTGGAATCTCGTTTGAGCGGGAAGGGCGCAGACTTGGCACACCTCGGCGCTTTCGCACACGCCGGCAGAAATCCCGCAGAGCGGCGAAGTGCCCGGAGAGGAAGGCGGGCGTTATTTCACCTATGATTCGCCCATATCGGAGGTCTGCATGAAAATGATCACGTCCAGACGCAATTTCCTGAAACTGCATGGCGCGACGATTGCGCTGCCTTTTCTGCACTCTCTCTCCTCGGCTTTTGGCAG
>CAYQBV010000193.1:0-8271 GCA_964415705.1 uncultured Chthoniobacter sp. | reverse complement strand
ACATCGTCCCCGGCCTCGGCGACGCCGGCGACCGCTCCTTTGGCACGGAGTAGCGGGCGCCGGCACCGCGCCGGAGACGGGCGCCAAACTGCTTGCGTTCGCCGGATGCGGCGCGAAAGATCGCGCGCCTTTGAAACTCATCGACCGCTACGTTGGTTGGCAGGTTTTGCTCACATCCACGATCGCGGTCGCGGTGCTGAGCGTGGTACTGGTGCTCGGAAACATCTTCAAGCAGCTGCTCGAATTACTGGTCAGGAGCGACGCGCCGCTCGACCAGATCCTTACGTTTCTCGCCTACATCCTGCCGTTTTCGCTGACCTTTACGATCCCGTGGGGCTTCCTCACGGCGGTGCTGCTGGTCTTTGGGAAACTGTCGGCGGAGAACGAACTCATCGCACTGCGGGCCAGCGGGGTCAGCATCCCGCGGGTCACGCTGCCGGTGCTGAGCTTGGCCGTGCTGAGCGTGGCGGTCTGTCTCTGGATCAATGTGGACGTGGCCCCGCGCGCGCAGGCGAAGATGAAGGAGGCGCTCTACACCATGGCCACGAGCAACCCGATGGCGATGTTCGGCAGTGACAAGGTGATCGAGGCTTTTCCCGGCAAGAAAATTTACGTGGAGCGCAATGAGGGCACGGAACTGACCAATCTTCTCGTTTATGAAATGGACGATGATTTCCTGCCGGTGAAGGTCGTTTTCGCGAGCCGCGGGAAGCTGGAGACGGACCGGGAAAAGAAGCAGCTCCTGCTGCACCTATTCGAGGCGCGTTACGAGCAGCGGGATCACGACGACCCGGAGAATTTGCTGAAAATCCGGACCGCCACAGCGAAGGAAAACACGTTGGAGATTTCGCTCGAGGAGCTTTCGGAAAAGAAGCGCGGCAAGGGGATCGGCAGCCTGACGGCGGCGGAGCTTCTGGAGCGGATCAACGCCGACCAAGCCAACTCCAGAATGAGCGAGAAGGACCGGCGTGAAGCCCGGTCGGCGGGGCGCACGGAATTGAGCCGGCGGTTCGCCTATGCGCTGGCGTCCTTCGCCTTTGCGCTGGTCGGCGTGCCGCTGGCGATCACGGCGCAACGGAAGGAAACTTCGGTGGGTTTCCTCCTCAGCGTCGTCGTCGGCGTGACGTATTTTTTTGTGAGCATGTCCGTCTATGCGCTGCGCACGAATGAGCGCATCCACCCGGAATACCTGATCTGGCTCCCCAATGCGCTGTGTCTGATGCTCGGCGGGTTCCTGTTTTTTCGGATGAGCCGGCGGTAGGATAAAATCTCGGCCGCGGAGAGAAATTATCCTTTCGACTGGCGTGGTCCGGGATTGACTACGGCAGCGAAAATCTGAAGCTTAGGGATAGAAGGCCATGAACATCCGGAATGACTCCATCACCGCGCAGGTCCGCATCGCGACGCTTCGCGAGCTGGATGCGCTGGTCGGGAAATATCTGACTGGCGACCCACCCAAAACCTTCTGGGAGGACAGCCATTCCTACCTGCGGTTCGATTCCATCGAGGAAGCGCTGAACACGCTGGGCGACCCGTATTTCCAACGTTGCTTTCCGGACGGCGTGCGCCTGGACAACGAACTGAGCGAGGTCTTTGAATTTCGCGCCTACTCTTCCGATATGACCCTGGCTTGGGAGGTCGTGGAGCGGCTCACCGACGCGGATCATCCGATGGTCGTGCGGCGGGAAAAAGGGCGCTGGGTGGCGTCGTTTGGCGACGGTCTGTCGGCGCGGGCGCGGTCCGCACCCGTGGCCATCTGCCTTGCGGCGCTGCAAGCCCGTGGAATCGCCGTGGACTTCGTCCCGGATCGCACGCGACCGGGCTGGATCGGCTCGTAAAGCGCGGGCGCGGTTCGCTATTCCCGCGCGCCGAGGATGCGGCGCGTTTCGTTGAGCGTGACGCCTTGGAAGCGCATTTTCAGCGACTCCGGGCTGGGGGAGTTCGCGAGCGCTTCCGCCTGGCTGATGTGCCCGGCGCTGACGAGATCGTGCAGCGCCATGTTGAAAGTCTGCATGCCCTCGCCACCGCCGAGTTCGATCGCGGCGGGGAGTTTTTCCAGTGCGCCGGTGTGGATGATCTTCGTCACCGCGGCGTTGTTCACGAGGATCTCCAGCGCGGGCCGCTGTGCCGCCGCCGGGGTGCGCACGAGGCGCTGGCAGACCACCGCGCGGAGCGCGGTCGCGAACTGCTGGCGCGCCTGCTCGCGTTCGTCGGCGGGGAAAAACTCGAGGATGCGCTGCACGGATTTCGCGGCATCAACCGTGTGCAGGGTGGTGATTACGAGGTGGCCGATAGTAGCCGCGCTCATCGCGGCCACCACGCTGGCGGCGTCCCGCATTTCCCCGATGACGAGGATGTCCGGGTCCTGACGCAGCACATTTTTCAGGCCGGAGGCGAAACTCGCCGTGTCGAGCCCGACCTCGCGCTGCTCAATGACGGATTGCTTGTCCTCGAAAAGGAACTCGATCGGGTCTTCCAGCGTCAGGATGTGCTTTCGCGCCGTGGAATTGATGTGGTCGATCATCGCGGCGAGCGTCGTCGACTTGCCCGAGCCGGTCGCGCCCGTGATGAGCACGATCCCGCTCTCCGCTTCGGCGATGCGGCGCAGCGTTTCCGGCAGGTGGAGCTGGGCGAATGTGCGGATCGCCGATTTCACCAACCGCAGCGCCAGCACGTAGCCGCCGCGCTGCTGAAAGACATTCACGCGAAAACGCCCGCCGCCTGGAGGCGTGTAGGCAAAATCGACCTCGTGCTCCCCCTCCAGCCGCTCCCGCAGATGCGCCGGAACGATCTGCCCGAGCACCGTCTGCATCCACTCCGCCGTCGGCGGCGGCGCATCCACCGGCACGAGTTCACCGGCGAGGCGGAAGATCACTGGCGCGCCGATTTTCAGATGCACGTCCGATGCGCCCGCCTCGATCGCGCCCTGCAGGATTCGCTCAAAGATTTCCATGGCGGTTTAGCGCGCGGCGGCGAGCAGTTCGTCGAACCGGTCACGGCAAATCTGCGACCACGATTCCAGCGCATCCCGCCGCGCCGCGAGTCCTGCACGGTCGAGAAATTGCAGCTCCGTGATCATCGCCTCGCCCTTTTGCACGTCCGCCGTTTCGAGGTGAAAAATGTGGACGACGCCGAGATGCACGCGGCCCACTTCGTTCGAGTCATCATTGAGCAGCGCCACCGCGTGGTTCGTGTAGCGCGAGCCGAGTTTCAACTCCTCGCCGACCTCCCGCTGCACCGCCGCGTCGTAGGCCGCGCGATCCAGCGCGAACAGCCCCTCGTCGTGATCGTTCATGTGTCCGCCGATGCCGATGGAGCCTTTCGACACCAACCGCTGTTCGCCCGCCTTTTTCCCCCGCACGTAATGCAGCACCCGGCCCTCATGCACGAGCAGCACGTAGGGGATGATCTGCTTGAGCGTCGGGTCCGTCTCGGCGGCGGGGCGGGCGGTAAAGAAATTGTTCTCCCGCGCGAGCAGCGCAGGCAGGTAGCGGTCGATGTCAAAATTCAGCCCCTGAAACGCGCCGAGTTCATCGAACAGCGCCCGGCGCACGACCAGAATCATTTCGTCTTTCATCGGGCCGATGCTGGGCAACCCGCGCGCCTTTGGCAACAGGCGCGGCTGATTTCCGCTTTCGGAGGGCGGCGTGAGCGCGCACCGGTCCCGCGTGTGATGGTGAACGGATTGCGGTGGGATGGAGAGGCTTCGCCCGACGATTATTGCGTTCGCTGCGGCGCGGTGTTTCATTCGCCAAATGTCCTATTCGCAGTCGCTAACCCGGTCGAAACTCCACTTCCTCGCGCTTTTCGCGCTGCCTGCCTTCGCCGGTGGCCAGCAGGCCGTCGATCCTGATCCGAATGGCGTCCTGCTCAAGCCGATCCCGGACAGGCTGATCGTGCTGACTTTTGACGATGGGCCGGCCAGCCATGCCACGGTGGTCGCGCCGATCCTGAAGGCGCACGGCTTTGGCGGGTCGATTTATGTCTGTAACTTCGACTCCTTCAAGACGCGAAAGGATTGGTATCAGACCTATCGGCAGATGAACGCGATGCACGCGGATGGCTTGGAAATCGGCAATCACACCTATGGCCACGGTGGTGGCTTGGAGAATTATCTCCGGATGGAGGATGAAGTGATGGCGAATGGCGGGCCGAAGATGACGACGGTCTGCTGGCCGATCTATCAGGTGGTCTGGCCGATTATTCCGGGTCTGATCGCGAACGGCTACACCTTTGGGCGCGGTGGCCATGAGCGACCCTACCGCCCGACGGTGGACAACCCATTCGATGTGCCGTCCTTCTCCGTCACGGATGGGCTTTCGATGGAGAACTTCGTCAAAAAGGTGCAACAGGCGGGTCAGGGCCGGGTGGTCGTGCTGACCTTCCATGGGGTGCCGGATATGGAGCACCCACCGGTGAGTTTGGAACCGGCGACCTTCAAGGTGATGATGCAGTATCTGAAGGATAATAACTACCGGTGCATCGCACTGCGCGACATGGCGAAATATATCGACGTGGCGAAGGCGGCGAAGCTGCCAAACACGGCTAAGGACGCGAAAGACGCGCCGCCCTTTGCGAGCATCAAGGACGACAAGCCCTACGTGCCTGGTCCCGGCCAAGACATTCGGGAATTCGGGTTTCCCGGAATGCCGCCGGCGCACGTTTCCAAGACCGGCATTCGTGTGACGGTGCCGTCTGGAACGGAGGTCACGGCGCTGGCGCCAAAGATCAAGGTATCCGACGATGCCACGATCGTCCCGGCGGCGGACACGAGCCGGGACTTTTCCAAACCGCAGACCTACACCGTGACGGGGCGGGATGGCTCGGCCAAGAGTTATGTGGTGACGGTGAATGTGACCCCGGCCAGTCCGGCGAAGGATCTGCTGGGCTTTACGCTGCCGGGGATCCGGGCGGCAGCGATCTCGCGAAACCGCATCGCTGCCTACGTGCCGGCGGCCACGGCGGTGACGGCGCTGGCACCGACTTTCACGGTGTCGCCTTTCGCCACGGTTGTGCCCGCTTCCGGGACGGTGCGGGATTTCACGAAGCCGCAGACTTACACGATCACCGCGCAGGATAAAACGACCCAGACGGTGACGGTGGCCGTGGTCAAGACGGATAAGACGAACTCCTTTGCCTGGAACAAAGCGGAAGCGGGTAACTGGAGCGAGGCCGCGCGGTGGGCAAATGATTCGTCCAGTGGCGTGGTTCCGGTGATGACGGGTCAGGCGGATTACATTCTGAGCTTTAACCAAGGCGGTGCCTGCCCGGTGAAGAATGATCTGAAAGCCGGTTTTCTTCTAAACCAACTCGTGTTGGGAGATCGCGCCGGTGGGCTGGTCGTGAGCGGTAATGTCCTGACCTTCACGAAGGAACCGGTGAACAACATTCCCCCGATGATCCACGCTGGAAAGTGCCAGAAGGTGGACCTCAATCTGCCCCTGACTTTGCAGGACGATCTCACCGTGAATACCTCGCAGGAAAAGGATCCAAATTGTTTCATCAGTTTCAATGACGTGATCTCCGGCCCAAGCGGCCTGGTCTTGAACAGCTCCGGCGATCCGAACGTCGCTGGCATCAACTTCCATGATGTCCACTTTGGCATCCTGCAGATCAACAACTCCAACACCTATGGCGGGGGCACGCTGATCAATGGCGGCAAGATCAATGTGCGCAAGGCGGACGGCCTAGGTACCGGCACGGTGACGCTGGATAAATTCGGCACACTGTCCTGCGACGCCAATCTCACCAACCCCGTGGTGATCAACCAAGGTACGCTCTTTAACTGCACCTTGGGCGGGCCCGTCACGCTCAAGGGAATCGCCGGGTTCATCAGCAACTGCACGGTTTCCGGCAATATGAGCGGCCCCGGCGGCTTCACGATGTTTGGCAGGAACGGCACCTACCTCAACATGACCCCCGGTGGTACCGTGACCCTCAGCGGCACCAATACCTACACCGGTCCGACCACGATCTTTCCCAGCACGCTGGTGGTGAAAAAGGCGGCGGCGCTTTACAACGGCGATGCCACGAAATGGACGCCCGCGAACATCACCATTCACAAGGCGGCGACCCTCCGTCTCAGCGTCGGCGGACCAGGTGAATTCACTGGCGAGCAGGTGGGCGCACTGCTGGGAAATCTGACTCGCGCCGTGAATGACAATGGCTTGAAGGGCGGCGCGTTCGTGTCCCTCGACACCGCCAACGCCACGCAGCCCGTCATCATTTCAGCCAGTCTCGCGGATTCCAAAGGCCCGGGCGGCGGCTCGTTCCTTTTCAGGAAGTGCGGCCCCGGCGCGATGCAGCTTGCCGGCAATAACACTTACACCGGCCAGACGATTTTGGAGAGCGGGACCTTGAGTGTGGCTTCGCTGAACAACTACACGAAAGGAAAGGGCAAGCCGGGCAGCAGCCTGGGCGCGCCGCAGGACATCGAGGCCGGCGAGATTGTCATCGGCGAAGAAGGCAAGGATGGTGCTTGCGCCCTGATCTACACCGGGACCGGCGAAAGCTCCGACCGGGTGATGAATCTGGCCGGTAAGAATGCGACGGTGACTTTCGAGCAGTCCGGCGCCGGCCTGCTGAAGCTGACCAGCGACCTCCTGATTTCCGGATACGGTGCGAGCAAGACCATCGCGCTCAAGGGCGACACCGCTGGCAGCGGCGAGTTCGCTGGTGCCATCGCTGATCCCCACGACCGCGCGGGCAAGGCCACCACCTCCGTCACCAAGACAGGGAAGGGGACGTGGGTGCTCTCGGGCGCGAACACCTTCACCGGCCCCGTCACGGTCAATCAGGGAACCCTTGCCCTGGACGGCGAACGCAGCCTTGGGCCGAAGACCGAAGTGGGCATCAGCCGAGGCGCGACCCTTGGGCTGAACTTCAAAGGACGCATGACCATCGGTAAACTCACGCTGGACGGCAAAGAGCAGCCCACTGGAATCTACAACGCGGGCAGCGCTCCCGGCTTCATCAAGGGCACCGGCACGATCACCATCGGTTCGTGAAAGGGTGCCGGCGGAAACCAGCGACACGTTCCCCCGAACCGCGATTCGCTTGCCGTTGTCTCTGCGTGCGCGCAGAGGTTGGCGGATGATCCGTGGGAAATTCTGCGCGTGCCTGATGTTGGCGGCTCTGGCAGGCGCGGCGGGCTCACCCAGTTCCGGCCGCGGACCGTGGATTTGCTGACCACGAGCGCCACAAATAACCGACGGGTGCCAGCATCTTTGTTTTTACCTTCGACCTGAGCGGCGCGGCGCAGACCTTCACCGTGGCCGATACCAGCGGTGCGGCCGATGACGTGACCATCGCCACCGGCTCTTTCGCGGCGGGCTGCCCCCGGCTCTGCTCGCTCTGGAATACGATCCCGGCTTCAACGCCGAGTGGCTCGATTCCTACTACGCCTGCGACGTGCAGGAGCTCTTCCGCGTCGAAAAGTGCGGCGGCTTTCTCAAGCTGGTCGAAAGCGTTCTGCGCCCCAGCGGTGGCCAGATGGAAGCCACTGCGCTCTCCCAGCTTTGCGGCCTCAGCCGCCCCACCGTGCTCAATGACCTCGACGTGCTCGAACTCACCCACGTCGCCGCCTTCATTCGCCCCTATTCCGGCGGGGGAAAGCGCGAGTTGGTCCGTCAGCCCAAGGTCTATGGCTTCGACACCGGCTTCGTCGCCTTCGCCCGCGGCTGGACCGATCTCCGCCCGGAAGACTGCGGTCTGCTCTGGGAGCACGTCGTTCTCGACCGACTCGTCTCCGACCCCACCGAACCCGAGGTCATGTATTGGCGGGACAAGGATCAGCACGAGATCGATTTCGTCCTGCCGGCGGGCCGCGGGGCCGTGGATGCCATCGAGTGCAAATGGAACGCAGAACGCTTCGAGCCGAAAAACCTCCAGGTCTTCCGTGCCCTCCATCCGGCGGGCCGGAACCTCGTCATCGCCACCAATGTCCCCAAGCCCTACACCCGCGAACTCGGTGGCCTCACCGTCACCTTCACGGGCCTCGATGACCTGGCCCTGTGCCGATGAAGGCGGCGTGAACCAATCCCCAAGCAGCACCCACCCGCCTGCCGCTCACCCTTTCCTCACCGGCCCGATGGTCCCGCCGGGGATGAACTCGGCCGCGAAGGTCACCTGGCGCACGTCGGTGCGGTGCTCGCTGAGGGCGGTGGCCCATTGCACGATGCGGCGGATTACCGGCGCGTTGTGCCAGACGATGTGCGCGAGGGTCGGGGCGCACCATTGGAAACAGGCGTCGGGATCCTCGGCGATGAGCGA
>CAYQBV010000192.1:0-8290 GCA_964415705.1 uncultured Chthoniobacter sp. | reverse complement strand
TCCGCACGGTCTGGCCGGTGGCATCAATCACCGCGCCGCCGGGGGCGATGTTCCCCGCACCCGCTGCCAGGGTGAAGCTGCCCGAGGCCTTCAGGGTTCCGCCGTTGAAGTTGACCGTGCCGCCACCAGTGACGCCGGGGGTCACGATGGTGCTGCCGGTATTGAGGCTGGCCGTGCCGGCGACGTTCAAGCCGCCGGTGTGGACGGTCACGGTGCCGCCGAAGCTGGTCGTGCCGCTCGCTACGCTAAAGGTCGAGAGCGGGGAGCCCACCGTGCCCACACTGCCGGAGCCGTTCACCGCGGAGGTGCCGCTGCTCGTCACGCTGGCGGTGGCCAAGGTGTCGTTGGCCGTCAGGGTGGCGTGATTGATCGTGGTCGCAGCCGTGACGGTGAGCGGCCCGCCGCCTTGCACCGTGAGGCTGATCGGGTCGGTGCCGTTGCCGAGCCCGAGCGAATTGATGGTCCTGGCCACCGCCGAGCCGGTGACGTTCGCGCCGCCCACTTTGTCAATGACCACGTCACTCGTCGAGACAGGCACGCCGGCTGAGGAGGAGAGATTGACCAGCACCAAACGGCTGTTGGCATTGTCATACTGGACCTGGCCGCCGGAGAAGCCACCGCCCGCCCAATTCACCGCGGTATCCCAATTACCGTTGCCATCCGCCCAGCTCTTGATGGGGCTCGAATTGACGAGGCTGAGGTCCACCGTCCACGCGGGCTGCCCGCCGGACAGTGTGCCGATGTATTTCAAGATCTCGTAAGTCGTCGCGCCATTGGCGGCGGCACCCAGGCTGTCCACTTTCAGGACCGGCGCGCCAGTGATGCTCACGTTGCCGTTGACCTCGATATGGCTGTTCAGCGTGGTGCTATTGGTGCCACTACCAATCAACCAGCGGTAGGAAGCGTCGTCGAAAGTCAGTGCCAGGGTCGTGAGACTCCCACCGACCAGCGGCCGGATGGTGGTTCCGGTATTGACCGTCAGCCCGCCGGTGAGGGCTCCGCCGAGGGCGAGTTCGCCACCCGTGACGGTGGTCGTGCCGGCATGGGTGTGGGTGCCGGAGAGAAGCAAAATGCCGCCACCCGTCTTATTCAGGTCGCTGCCCGCGCCACCGGTAATGGCTCCGGTGATCTCCGCAGTATCGGCTCCCACTTCGATCGTGCGCGCGGCTCCGTCGAGATCGAGCCCATTGGCGAAAGTCAGCTTGCTCGTGGCCGTGGTGGTATTGAGGACCAGTGTGCCAGGCGCAAAATCGCCACTGCCCCAGGTGAGCGAGTCATTGGTCGTGCCGATCGTCACCGTGCGCGCTGCGCCAGGCGCGCTGAAGCCGCTGCTGCCCGCGAGAACCCGCACCTCGCCGCCGCCGCTGCCGAGATTGCGCTGAAAGTTGCCGCTGGCCAGCTCGACCACACCGCCGCTAACGGTCAGCAAGCCGGTGCTCAGGGCCGTCGCATGACTCAGCCGCAGCACGCCGCCATTGACCGTAGTGGTGCCGGTGCCGCTGTTCCCGCCGCTCAGGGTCAGGGTGCCCGTATTACCCTTCACGATCAATCCGTCGCCGCTAAAGACACCGCTCAAGACCTGATCGGCCGTGCTGTTGTAACTAAACGTGGCCCCATTGCTGGTAGTAATAGCCCCGGCGTATGTGCCGCTTCCTAACTGACCGGCTCCGCCGACGGCCAAGGTGCCGCCGCTGATGAAGGTCGCTCCCGTGAAAGTGCTGACGCCGGTCAAAGTGAGCGTCCCGCTGGCTTCCTTGACGAGTTGCCCGGCGCCGTTGGACCCATTGGAAATTACCCCCGACAGGATTTGAGCGGACGAACTGTTGTAGTCGAGGATGGTGCTGTCATCGATCGAGATGTTCCCTGCGAAATTGCCATTGCCCAGGTTCCCCGATCCCGAAACGCTTTGATACTGGTTGCCATTGTCGCCAATACCCCGGCCACCGATCGTCAAATACCCGTCCGTCACGTTTGCACCTTTGTGCAAGGTGATGTTCCCCTGAAAGCCATTGACTCCGACAAGGTTCACAAAACTGTAAGAGCCGGACTGGGTATTGAAAGTCACATCCAGCGCGAGGTTGCTGCCGTCGCCGACGTTGGGGATGCCGTTGTTAAATGTCACCTCCTCGCGATCGCCATTCCCGTTCACGCCGGTCACTATGGCGAGCGTCTGCGCACCCGTTCCGGTGGACGTGATGGTCCCGGTAAACGTGAAGGTCGTGTCGTTGTTATTAAATTCCAGATGCCTGGTGCCACCGGCTCCGCCGAAAACGAGGTTGTTTTCGATGGTGAAGTGGGCCTGGGAGCCTGGCTCGGTCTTGAGCGTGGCATCGTCCATGATCGTGATCGTCCCCAGGTAGCCGCCGCTGGCAGAGAGATACTTGTCAGCGGGATCATTGACACTCAGCGTGGTGCCCGCCCCAATGGTTGTCTGGGCACGGACCGAAGAGCCCGCGACTAAAGACCCCGCCAGCATGGCAGCGATGCTGCCGGTGAGGATGCGGCGGGAGGTTTTCCTGGCGTTTGATGGGTTGGTTTTCATGGATGAAGGGTGCGGGCGGTTAGGAACTAGATCTCGCGGGTGAAATTATCAAGGGAAACCATGAACAGGAAAACACTAGTTGCAATGCTTTTTTTTCGCGGCTTGGGTAAAGTTCTTCCCCATCGGAGATTTTCTTCTCGCGCAGCTCGCAGCTCCACGATGCCCCCGATCGCGAGATTCTCGGCGGGAGATTTCAGCCCAGATGGGGTTGCGCCGGGGCGGCCACGCTGATAAGACCCGCCGGGCCGTTTTTCCACATGATCAAAAACATCCTCATCCTCGGAGCCGGCAGCGCGGGTTTGATCGCGGCGCTCTCCCTGCGGCGCTTCTTTCCGCAGATGCCCATCCGGGTCGTGCGGAGCAAGGACATCGGCGTGATCGGCGTGGGCGAGGGCACGACGTTCACCTTCCCGCAGTTCCTTTTCAATGACCTGAAGCTTTCTCCGGAGGAGGTATATGCCCACGCGCAACCGACTTGGAAACTGGGTATCCGTTTCCTGTGGGGCCCGCGCGCGGAGTTTTTCTACACCTTTTCCAAGCAGTTCAATTTTCGCCGGCTCGATCTGCCGAAACCGAACGGCTTTTACTGCGACGAGGGCGTGGAGAACCTCGACGTGGTGAGTGCCATGATGCGCCAGCACCGCGCGCTGCCGCGGGGGAAGACCGGCCTGCCGGATTTCGCGCAGCATCAGTTCCTCGCCTTCCACATCGAGAATGAAAGACTGGTCGAATTCCTCGAAGGTTGCGCGCGGACGCGCGGCATCGAGTTCACAGACGGCACAGTGCGGGAAGTCGAACGCGGGGCCGAGGGCGTCGCGGCCCTGTTGCTCGAAAGTGGGGAGCGGCTGGGGGCGGACTTGTTTGTCGATTGCTCGGGATTCCGCTCGGAGTTGCTCGGGCGCACGCTGGCCGAGCCGTTCCGCAGTTTCGACCGATCGCTATTCTGTGATCGCGCGGTGATCGGCGGCTGGCCGCGCACTGACGAAATCATCGAGCCCTACACCACTGCGGAGACGATGGAAGCAGGCTGGTGCTGGCGAATCGAACACGAACGGTGGATCAACCGTGGCTACGTCTATGCGTCGCACTTTCTCTCCGACGACGCGGCGCTGGCGGAGTTCCACCGGAAGAACCCGAAGGTGGCCGGCGAGCCGCGGGTGGTGAAATTTCGCACGGGGCGCTACGAACGGCTCTGGGTGGACAACGTCGTGGCCATCGGCAATGCCTCGGGTTTCGTCGAGCCGCTGGAAGCCACCGCACTCGGCGTCATCGTGAACCAATCCCGCTGGCTCGGCCAATGCCTCCGCGAAAACTCCCTGGCTCCGACTCCTGGCATGCGGGCGATCTACAACCGCGTGGCGGGAGATTCCTGGGAGGAGACGCGCGACTTCATCGCGCTGCACTACGCTTTCAATACGCGGATCGAGACCCCTTTTTGGCGGACCTGCCAGGCCGAGACCGACCTCGGCAAGGCCCGGGGCATCGTGGAGTTTTACCAGGAGAACGGACCCACCTCGGTCGCTGAGCCGCTGTTGCTGCGACATCCGAGCGCCTTCGGGATGGAGGGTTACCTGGCCATGCTCGTGGGCATGCGCGTGCCGCATCAAAAGCCGCACCAACCCGCCGTGACCGAGCGGGAGACCTGGCGCAACCACACCCAGCTTTGCAAGAACATTGCCAAAAGCGCCTTCACCGTCCGCGAAGGGCTCGACTACATCCGCCAGCCGGGCGCGCGATGGAGCTAGCTCCTCCGAGGGCGGACCTCACCGCCGCATGGCGTGCGGCTTGTCGTAGAATTTGTCGGGCCATTTCCAGCCGGGCGCGCGGATCATTTGCAGCGCCTGCGGCACCGTAAAGGCGTCGCGAACGCGCTCGGTGATCTTCTGCTGGATGCGCTGCCACTGGAGCCGCTCCTCCGCGGAAGGCCGGTAGGCCGAGTCATACGGCACGCCCATGCCCACGAGCATCGCGAGATGCCCCTCGGTGCCAAACTCGCGCGCATCGTTCGTGTCCAGCAGCAAGCGCCGCCACAGCACGCTCGGTCCGTTTTCGCGGTAGAACTCCACGAACCGCGCGGCCTCGTGCAGCTCAACTTTTTCCAGACACTCGCGCCAAAACGGTGTGTCCAGCCGGCGATTGAAACGGTAGTGCAGGGCGAGGAAGGTGCGGATCGTGTCGAAGCTGCGGTTCAGATGCCGGTTGAAGTTGCTGATAGTGCTGGCGCGAGGCTGGAAATTCGCGTCGGCCAGGACCTCCGCCAGCGCCTGACACTGCATGCAAATCGCCGACAAGGCGCTCGCCTCCAGCGGCTCCACAAAGCCCGAGGCATTGCCGATCGCCACGACATTTTTCACCCACAGCCGCTCATACCGGCCCGCGCGAAACGGCACGATGCGCGTGGACTGGACCTTCGGGTTTTTCGTGCGGAACTCCGTCTCCGCCTCCGTATCCGACGCGAAAGCACTGGCGAAGACATAGCCTCGGTTGATGTGGCACTCATGCTCGATCTGCCAGCACCAGCCGCTGCTCATCGTCTCCGCCGTCGTGTAGGGTTTGATCGGCTCCTCTTCCCGGCTCCAGCCACCGATCACCGCCCGGTCGCAAAACAGGGAATCCTTGTAGGAATGAAAGGGCTCCCCGAGCGCCTTGCCCAACAGCTCCGAGCGAAAACCCGAACAGTCGAGATAAAGGTCCGCCGTCAGGACTTCCCCCGACTCCAGCTTCACGCTGGAAATGCCGTGGTCATTCTGCAAAACTTCCGTCGCCGTCCCTTCGATGATTGGGATGCCGAGATGCCCCGCCACGGTTTCAAAATAGGCGACCAGCTTCTCGTTTTCCAGATGATAGGTCCACTCATCCGCGCAAAGCTGCGGGCGACCGTCCGGCCGCCGCAGCCAGATCTTGTTCTCGTGCATCAGTCGTGACTGCAAACCCGCCGTTTCAAAAGCCTCCTCACCGTCCAGGTAATAGCCCGTGCCGCGCGGCAACGGCGGATAGATCGTGTCGAGTTCGTAGCCGAAGACATAGTTGAAGTAAGGCCTCGGCCCCCACTCGAAACGGATGCCAATCTTCCACTGCGGCTCCACCAGGCGGTAGAACGTGGCCACATCCAGATTGCAGTAATGGTGCAGATGATACCCGACGGTCGTCGTGGTTCCCTCGCCCACCCCGATAATCCCGATGTCCTTGGACCGCAAGATCGTCACCGGCAATTCCGGCAACCGGCGTTTCAAAGTCAGCGCCGCGAGGAACCCCGCACTGCCGCCGCCAAAAATGAGGACCGAGCGGATCATGTCTGGCCTAAGGGCGGAAGAATCTTCGGAGTGGGTGTTTCCCATAAGGACTTACCATGTTCCCTTCCCTGCATTCGCCATGTCAAACACTCCCTGAATCTGACTCGGTTTCACGGACAGGGATTGTGGATGGACGCTGGAGCAAGCTGCATGAACCAAACCAGCAAACCGAAAGGGAACACGACCGAGAGCCAGCGGGCGCGTCGGCACTATGACGCGGAATTCAAGAAAGCTGCCGTCGAGCATTGCGCGCGACATGGGAGGCGACTTGAGCGGGACGGCAGGCGAACTGGGCATCAACTACTGGACCTTGCGCGACTGGGTGGAGGCGGCGCGGGCGGCAGCCGCTCCGCCAGGCACGCCACAGACGGCCAGCGAGATGGAGGCGGAAGTCCTACCGCTGCGGGGCGAACTGGCCCGCGTGACCTACTAGATCACCCAAGGGGCTGGTTTGGCGGCCCGCCATGAAACCCTTCCTCCGCCTTTCGCTCGCCGAGCAAACCGCCGCCCATCTGCGGGAGAAAATGCGGACCGGGCACTGGGGCGGGAAGCTACCCGGCGGGCTCCGGCTCTGTCCGGAGCTGCATGTCTCCCAGGCCACGATGCGCGCGGCCATCCTCCAGCACGATTCCGAGCAGTCGGGCACAGTGGACCGGCACCGTCCAGCGCGGGCGCCCGGACCGGCGGCGCGTCCTGCTCCCCGCGGAGTTCGTCCCCGGCGGGAGCATCGGGCCAGTGGGGAAAAAGTGAGCGCCCCTCCGGCGACCGCCAACTCCGCGCCAACGTCCCCCCGCCCTTACCCCAGCAGATTCCGCCCCGTCATCTCCGGCGGCTGCGCCACCCCGAGCAGCCCGAGCAACGTCGGCGCGACATCCGCGAGGATGCCGCTCCCGATCTTCGTCCCCGGCTGCGGAGCCACGTGGAGGAGCTGCACCAGATTCGTCGTGTGCGCCGTGTTCGGCGAACCGTCCGCATTGCGCATCTGCTCGCAGTTGCCGTGGTCGGCGGTGAGGAGCAGTTGCCCGCCGAGCGCCAGCGTCTTCTCCACCACCTGCCGCACGCAGTCGTCGATCGTCTCCACCGCCTTGATCCCCGCCTCGACCACGCCGGTGTGCCCGACCATGTCGGGGTTGGCGAAATTCAAAATCACCAGATCGTAATCCGGCAGCGCCGCCACCACCCGCGCCGTCACCTCCGGCGCGCTCATCTCCGGCTTGTAGTCATAGGTCGGCACATCCTTCGGCGACGGCACGATGATCCGGTCCTCACCCGCAAACGCCTCCTCCACCCCGCCGTTAAAAAAGAACGTCACGTGCGGATACTTCTCCGTCTCCGCGATGCGGAGCTGCCGCAGCCCCGCCGCGCTCACCACCTCGCCGAGGATGTTCTTCAGCGACTGCGGCCCAAAGCCCACCGGGCACCCGTACGTTTCGTCATACTCCGTCAGCGTCACGTAATGCACCGCCGGCACCACCTCCCGCTCGAAGCCCGCAAAATCCTTTTCCAAAAACGCCCGCGAAAGCTGCCGCGCCCGGTCCGCCCGGAAATTGAACCACAGCACCACATCGCCATCCCGCACCCGCTGCTCATTCGCGTGGGAAAAAATGATCGGCTGGAGAAACTCATCGCCCCGCGGCTCCTGCGTGTAAGCCGCGCGCACCGCCGCGCTTGGCGTCTCGTGCGAGACCGGCCCGCGCCCCAGCACGATCGCGTCCCACGCCAGCTTGTTGCGCTCCCAGCGCTGATCCCGATCCATGGCAAAGTAGCGCCCGATCACCGTCGCGATCCGCGCCCCGCTCGGCTCCAACCCCGCCTCCACCCGCGCCAGAAAATCCGCCCCGCCCGTCGGCGACGTATCCCGCCCGTCCGTGATCGCATGCACCATGATGTCCCCCACGCCCGCACTTTTCGCCGCCGCCGCCAGCGCGATCAGGTGCTCCTGATGCGCATGCACCCCGCCATCGCTCACCAGCCCCAGCAAGTGCAACCGGCTCCCCCGCGCCTGCGCAAACGCCGCCTGCAGCACCTCATTCGTCGCCAGCTCCCCATCCGCGATCGCCTTATTGATCCGCGTCAGATCCTGATACACCACCCGCCCCGCCCCCAGATTCATGTGACCCACCTCCGAATTCCCCATCTGCCCCTCCGGCAAGCCCACATCCATCCCGCTCGCACTCAGCGTCCCCTGCGGGTAGGTGGCATACAGGTGTTCGTGGAAAGGTGTGCGCGCCAGCAGGGTCGCATCGCCATTTTCCACCGCGCGCGCCCGCCCGCCGGGATTGATCCCCCAGCCATCACGAATAATCAGCACCACAGGTTGTTTCGGCATAAGTGGCGCGCGGTTTCGCACAATCCCCCCGGCGAGTCAAAACCTCACCGCTCGGTGATCCCATCCGGGTGAGATGGAACTGCGGTATAGGGTGGGAGAAAGGGCGCTTTCGGGCATGGTCCGCCC
>CAYQBV010000191.1:0-8292 GCA_964415705.1 uncultured Chthoniobacter sp. | reverse complement strand
CAGTCTGCTTTTCGGCGTGGAGATGGACCGGGAGAATGTCGGCGCTGTGGAGGAGATGCTGCGGGAGCGCGGGTATCAAAACCTGGATCTGCAGACGATCGACATCGCCCGCTGGACGGAGCACCCGCTGCTCGGGCGCAAATACGACGTGATCCTGTGCAGCCATGTGCTCGAACATCTGCCCGATCCCGCCATGTTCCTAAAGCGCATCGGCGAGTGCCTGAGCCCGACGGGCGTCTTCATTGGCCTCGTGCCTTTGAATGAACTCATCATGGATCCCCATCACGTCCAACGCCTGAACGAAGCGAAAATCCGCGCCTTTGCGGAGAGCGCCGGCCTGCGGGTCACCACCTACATGGAGGCGGACCCGTGGCTGTATTGGTTCCAGCCGCTCTTCACCCGCGATCGCGGCTGGGTGCATCAGCTTGCGCAGGTCGTGAGCCTCGGTCTGGGGCTGCCGGCCACGCTGCTCGGGCCGCGGCTGTGGTTCGCGCTCGGGCGGTGTTTTGCGTTCCTCACGCGGTCGAAACCGGTGCAGGCGGCGTTCATTTTGGCCCGGCCATAAGCGCGTGAAGATCGCCCTCGCCCAGATCAATCCCACCGTCGGCGACCTGACGGGCAACGAAGCGCGCATCCTCGCGGCCTACCGGCGCGGGGTGGAGGCCGGGGTGGAAATCGTCGTCTTTCCCGAACTCGCCATCACCGGCTATCCGCCGCGCGATCTGCTGCACAAAAGCCGGTTCATCCCGGACAATCTCGCCGTGCTCGAGCGCCTCGCCGCGGCGACCGGCGAGACGGGCCTGCTCATCGGCTACGTGGGCCGCAACGAACGCCAGCCCGGACGCGAGGCGACCAATTCCGTGGCGCTTTTGCAGCATGGGAAAATCCTCGCGACCCGCGCGAAGATGCTACTCCCGACCTACGATGTCTTCGACGAGGACCGCTATTTTGAGCCGGCTCAGGAAAACGCCCCCGTCGATTTCAACGGGCACAAAATCGGCCTGACGATCTGCGAGGATGTCTGGAACGACGAAGCCTTTTGGGACGAACGCCGCTATCTGCGCAACCCCGCGCGCGAGCTCGTCGAGGCCGGCGCGGAGATTCTTTTCAACGTCTCCGCTTCGCCCTGGCACCTCGGCAAAGACCGGCTCCGCGTGGAGATGCTCTCCAGCCTCGTCGCGCAAATCCGCCGACCCTTCGTCTATTGCAACGCCATCGGCGGCAACGACGAGTTACTCTTCGACGGCGCGAGCCTGGCCTTCGACGCGGTGGGCCGGCTCATCACGCAGGGCGCGATGTTTCGCGAGGATTTCCTCGTCCTCGACACGGACACCGCCGCGCCGATCACGCCCACCTCGCTGGCCGATGAGGAAGCGCTCTACCGCGCGCTCGTCCTCGGGGTGCGCGATTACTTTCAAAAGTGCGGCTTCCAGTCCGCCGTGCTCGGCCTCAGCGGTGGCATCGACTCCGCGCTCACCGCCGTCATCGCCGTCGAGGCGCTTGGCGTGGAGAACGTGCGCGGCGTTTCTCTCCCCTCGCAATACTCCTCGCAGGGCAGCCTCGACGACGCCCGCCTCCTCGCGGAGAACCTCGGCATCCGCTACGACATCGTCCCGATCCAGCCGGTTTTTGAGCCGGTGAAAGGGCAGCTTTCCGACATTTTCGCGGGCCGCAGCGAGGACACGACGGAGGAAAACATCCAGGCCCGGCTGCGCGGCGTCATCCTCATGGCGATGTCCAACAAGTTCGGCTCGCTCCTGCTGACCACCGGCAACAAAAGCGAACTGGCCGTCGGCTACTGCACGCTTTACGGCGACATGTGCGGCGGCCTCGCGGTCATCAGCGACGTGCCGAAGACGATGGTCTATCGGCTCTCCGAGTGGATCAATCGCGAGCGCGAAATCATCCCGCGCGCCAGCATCACCAAGCCGCCCTCCGCCGAGTTGCGCCCCGACCAGACCGATCAGGATTCGCTCCCGCCCTACGACGTGCTCGACGCCATTCTCGAGGCCTACGTCGTTGGCGGAAAGTCGCGCGCTGAGATCGTTGCCGCGGGTTTCGACCAGCCGACCGTCGATCGCGTCGCCCGGTTGATCGACCTGAACGAATACAAACGCCGCCAGGCCGCGCCCGGCTTGAAAATCACCAGCAAAGCCTTCGGCGTCGGCCGCCGCATGCCCATCGCGCAGCGCTACCGCGGAGGGGACTGACGAGGCAGGGTGGCCATCGTCATTCTTCCAGCTTCCAACTACCGCCCCGGCCAGATGAAGGTGGGCTTGTCCGCCCGGAAGGTCTGGCGCTCGGTGACGTTTTCGCCGGAGTAAATCGTGTAACTGAGCGGGCGCGGCCAATAGACACCGGCCACTAGGCGTCGGAGGCGGAATTCAAGCGCCCATAGCGGTGCAAATTTTTGCACCCAAAGCGGGGCACTTTCCCGCAGGCGTCCTTGTTCCGCGACGGCCTCCGGACTCAGAATCAAATTTTCCCCAGTATCGGTAGTGGTGCTGATAAAGCGCTTCAGAACAGCCCTGCGAATTTTCTTCCGCAGCAACTCCAAAACCCAAACCGCGTCTCCCGTCGCCCGCCAGTCAGGGTCAAAAAACAGACCGTGCTTTTCCAAAATCCTGCGTCGGAAAAACGTGGCCGCGGTGAAAACGCCCAGCGTGCAAACATTGGTGTGGTTGAACTTCGGCAAAACAACTCGCCGACTGCACAGATAGCCCCCCTTGGCATCCACCACGACGACATCACCAAAGGCCACATCGACCTCGGGATGCTCGTCGAAAAACCGCGCCACCTCGGCCAGCGCGCCCGGCAGGTATTGCTCGTCGCAATTCAGATACGCCACGATGTCTCCGGTCGCCCGCCGCAGACCGCGATTCACCGCGTCGTACATGCCTCGGTCCTTTTCCACGAAGAGCTGGAGCCCCGGTTGCGTGGCGGCCCAGGCTTCGAGTTCCGGCCCGCTCCCGGCGTCCTGCACGAGGTGTTCGAGCGTGACACCCGTTTGGTCGGCGATGGACGCAGCGCACTGTTTCAGCCAGGCCAACTGGCGGAAGCTCGGAGTAATGATGGAAAAACGCGGAGGCATGCGGGTGGCGAGAGTGGGCACCCCGACCAAATCGTGCAAGGCGAAGCGAGACGATCAAGGTCCGGCCAGTCGTGGAGAACTGCATCGTTATTCTGTTTTTGGAATTTTTGCTCAGGGCCAAAATGCCGCTGACACCCACATTCCGCTTGCGCCGAAGGGCTGATTTGAGAGCTTCGCCGCCCACATGGACGGTCCCACTTCCACTCCCAAGCAGCCCATCGTCGTCGCCCAAGCGGGCATCGGCTATTGGGGGCCGAATATTTTGCGCAACCTCGTCGGGAACGCCCGCTGCCGGGTCAAGACGGCCGTGGATTTCTCCGAAGACCGCCGGAATTTCGTGGCGAAACTTTACCCGAGCGTCGCGACGACGGCGGATTTCGCGGCGGTGCTCGCGGACCCGGAAATCGACGCGGTGGTCCTCGCCACGCCGGCGTCCACGCACTGCGAACTGGCGCTGCGCTGCCTCGCCGCGGGAAAGCACATCCTCGTGGAGAAGCCGTTCGCCACCTCGGTCGAGGAAGTGGACCGCATCGCGGCGGCGGCGCGCGCGGCCGGGCGCGTGGCGATGGCCGCGCACACCTTCATTTTCAACGACGCGGTGCGCTACCTGAAGCAGCTCATCGACAGCGGTGAACTCGGCGAGGTGCGCTACATCTACAGCCAGCGGCTGAATCTCGGGCGGATCCGCCCGGATGTGGACGCGCTGTGGAATTTCGCGCCGCACGACGTGAGCATCATCCAGTATCTGCTCGGCGATCCGCAGCCGGTGTCGGTCATGCGGCAGGGCATGGACTACGTGCAGCCGGGGATCGAGGACGTGGTTTTTCTACACATCGTCTATCCGGGAAAAGTCATGGCCCACGTCCATGTGAGCTGGCTCGATCCGCACAAAGTCCGCCAGATGACGG
Organism: uncultured Chthoniobacter sp.; assembly: GCA_964415705.1. GTDB lineage: Bacteria > Verrucomicrobiota > Verrucomicrobiia > Chthoniobacterales > Chthoniobacteraceae > Chthoniobacter. Next base: position 4,293 of record CAYQBV010000191.1, on the reverse strand, counting down.
TCGTTGGGACAAAGAAGATGGCCGTCTATGACGACGTGGCGGAAAACAAAATCGAGATTTACGACAAGGGCATCGAACCCAAGGCCGTGCTCGGGCAGCGCATGGATTTTGACCATCCGCCCGGGCCGCAGCAGTTCACGCATCGCAGCGGCGACATCCTCATTCCGCAGATCACTTTCCGTGAGCCGATCAAAGTGGAGATCGATCATTTCCTCGACTGCATCCTTGAGGGCACGCCGTGCCTCACCGGCACCGATCACGCCCGCGAGGTCATCCGCATCCTCAGCGCCGCGAAGTCATGAGCGAAACGCCGCGCCTTCGCCAGAGCGGGATCGTGGGCGTGACCTTCGGGCCGGGCGTCACCGTCATCGAGCCGGTGAACCTCTACGGATGCACCATCGGCGAGGGCTGTTTCATCGGGCCGTTCGTCGAGATTCAACGCGACGTGAAGATCGGAAGTTTCTGCAAAATCCAATCCCACGCTTTCATCTGCGAACTCGTGGAGATCGGCGACCACTGCTTCATCTCGCACGGCGCGATGTTTGTGAACGACCTCTTTCAAACCGGCGGCCCGGCGGGAGGAAAACGCGAGTGCTGGAAATCCACGACGCTCGGCCACCACGTCTCCATCGGGACGAACGTGACGGTGCTCCCCGTGCGGATCTGCGATCATGTGGTGGTCGGCGCGGGTTCCGTGGTCACGAAAGACATCACCGAGCCCGGCATCTACGCCGGCAACCCCGCCCGCAAGCTGCGCGGACTTTGAGCGCGCTTGCACCCGAGGCGCTTCACCGGAATGCTGGCCCCATGACCTTGCTGCAAAAACGCGACGCCGAACGCCAGCGCCAGCGGCTCGTCCTTTTCGACCGTACCCGCGAGGAACTGCGCGCGGCGCTGGGCGAGGTGCTGCCAGCGAGCAAGGTGATCGTTTTCGGCTCGCTGACAAAGCGCGGTGTATTCAACGCCGCCTCGGACATCGACCTGGCGCTTTTCGAAGAGCCGGAGGGAAAAAGCATTTTCGGATTCATGGCAGAGATCGAAAAGCGAATGCGCCGCCAAGTGGATGTGCTGCTTTTGGAAAAGACGCGGCTGAAAGAAAAAATTCTGCGGGAAGGAGAAGTATGGATGACGTAGCACTGGAAACACTTTGGAGAGAAATGAAGGCGGATATTTCCGTAGCTTTCGATGCGGCAAAAGTCGTCCGAGAACGCTTTGCGGAACGAACCGCCTCGGGTTTCGATAGCGCGGCGCATCACCTCTGCCGCTTTTTTAACGTGATCGAGCAGATGTCACTGCGCGTTGCGAAAGCTTTTGAAAACAATATTGACGATGAACGCGGGTGGCATGCGCAACTGATTCGCCGCATGACTCTCGACATCACGGGGATGCGCCCCGCGCTCTTTCCGCGCAGTCTGGCACCCGCACTCGATGAGTTGCGCTCCTTTCGTCATATGTTTGTTCATGCTTACGATTTGGAGATCGATCCGGAAAAACTCGAATTCACACTTCGTTATCTCGACCGAGTGACCGCGTCGTTGGACGAACATGCCTTGCGATTCATCGAGGGTGTCGCCGCGATGCACGGCCTGACGCCGCCGCTATAGTTGTTTCCACCACCCATGCACATCCCCTTCGTTGACCTAAAAGCGCAATACCGCGCGCATCGCACCGAGATCGACGCCGCCATCGCCTCCGTGATCGACGGTACCGCGTTCATCCGCGGCAAATTCGTGGCTGATTTTGAAAAGGCCTACGCGGAAAAATACGGCGTGAAGCACTGCGTGAGCTGCGGCAACGGCACGGACGCCATTTTCATCACGCTGAAAATGCTCGGCGTCGGGCCAGGCGATGAGGTCATCACCACGAGCAACAGTTGGATCGCCTCGACGGAAACCATCACGCTGACCGGGGCGAAGGTCGTCTTCGTGGACGTGGAGGACGACTGCTACGATCTCGACGCGACGAAGATCGAGGCGGCGATCACCCCGCGCACCAAGGCGATTCTGCCCGTGCATCTGCTCGGCCAGCCAGCGCAGATGGATGTCATCATGGAAATCGCGCAGCGCCGCGGATTGCACGTCGTGGAAGACTGCGCGCAGGCGCATTTCGCGACCTTCGGCGGGCGGCGCGTGGGCACCGTTGGCATCGCCGGGACCTTCAGCTTTTACCCCGGAAAAAACCTCGGCGCCTACGGCGACGCGGGAGCGATCATCACCGATGACGACGCTCTGGCGGAGAAAGTGCGGATGTTTGCCAACCACGGAGCCGACCGCGTGAACAAACACGAGCACCTGATGGAGGGCGTGTGCAGCCGGCTCGACGGCCTGCAGGCCGCGATCCTTTCCGCCAAGCTCCCGCACCTCGACGCCTGGACCCGCGCCCGCCAGGAGCGCGCCGCGACATACGACGAACTGCTCGATGGAGTCGCGGAAATTGCCACGCCGAAGATCCGCGCCGGCGCGACGCATGTCTTTCACAACTACGTCCTTCGAGCTGCGCGCCGCGACGAGCTTCAGGTCTTCCTGAAAGAGCAGGGTGTGGAAACTACGCGGCACTACCCCGTGCCACTGCCGTTCCTTAAAGCGTATGCCTACCTCGGCCACACGCCCGCCGATTTCCCGGTCGTCGCTCAGCACGCCCGCGAGATCATTTCGCTCCCAGTCTATCCCGAGCTCTCCGCCGACCAGCAGCGCTACGTGGCGGAGAAAATCAAAGAGTTCTATGTCCGCAAATAAGGTTCTCATCACGACGTCGTCCTTTGGTGCCAAGGACAAGGCATCGCTCGACGCTCTCCGCGACGCCGGCTGCACTGCGGTGCTGAATCCCTTCGGACGGACGCTGACCGAAGCGGAGATTGCCGCGCTGCTCGCCGAGCACCAGCCCGTGGGGTTGATCGCGGGGCTCGAACCGCTGACCGAGGCGGTGATGCAGGGAGCCGTCGCGCATCTCAAGGTCATCTCCCGCTGCGGCACGGGTCTGGACAACGTGGACCTCCCTGCGTCGAAGCGGCTCGGCATCGCTGTCCTGAATACGCCCGCCGCACCCGCCGAAGCCGTCGCGGAACTTTCGCTCGGGCTCATCCTCGCGCTCATCCGCAACGTCGTCGCGCACGACCAGATGGTGCGCTCCGGCACTTGGACAAAGCGCATGGGCCTGCTGCTCTCCGAGATCACCGTGGGCATCGTCGGCTTGGGGCGGGTCGGTCGGCGTGTTGCCGCCATCCTCCGTCCGCTCGGCACGAAAGTGGTCGCGACCGACGTGATGCCCGACCACGATTGGATCGCCGCGCATGGCGTCAGCCTGATGACCCTCCCCCAACTGCTCGCTGCGTCGCATGTCGTCAGCCTCCACCTGCCGTACGCCAGCGGGGACTTGCACCGGCTGATGAACGCCCAGCGCATCGCCGCGATGAAGTCCGGCAGTTTCCTCATCAACACCTCCCGTGGCGCGCTCATCGACGAGCAGGCGGTGAGCGACGCGCTCCACAGCGGCCACCTCGCCGGAGCGGCGATCGACACATTCGAGCAGGAGCCCTACACCGGCCTGCTCCTCCAGGCTCCGAACGTGATCCTCTCCCCGCACGCTGGCTCTTACGCCCGCGCCACGCGCAACCGCATGGAACTCGAAGCCGCGCAAAACCTCGTGACCGGCCTCGCCAAAGCGCCCCGAACGTGATCCGCGCGATCATTTTCGATTTCGACGGCGTCATCCTCGATTCCGTGGACATCAAAACGAAAGCCTTCGCGCGGCTTTTCGAGGAGCACGGCCCGGAGGTCGTCGAGCAAGTGGTCGCCGACCACCTCGCGCAGTGCGGCATTTCCCGGTTTCGTAAATTCGCGCACATCTACGAAAACATTTTGCACCGGCCCATGCCCGACGGCGAATCCGAGCGACTTGGGGAAAATTTCAGCGCGCTCGTTTTCGACGAAGTGGTGAAGGCCGCGTGGATTCCGGGGGCCGTTGAGTTTCTACGCGACCACCACACGCGCTATCAGTGTTTCGTCGCCTCCGGCACGCCCGAGGACGAACTCGTCCGCATCGTGCGGCTGCGCGACCTGGAAAGGTATTTCGCCGGTGTCTTCGGCACGCCCGCGACGAAGGAGGAAATCACGCGCCGCATTTTCGCCGAGCAAGGGCTGGAGAGCAGCGAGGCGCTGTTCGTCGGCGACGCTCTCACCGATTTCAATGCCGCCAGGGACTGCGACGTTCGTTTCGTCGGCATCACTTCGGGCACCAGCAATCCGTTTCCACCCGGGACCAAGGTCCTGCCTGATTTGCGCGGGCTGGCCGACC
>CAYQBV010000190.1:0-8381 GCA_964415705.1 uncultured Chthoniobacter sp. | reverse complement strand
CCTCCTCGGGAGCCGTCGCCCCGCCTTTTCTGCCCCGAATATCCTCCGCCTGCACCCCTCCGCCTACTCCCTGGCGGAGCACGCGGACTACGATTTCGCGCAAGTCAAAACCATGCCTGCGGACCTGTTGCGCCGCCTCATCCAGCGGTTCGAGGTCATGGCCGCCAACGCCCGCCTCCACACCCGCCTCCTCGCACTCCTCTTTCGCCTCGCCGGCATCCGCCGCATCATCGGCATCGACGAGCACACCTCCTTCGCCGCACTCATTTGCGCCGCCCGTGCGGACGGCATCGAAACCATCGGCCTCCAGCACGGCGTCTTTCACAAATACAGCATCGGTTGGACGACCCCCGGCATCCCGCACGAGCACACCGCCGGCTACGATCGGATTCTGGTTTGGGGTGAATTCTGGCGCAAACTCCTGTGCGAACTCAGCTCCACCTATCGCGCGGAACAACTCCTGACCGCCGGCTTCATCCGCCCCAGCACGGTCAGCCTGAAGCCCCGCTCTTCCGAACCTCCCCGCGGGCAATTCCGCATCCTGCTGCCGTATGAATTCCTCGCCAATCCGGAGGAAATCGCCAATTTCGTGCAGGCCTTTCTCGACCGCGGCTTCAAGGTGTTTTTCAAAGTCCGCTTCGACGACACCCTCGACGAGCAACTGCGGATGCTCCCGCGCGAAAAACTGGAGTTGGTTCCCGAGCTGACGCAGGAATTGCTCGACTCGATGCACGTGTGCGCGGGCACCTCCACCACCATGATGTACGAGCTCTATTACCTCGGCGTCCCCTCCTGGTTCATCGAGACCAAACACGACAGCAACATCCACATGGTCGATCATGGCCTCGGTGCGAAAATCACGCTCACCATGCTGCAATCGCCCGACTTCGACCCGTGGAGTCACCTCATCGCGCCAGCGAATCCCGAATATATCTTCTCGGCTGGCGGGATTCCTGCCTCCGTAGTCGCCCTTTCCAACCACTGATCCGCACCATGAAATCACCCCCCTCCCTTCCAAAACTGTTTAGCGAAGGAAACCTGACCATCGTGGATGTCGGCGCACGCGGCGGCCTTTCGTGGCAGTGGGAGCCGTTCAAACACTTGATCACCTCGGTTCTCGTCGAACCGGACCCCGCGGAAGCCGCCGCCCTCGTGGAAAAGCTGAAAAGTGAGGGTCTGCGTGCTGTGAAAGTAATCCCGAAAGGATTGGGCGCACGCAATGGAACCGGTGAACTGAACCTCCTGCAAAATCCCGAATGTTCGTCCATTCTGGAACCCAATCACCGGTGGCTGGCTCGCTTCCCGGACGCGGACCGATTCACGACGAAAAAACGCATCCCAATCGAACTCTCCACGCTCGACAGCGAACTTGCCGCCTTGGGTGTGACCCAGTGTGATTTTCTAAAACTCGACGTGCAAGGTTACGAACTCGAAGTCCTCGCCGGGGCGTCCGCCACAACTCGCGAATGCCTCGTGCTGGAGGCGGAAACCTCCTTTGGGGAGATCTACAAGGGCCAGCCACTCTTCTCGCGGATCGACTCCGCGCTGCGCTCGCTCGGGTTTTCTTTGATCGACTTGGAGCGCGTCTGGTGGCGCAGGGCCAAAGTGCCGCCCGCCATTTCCACCCGCGGCCAGATCATCTGGGCAAACGCGCTCTACCTGCGCGACCCATGGGATAGCGGCGATTTCAGCCGCGAGAAACTCGTCAAGATCGCAATCATCCTTTGCGCCTACCGGCTCTTCGATATCGTCCACGAGTTGCTCCGACTTGGCGTCGAGAAGGGCGTCGTCCGCGCCGAAGAACTGGCAGAAGTTGCCGACTGGATGGCCGACCTTTCTTACGCCCGCAGCCCGCTCTGGAGTTTCATCGCCCGCCTGCCGCATTTCCCATTCAAACGCCGCATCACCCGCTTCTTCGGCATCCTCGCCCGCAGCCTGCGCGGCGAACCCTACGGCGAAGGCGTGGGCGTGGATGGCCTCGCCTGGGAACGCAAATGGGACTGGCTGTGAACCCCCGCCCGATGCGTCCCCTCCGACCGCAAGCACGATGATCCGCCGCTTGAAAGAGATCCTCGGCGGAGTGTCGTGGGCGTTTCGCTTTTCGAATCCCTGCGAAATCCTGCTGACCCGGCATTTCTTCCGGAGAAAACGATCCGTCATCATCGGGCACGGCGGCCTGCAAATGCTGATCGATTCCCAGACCTGCGACGCCCAGGTCGGCGCGCACCTTCAGGCCATCGGATTTCAGCAGGCAACGGAAACGCCCGGCGACGGCGAAACCTGGCTCACCCTCTGGCAGAATCCGCAAGCCCCGCCGCCCGCGGGTTCATCGAACTACACGGGGGGTGCGCGAGAGTGACGCCGCCCGTTTCGCGTTCTCGTTTGCGTCCTCGTTCCCAAACTCCGTTTGGGAATGCGCTTGGCCGGCGAAACTCTGTTTCGGTGGCGGGACGCTGGCGGTGGATACGCGCGCTCACTGGGCAACGGAGTTGCGCGGACAAGTCCGTTCCCAAACAGAGTTTGGGAACGAGGGAGGAAACGAGGGAGGAAGTGGGACTTTCCATTGGGGCCGCACCGCACCGCACCGCACGGTCGGCGCGGCGCGCGGCGTTGCTGGGAAGCCGGGCACGCCTTTGCCTTGGCTCAGGCGTTGACTCGCCGGGGTCTTCTGTTTTTCTCTTCCCCATGCGATTGACGAGCGAACAGCAAAGGAGCATCCGCCAGTCCGTGCGGGAGGCTGACCCCGCGGCGGCGGTGTATCTTTTCGGTTCGCGAGTCGATGACGCCCGGCGCGGTGGCGACATTGATCTGCTGGTGCTGAGCCAGCGTATCGGCCTGCGCGAACGGCTCCGCCTGCTGATGAGACTGGAAGACCGCCTCGGCGCGCAGCGCATCGACCTCGTGGTGAAACCCGCCCTCGACGACCCGTTTGCCCGCATGGCTTCCGCGGAAGGAGTGCGCCTGTGAAGACCGGGGATGCGGCCGCGCTCCTCACCGTGGCTGCGGAGCAAATGCAACGCGCCGTGGACTGGCTGCGCCTGTCCTATGAAAAATGCCGCCCGTGGATGGACGCGCCGGATTTTTCCCTCGAGCAGGCGGAGGCTGCGGAGGCGTTTTCCAGCCGTTTTGCCCGGGCGGTGGATATGTATGCCAACAAGGCTCTGCGCGCGCTGGACACCTTCGAACTGGCGGAATCTGGTTCCCTGCTGGATGCGCTGCATCGCGCGGAAAAACGCGGAATCATTGATTCCGTGGAAGACTTCCGCGCCATGAAACTGCTGCGCAACAGCCTGGCTCATGATTATGCCGGGGAAAGCCTGCCGGAAATGCTGCGGCTGGCCGTGGCCATGACGCCGCAACTCATGGAAGCGGCGGCTCGGTGGCAGGCCTACTGCCAGCGCGTGCTGCAGCGGGATGAAACGTAAGATCCACGATCTGAAAGCCTCGTTGGCGTCCTCGTTTTGCGTCCTCGTTCCCAAACTCCGTTTGGGAACGAGGGAGGAAAGCTGATGGATGACAATTTCCAACCGGTCGCCTAGTTTGCCGCCATGCCAGATTCGGTCGAGACCATCATCCGCGAAACCTCGGAACAGTTGAGGAAGCACCTCAACCCCGAGGCGATCTGGCTCTTCGGCTCCCACGCCCGCGGCGACGCCGGGCCGGACAGCGATTTGGATTTTCTGGTGCTGGTGGGGGATTCTCCTGAGCCGCGCTACCGCCGCGCCCAGCGCGCCCGCGCCGGGCTCGATCCGGTGACCACCCCGCGCGATGTGCTGGTCTTGACCCGCGCCGAATGGGATCGCGATTGCCGCGTGCCCGTTTCGCTGGCCAACACCGTCCTCCACGAGGGGAAAATACTCTATGAACGCTGAGAAGCAGGCTCTGGTGGAAGCATGGTGGTCCAAGGCGTCGCGCGACCTCGCTGCCGTAGGTGTGCTGCTGGCGGCGAGTCCTCCCGCGCTGGACATCGCAGTCTTTCACTGCCAGCAGGCCGCCGAAAAGGCGGTCAAGACATGGCTGGTCTGGAAGGATATGCCGTTTCCAAAAACCCACGATCTGGAAGCCTTGTTGAAACTGTGCATGCCCTCGGACTCCGACTTTGCATCCCTCATGCCACACGCGCATGTCCTGACTCCCTACGCCGTCGAGTTCCGCTATCCCGGCGACACGCCCGAGCCAGCCCCCGAGGACGCGCAGGAGGCACTGCGCCTGGCCGCCGAGGTCTTGAATTTTGTGAAACACCGCTGCCCCTTCCTGATTTGAAAACCAAACTCCACCTCGGCTGCGTCGCTGGCATCGCAGTACATGCGCGCGCGTGATGAAGCCCGTTTTTGGCACTACTAAGACGCAGATGAAGCTTGAACCACTGCACCCCGTTCAGATTCAGAGGTTTCGCCAAATGACGCCCATCGAGAAGTGGGATGTCGCGCTGGGGCTACTCCGCACGGCGCGCGAGACGCGGCGTGCAGGGCTGCGCCGAAGGAATCCCAACCTGACCGAAACCGAGATCGAACGGGCTCTCGCGAAGGAGCTGAGCTGTGCCCGAACCTGATCTGCTCCAGATTTTTGCGAGGCCGGTCCACGATGCCGGAATCCCCTACCTCGTGGCAGGCTCCGTGGGTGCGATGCTCTATTCCGAGCCGCGACTGACGCTCGACATCGATCTCGCCGTTTCGATCCCCAATGCCCGGCTGGCTTCGCTGACTACGATTTTCCCCGAAGCCTCGTTTTACGTTCCGCCCATCGAGGTGCTGCGCGGCGAGAACCTCCGCGAATGCCGCGGGCATTTTAATGTCATCGACATGACCAGCGGTCTGAAGGCGGACTTTTATCCGTCTCATCAGGATCCCTTTTACCGATGGGCCTGCGAGCATCGCAGGGTGGTTCGCTACGGTCATGGCGAGGTTTTTTTTGCGCCGCCTGAATACGTGATCGTGTGGAAGACGGAGTATTTTGCGGAAGGCGGCGGAGAAAAGCATGTGCGGGACATCCGTCGAATGTTGGAATTAAGCGAAGCGGAGATTGACCGCGCCGTTCTGGAAAAGGAGCTTTCCCGGCGCAATCTGACCTCCGCGTTTCAAACGATCACTCAGGAATGAAAACCAAACTCCACCTCGGCTGCGGCCACATCCTCAAAGAAGGCTGGCTCAACCACGACATCGTCCAGCTTCCCGGCGTGGATGTCGTCCACGATCTCCGCGTCTTTCCCTGGCCGTTTGCCGACGGGCAGTTCGACGAAGTCTATGCGGACAATGTCTTCGAGCATCTCCGCGACACCACGCGCACCATGGAGGAAGTCCACCGCATCACCAAACCGGGCGCGAAAATCTTCATTGGCGTGCCCTTTTGGAATTCCTTCGAAGCGTGGGGCGATCCGACCCACGAGCGGCTGTTCTCGGAGGAGATTTTCGAGTTTTACGATCCGACGACCTGGCGCGGGAAAGAGCGCGCCTACTACTCGAAGGCCCGCTTTCAGATCGAAAAAATCGTGTTCTGCGTGAACCCCTTCAAGCCGCTCTTCCGCGCCCCGTGGTTCTACCGGTTCGGACGCCGCATCGAGCATCCGTGGCTGAAGGCGGTGCTCCGCGCGTTCGCCACGTATTTCTGCAATGTGATCCACGGGATCGACGCGCATTTGATCCGTATCTGACCGGTCCATCTCGTGATCGCCGTCCTCAAGCGCTTCATCATTGGCCTGCTTGGCGCGACCTGCCGGAAGCGGACGAACGCGGTGAGTTTCCTCGTCCCCGCCTACACGGGGCTCGGCAATTTCCTGATGATGTCGCCCATGATCCGCACGCTGCGCGCGCTCTATCCGTCCGCGCGCATCCATGTGCTCGCCGGAAACCGGTTTGGAACGGAGGCCGTCTTCCGCGCCGGGGACGGGATTGTGGACGCCGTGCATTGGCTGGATGAAAAGCTCCCTATTTGGAAAAAGGCGCTCTTCTTTCTCCGCCTGCGCCGCGAGCGGATCGGGACAGCGTTCATTCCGTTCGATGCCTCGCCGCCGTTTTACTGGTGGGGCACCCTGCTCGCCGGAATCCCCCGCCGGATCGGCCACTCGGTGGAGGTCCTCGGCGTGGACATGGGCTGGACGCGCGACGCGCTGACCGACGATGTGCCGCTGCGGCTGGATACCCACGAGAGCGATCTGCACTTCGATCTGCTGAAGCGGTTCCATGGCCCGTTCCCGCGGACCTACGAAACCCACATCGCACCAGTCGGTCCCGGCGTGCTCCAGCGTTTCGGGCTGTGCGAGCGCGGCTACATTGCGATCCAGGTTTCCGCGGCGAATGCCGGTGTGACCCCGAAGCGCTGGGGTGAGGACGGCTTTGCCGAGCTGATCCGCCGACTCTCGGCGGACGGCGAGACAGTCGTTCTTCCGGGCGACCGCAACGAAAAGCCCGTGATCGACGAGTTTCTCCGGCAACACTCCCTCTCCGCAGTGAACATCGCTGGGCAGACGACCGTCGATGAGGTCTCCGCCATCATCAAATACGCCTGCCTGTTGGTCTGCCACGACAGCGGCCAGATGCACATCGGCAACGCCCACGGCACGCCGCTCGTCGCGCTCTACGGCCCGACCGACGACGTCTTCACCGCCCCAAAGGCACCGACGAGCCGCATGCTGCGCGTGCCGCTCCTCTGCGCGCCGTGCATGAAAAACTTCGCCAAAACCGAGGCCGAGGCGCTGCGAGACTGCCCGATCAACCTGCAGTGCATGCGAGACCTGGCGGTGGAAGATGTCTATCGGGCTTGCCGGGAGGCGCTGCGCGACCGCGGCGTGCCAGATGTCCCCTAAAATACGCTGGCGGATTGCGGCGCGTGGCAGCGTGTGGTTCAATGCCCGCCATGAGCACAGCGACCAAGCCCGAAATCAAAGCGCGAATTCTCCCGCGCCCGCGGCTCTGCACTTACGATGAGCTATGCGCGCAGATGGAGACCACCGATCAGCCGCATGAACTTTGGGATGGAGAATTGATCATGGCCCCTTCGCCGCTTTTTCAGCATCAGGACATCGTCTTTCGCTTCGCCTCAGCACTTCAGGATTGGGTGAAGCGCGGGAGCCTCGGCAAGGTGGTCATCTCACCCCTGGACATGGTCCTGACCCCGCACCGCATGGTGCAGCCGGATGTGGCCTTCATCGCCACGGAAAACCTCGGCATTCTCCGCGATGTCATCCGCGGGCCCGCCGACCTCGTGGCGGAGATCGTTTCCCCGGGCAGCCGCCGCCGCGACCGGGTGGACAAGAAGGATCTCTACGAACAGCACGGCGTGAAGGAATACTGGACCGTCGATCCCGAGGCGCGCTCGGTGGACGTGTGGCATCTCGGCGCGGGCCGGCAGTACGAACTCGCCGGCCGTTTCCTGGAAGGCGAAGAGGCTCAGTCCCGGCTGCTGGAAGGCTTCAAACTGAACGTCCGATTCCTCCTCGACGGTGAATGAAGTAGCGCCGTTTGCGCGAACGGGCGCACAGGAAAGTCGAACACTCGAACCCAACCTCCTGAAATTCCTCGCGGACGCGCCGCTCTTTTTTCAGCCGTGGTGGCTGGAGGCGGTCTCGCCGGGGGCGTGGGATTATGCGGTCGTCCGGCGCGGGGAGGACGTGGCGGCGGTCCTGCCCTACACTTTCAAAGTGAAGCTCAACCGGCTGCGCCTCATCGAGATGCCGCGGCTGACGCCGTACCTCGGACCGTGGCTCCGTGAATCGAGCGCCAAATACGCGAACCGGCTCAGCGAGGAGAAGGACCTGATGACGGAACTCATCGATGCACTGCCCCCGTTCGCGGCGTTTCAGCAGGATTTTCATCCGGCGATCACGAACTGGTTGCCGTTTCATTGGAAGGGATTCGGGCAGACCACGCGCTACACTTACCGCATCGACGATACCCGCGACACCGCCCAACTGCTCCGTGAGACACGCGAAAATATACGCAGGGAAATCAAGAAGGCGGAAAAGCAGGTCGTCGTGAGTGAAGCCTTAGACATTGAGGAATTCCTGCCGCTTCATCGACTGACATTCTCGCGCCAAGGCAAGGAACTGCCTCACTCCGAGGAAGCGCTCCGCAGAGTGGACGCAGCGTGCCGGGCGCGTGGACTGCGAAGGATTCTGGTGGCAAAAGGCACCGATAGTCAGGCGCATGCCGGTCTCTATTTGGTGACGGACAAGCACACCGTTTACTACCTGCTTGGCGGCGGCGATCCGGAGTTGCGAACCAGCGGCGCGACATCGCTCCTCATGTGGGAAGCCATCCGATGGGCATCCGAACAGGGAAAGCAATTTGACTTCGAAGGATCTATGATCGAACCGATCGAGCGATTTTTTCGATCCTTCGGAGCGCGCCAAGTTCCCTATTTCGCGATCGAGAAATGCGACTCGG
>CAYQBV010000189.1:0-8388 GCA_964415705.1 uncultured Chthoniobacter sp. | reverse complement strand
CGTTCGACCGCGCCGAGCTGAAGAAGGCTTACTTCGACACCCGCGTGCTCGGTCCCCGGCAGCACGAGTCGATGATCAAACTGCTCTCGATCTTCGCCCAGCACCTCTCGATGATCTCGAATCAAATCGTCGTTCAGCAACAGAACGCCGAGCCGCCGGTCATCATCAAGGCCAAGCAGTACATCCAGGAGCATCAAGGTGACGACCTCTCGCTCGGCGATGTCGCGAAAGCAGTCAACACGTCCACCTTCTATTTCTGCAAGATGTTCAAAAAGTACACGGGCGTGAACTTCACGAACTACGTCTCGCGCCTGCGCATCGAGAAGGCGAAGAACCTCCTGCTCAACCCCAACCTCCGGGTCAGCGAGATCGCCTACGAGGTCGGCTTTCAATCGCTCACGCACTTCAATCGCGTGTTCAAGAAGATCATCGGCCAGTCGCCAACTGAATACCGCGGCCAGCTCGCCGGGGCGTGAACTCAAACCTTGAGTTGCTGGACACAATCCAGCGTTGGCTTCTGTGCGCACGTCCCGGATAATCGAGCGAATGCGCATGAGCCCTCGCAAGCCAAAGCCCCGAATCGCCGCCCGCACGAAAACGTCGCCTTCGTGCCCAGTCACCCGAACCCGGCAGTCCGCTGAGATTGCACTCGGTGAGAGCGAGGAGCGGATGCGGGCCATCCTCGAGACTGCCGTCGAAGGGATCGTAACCATCGACGAACGGGGCATCATCGAGTCGTTGAATCCCGCCGGCGAACGTATCTTTGGTTACCGCGCTGCCGAGGTCATTGGTCGGAACGTCAACAGCCTCATGCCCGCGCCCTACCGCGAGCAGCACGATACTTATCTGATCAATTACCTCAGGACCGGCCAGGCGAAGATCATCGGCATCGGCCGTGAAGTCGTCGGTCTCCGCAAGGACGGCAGCGTGTTTCCCATGGATCTTTCCGTCAGCGAAGTGCGGCTGTCCAACCGGCGGCTCTTCACTGGATTCGTCCGCGACCTGACTCATCGCAAGCAGCTCGAATCGGAAGTCCTCGAAATCAGCGACCGCGAGCAAAGACGCATCGGGCAGGATCTGCACGATGGCCTCGGCCAGCATCTCACCGGAATCGAATTGATGAGCCAGGTGCTGGAGCAGCGCCTCACCTCCACGCGCTCGAAAGATACTGCGAGCCTCGCTGCGGAAGCGGGCAAGATCGCCCGGCATGTCCGCGACGCCATTGGCCAAACCCGTTCACTCGCACGCGGCCTTTGCCCGGTGATGCTGGAGTCGGAGGGCTTGATGGCGGCGCTCGCCCAGCTCGCGACCCAGGCCGAGCAGATGTTCCAGATTCAATGCCGGTTCGAGTGCGAGCGGCCCGTGCTCGTCACCGATCCCGCCATCGCCACCCATCTTTACCGCATCACCCAGGAAGCTGTGTCCAACGCCGTCAAGCACGGCAAAGCCAGGCACGTCCACATCCGCCTGCGCGCCACCAGCGAGAGAATCATCCTCCTCGTGAAAGATCACGGCGTGGGCCTGCCCAAGACGCTGCCCAAAGACAAGGGCATGGGCCTGCGCATCATGCAATATCGCGCCGGCATCATCGGCGGCTCCGTCGTCGTGAAGCGCGATCCCGAGGGAGGCACCAGCGTCCTCTGCTCCGTCCAACGCCATCCGTTGAAGAAAACATCCCGCAAGTGAGCGCACCAAAAAAGAGACTCTCGAAATCCAAGACGCTCATCCTCGTCGTGGACGACCACCCGATGATGCGCCAGGGACTCGCCGCCCTGATCAACAACGAGCCGGACCTCACCGTCTGCTGCGAAGCGGAGAGCGCCGGGCAGGCGATGGACGCCATCGCCTTGCGCAAACCCGATCTCGTCCTCGCCGACATCACGCTGCCGGACAAGAGCGGGCTCGAACTCATCAAGGATATCCAGGCGATGCATCCGGGGCTTCGCGTTCTAGTAGTCTCCATGCACGACGAATCGCTCTACGCCGAACGCGTGCTGCGCGCCGGCGGTCGCGGCTACGTCATGAAACAGGAAGGCGGCAAGCGATTGATGGAAGGCATCCGCCGCGTGCTCGCCGGCGACGTTTACGTAAGCGACAAAATGTCGAAACGCATCCTGGAGATCTTCACCGGGCAACGCAGCACCTCAACCGGATCGCCGGTGGAGAGGCTGACCGATCGCGAGTTCGAAGTGTTCCAACTGATCGGGGAGGGAAAAGCCACGCGCGACATCGCCGGGAAGCTTCATCTGAGCGTGAAGACAGTGGAAGTCCATCGGCTGCACATCAAGGAAAAGCTGGAGCTTAAAACTTCAGCGGAGCTGATCCACTTCGCCGTTCGCTGGGTCGAGAGCCAGGAATCAACCTGACGCGCCAGCTACCGTGACGGAACTGAACGTCTGCGCGCCCAGCTCTTGCCGAGCTTCAGCAGTGTTTCTTCCCGCAAGAGCTCGTCCGCCATCCGGAAGAGAATGCGGTCTTCCATGTCGAATTCTTTGCGGGTGAGATGCACGATGCTCAACAGGTATCGCTGCGCGTCCTTGCGTGTGCGAGCGATGCGGACTTTTTCCAACCCTTTGCAGATGGCGTCATGCTCGAGCTGCACCTTCTCAAGCATCCCCATCTGATCGAGTCCGGGCTCCAGCCCGTTGAAGAGCAGCTCATCCTCCGCCTCGGCATGAGGCTTCAACGCCGCCTCCAACATGCCAGACATCGCTTTGATTTCGCCCAGCGTCTTCGCGGCGGGGATGGCGTGTTCCAAATAATCGAGCTGCGCGTAGATGACGGCGTGCTCGGCGATAAAGGCATCTGTAATTTTCATGCGTTACAACCCGACAACTTCCACTTCATCGGAACCTGACGCATCCGCTTGAGGCGTCAGGCCCGGGAACAACGGTCAACGTCATGTTCCTTACGGTCGATCCGATGGCTACACGGTTTAGACGGGTTGAGAGATTTCCTCTTCAGTCAAATAACACGCGGGGTCCGGCGCCCAGAGGTTCCCATGCACCTGGACCGCGCGGACGCGGAATCCGCCGCCGCAGACATTGAGGAAGCGGCATCGGGAGCACTTGCCCTCCAGACGACCATTGCGACTGCGCAGCGCGGCCAGAGTCTCGTTCGTCTGGTCCTGCCAGATTTCGCTGAAGGGCCGTTGCTTGACGTTCCCCAGCGTGAGCGATTGCCAGAACTGATCCGGATGCACGTTGCCTTGCGTATCGATATTACCAATGCCTGTCCCGCTGCCATGAGCGCCGCCGCCATTCCAACGCAACAGGTCCATGACCTCCTCGGCGCGCACCGGATTCTCGGCGCGCAAACGCAGGTAGAGATAGGCGCCGTCCGCCGGCTGATCCACGGTCAAGACTTCACGCGGCCTGCCCGTCGCCGCCCAGCGCGCGGTCCGAGTGATAATCTTGTCGAGAGCACGCCGGCTGTCTTCCAAAGTCACATCCACGACATTGCTGCCGCGCCCGCTGTAAACGAGGTGATAGAAGCAAACGCGGTCGATGTCCTCGACCTCGATGAAGTCGAGGATGTTGTCGAGATCCTTGATCGTGTGTTGAGAAAGCGTGAGGCGAAGGCCAACTTTCTGGCCGACGGCTTTGCAGTGGCGAAAGGCTGAGACGGTCTTCTCAAAACAACCCTCCCGTCCGCGAAAGTAATCGTGCGTCTCGCCAATGCCATCGAGTGAAATGCCGACATAGGCGAATCCCAACGCCTTGATCCGCGTGGCGGCATCGCGGTCGATCATCGTGCCGTTGGTGGACAGCGTCACCCTCAAGTCCTTGCTTCGCGCGTAGGCCGCCAGATCGAAGAAGCGCGGGTGGATGAGCGGTTCGCCGCCAGAAAAAAGGAGGCCGGGCACGCCGAATTGAGCGAGATCATCCATCACCCCGCGACACTGATCCCACGTCAGCTCGCCCGGATACTCGCGCGCATCGCTGTCCGAGTAGCAATGGATGCAGCGAAGGTTGCAACGGCGCGTGATGTTCCAGACGACAATGGGACGACGCTCCGCCGCAGTCTTGGGCGCGCCATGGCCCTGGCCGTAGCGCAGGGAATCCGCCGATTGAGAAAGGCCACAGTAGAGTTTGGTGATGTTGATCATATAAGTGGAAGAGGAAGCGGGTCGCAGCCTCGCGACCACGACCCGCGCTGAGACACAGGAATCAGAACGGAATTCGCGCGTCGAAAGTGAAACGGTCGTCGAACAACCCCTTCGGACTGGTCACACCGACTTCGTACGCAAAACCAAGATCCAGGTGCTTCCAGACTTGCGAACGGAAGCCGACACCCGCCGTGATCTGCGTGCGGCCACCGGCATCGGATGCGCCGAAGTTGATCAAGTCGTAGCCTTCAACGTCGAATGGCTGCGCATCCCCCTCAGTCAACGTCGTGAATCCGTTGAGCGTCACGAGCGGCGTGAAGTATTTGCAGGTCTGGTAGTCGAGTTGCAGGCTGTAGTGCAGCGACGCGGTTTCCGCATCCATGTCGATCGGCACACGCGCGCCGAGGCTGCCGGTGACGTGAAACTTGTCCCAGCCCTTCATCGAGGAGACGAAGAAGTCGAACTCACCATCGCCGTTGCCCTGGAACACCCGCTCGTTGCCGCTGGGCAGCTCGAACTTCAATCCGGGCGTGAGGATGAACTGATCCTCCGGCTTGTCGATCAGCGCATACTTCAATCCCGCGCCGATGTCCGCCCAGCCGTCCTCGCTCGGAAGAGCGTCGGAACGCGTCTGGATGTAGCCGTCCTTGGTCGCAATAATCGCCAGGCGTTCGGTCACCGCCCAGCGCAACTGCACGGCATAAACACGCGCGAAGCCGCCGATGAATTTGTCGTCGAAGTTGTGATAGATGAAGATTGGTCGCGCCTCGCTCTGAATCAACGGTGACTCAAAGAACAACGGGTTGGCCACCGGCGAGATGGCGCTGTCCTTCCAGCTCTCCGCCTGAAGGGGGCTGGTCGTGATAACAGGAAACGCCGCCGTGAGCAGCAGTGCTGTGATGATTCTGTTTTTCATAGGTTTGTTTCAGTAGTTGTCTAACGAGAGCATTGGATGCGAATCGCGACCGGCTTCATCCACCGAACTTGCCCAACCTTTCGCCGCGATTGCTTTCATTCACGCATCGCAGGTATGGAGCTCATGATGGCGTTGTCGCGGCTGGTAAGCACACAGCGGTTCCTCGCCGAACGGATCGCCCGTCATCGCAAACGCGCGCGCACGAGAGCCACCGCAGATGTTCTTGAACTCGCAGCAGCCGCACTTGCCCTGGAGCAACGACGTGTCGCGCAGGTTTCGAAACAGCGGCGCGTTGCGATAGACTTCGATCAGCTCGTCCTTGCGCACGTTCCCCGCCGTGATCGGGAGGAAGCCGCTGGGCTGGATGTCGCCCAGGTGCGAGATGAAGACGAAGCCCTTGCCGTCGTTGATGCCCAGCGGCGCACGCGAACGAAGCGCCGCCGGATTCTTCGTCTGCTGGAGCACCACGCGCCGGTAGTGCTGACCCTCGGTCGTCTTGATGTCGTAGGGCGCGGCCGCGGAAAGCCGCTGCAACCGCAGGAACAAATCCTCCAGCTCCTCCGCCGTCAGCAAGTCATCCAGCTTCCCACGGCCCGTCGGCACGAGCTGAAACACGCTCCACAACACCGGCCGGATGCGCTCCAGCAGCGCGGTGAATGCATCGAACTCTCCGATGTTCTGCCGTGTGAAGGTGGTGTTGATCTGGACCGGTAGATTCGCAGCCGCCGCCTTGGCGATCGCTTCCATCGTCAGCTCCCACGTGCCCGGCACACCGCGAAAGCTGTCGTGCGATTCCCGGCTCGCGCCATCGAGACTCAGCGAGATGCGCGCGACACCGAGCCGCTTCAGCTCCGCAAAGTCTGCACGGAGAAACTCCGGTGTCGCGCTCGGGCTCAAGCCCACTCTCAACCCCTGCTGCGCCGCGTGGCTGATCAGCTCCTTCAAGTCCGGACGCAGCGCCGGATCGCCGCCCGTCAGCACAAACAAAGTCGGGTTCGCCCGCGCGACCTGGTCAATAAGACGGAAGGATTCCTGGGTGGTCAGCTCCAGCGGATGCCGCCTCAGCACCGCCTCAGCGCGGCAGTGACGGCAGGCCAGCCCGCAGGCGCGGGTGACTTCCCAAATGACGATGAACGGCTGCTGATTGAAATCAAAGTTCACGCCATGACCATTGACCGGAATGACGATCCCATCCTTGACCACGATCAAGAAACTCCACGTCCCATCCGGCCACTTATCCGCCCTGCTCCAGCAGATCGCTACGCAGCGGCGGCCAGGGGTGCGGATTTCTTCACCAGCCCGCTCACGGCGTCGCGGAGCAATTCCGACTGCGCAGTGAGATTGCCGGACGCTTCCTTCAACGAGCCGCAGACGCTTTCCGTCTGCGAGGCAGCGTCGCTCACCGCCGCAATCGTCGTGGAAATCTGCTTCGTGCTGCCGGAGGCTTCCACCACGCGATGCGCGATCTCCGCCGTCGCCTGCGCCTGCTCGCCGACCGACGTTGAAATAATACCAGCGGTGTCGTTGATGCGCTTGATGGAGGCACCGATGCCCTCGATCGACTTCATCACATTCGTCGTCGCCTGACGCATCGCATCGACTTGATCCGCGATCGTGTCCGTCGCCTGGGATGTGTTTTGCGAAAGCACCTTCACCTCGGTGGCCACCACGGCAAAGCCGCGTCCATGCTCGCCGGCGCGCGCCGCCTCGATGGTGGCGTTCAAGGCGAGGAGGTTCGTCTGCCGCGCGATCTTGTTGATCAGGCTGACCACGGATTCGATCTTGCGGGCGGCTTCGCTCAACTCCTTGACGGCGCTGGCCGCCTGCTCGGCCTGTGTCACGGCGCCATTGGTCAGCTTGGCGGATTCGTCCGCCTGCCGCGAAATCTCCAGCGTCGTGCTGGTCAGCTCTTCACAGGCGGCGGCCACGGCGCTGACGTTGGACGCGGCTTCCTCCGCTGAAGTCGCGACTGAACTGGAAAGCCGCTTGGTCTGAACCGCGTTCTCCCAGATACCGCCAGCCGTGGACTCCAGCTCGGCGGCGGAACCAGAAACGGAATCCGTGGCCTGCAACACGCGGGTGGCGACGCGTTCGCGCTCCGCCTCGAACTGCGCGATCTGTGCCGCGTCCTGCTTCATCTTGAGGGCGGCTCCATTGATGATCTCGGCGCCATCACGGTACGAGCCGGGCAGACCACGGAGCAGAATCGGGCGGTGATACTGGCCGCGGCTGCAATAATCCATGACCGCAGAAGATTCGCGCACGTAGGAATCCGCGACGTCGAGCATGTGATTGATCGCCGAGCAGAGCCGGGAGAAGTCGCCGGAGCCAGCGAGCCCGGTGATGCGTGCTTCAAGATCACCAGTCGCTGCGCGTTCGCAAATGTCGGCGACGGAAGCCAGCCAATGGGCGGAATCGTCCGTCATGGGAGAAGTGGGGTTTGAAGTGTTCATATCAAGCGGCGGCACCCAGGCGCGTGTGTTCTGAAAGGCTGAAGACGAACTGGCTGTAGTCCACGCCCGCGTCGGCGAGGGTCGAGGTAAGAATCCGCGTCGATGCCTCGATGGCTTTCGTGCGGTCGCTGTGCCTGCGCTCCTCGTCCAGCAACGTCGCGTAGAGCGCAGTCACCTTCGGCAGGGCGTCGGCATAGGGCACGCGACGATTGGAATGGTAGCCCACGGGCGATCCATTCGCGCTGAAGCTCGGCGTCACATGCGCGAGGACCCAGTAATGGCTGCCGTCTTTCGACAGGTTTACCACGTAGGCGAAGATCTCCTGCCCGTTGCGCAGCGTATCCCAGAGCAGCTTGAACACGCAGCCGGGCATGTCCGGATGGCGGATCAAATTGTGCGGCTGCCCGAGAAGCTCCGCCTCGGTGAATCCAGACACGCGCTGAAACACGTCGTTGGCGTAGATGATGATTCCGCGAAGGTCCGTCTTGCTGACGATGATCTCGTCCTCCTCAAAACGTGCCTCCCGGCCGGTCGGTTGAATCTTCGGTTTCGTCATGGTGCGTTGCTTTCGCGCCGCATCCAAACAACGGATGCAGCATGCACCATGATTCTCGGATCGGCGGGAACGGGCTTAACAAAGGATCATCACACCTTTCTTGCCACATCTCGTGGCAAGAATAGTCAGCTCACTCAGATTTCTTCAGAACCTCGCATTTTGTTTTCGCACTTCCGTTCTCCATCGGTCGAAGCCAGGCATCTCCCGGGCTGAATGAAGTCGGAGAACCACATTCGCGGGAGCGCGGTCGCACCTTTCACATTGCCGCCCTCGCTTCACCCGATAGATTTCGCCGCATGGCAAAGAATTACTGGCTCGTGAAGTCCGAGCCCGAGGCTTACTCGTGGACGACCTT
>CAYQBV010000188.1:0-8430 GCA_964415705.1 uncultured Chthoniobacter sp. | reverse complement strand
AGGCGCTGGACGGGATCTTTGACCGCGGGTGCGGGCTGGTCGCCGCGCGTCCAGCGGTTCTGGATGGCGAGGACTGCCGCGAGTTCAAGGGGCCATTCGGGATTGTCGAAAAACTCGGTATTCCCGCTTTCCTTCATCTCCCGGTAGGCCGCGAGGTAGGCGGCATTTTCCGCCGAGTCCTTGATCCCGAGCGCGGGGTAGCGGCGCATGGCTTCTTGCTGCGCGCTGCGCGTGATCGCCGCGAGATCCAGGCCGGGCGCGGGGGTCGCGCCCGGTGCGACGGGCGGCTGCGACGGCGTCTCGACGGTCGGTTTGGCGTGACTGCCGGAGGGGGGCTCAGGCTTGGCCGGTGCGATCCCGGTGGCGGCCGCGAGCGCCGCCGTCATGGCCGATTCGCGGGTTTCCTTGCCGGATTTCCCGCCGAGAATTTCCACCACCGTGACGGGCAGCGAAACGTGCAGGTCGCGCACCGCGAAAGTCACCTCGCCGCCCTTGGCCTCGAGCAGCGGGAAGGCGTCGCCCACCTTGATGAGGAACGGCTTTTCTCCAATGAGCACGCGCGAATCCTTGAGCACGCGCACCTGCGTCTGGCCCGCTTCCGGATTGGTCAGGGCAAAGGATTGCTTGAGCAGCGGCGGCTCGACCTCCACCGGCGGGGCGGCGGACGCGGGCGCGGGGTTTGCGGGTTGGGCGTGGCCGGCGAGTTTCTCGTAGCCGTGATCGAGCAGCGGGACGATCGCGCCGAGGAGCACGACCACCGAGATGGCGAGGAAGCCGCCATTGCGCTGCCGGAAAATGTGCAGCCGCGAGAGGACAAAGAGCGCGGTGAAGGTGAAGAGGCACGCGGCCATGGAGAGCACCGCTTTTTGCCCGGAAAAATAAACCGCAGCCACGAGCAGGCCGATCCCGAGGATCAGCGTGAGGACCCCCCAAGCGAGGTTGCGCCGGCCGAAACCGTGCTCGCGCAGCGCCGGCACCTCGACGTAGCGCGGCTGGAATTTTTCCTCGCGCTCCGTGAGCGGGTCGAGCGGATCGACGACCCTCGGCACGTAGGGGCGCGGGGTGGGCGTCGGCAAGGGGGTTTCTGGGTTATTCACGGGTCGGGAAGTTGGCACAACTTCGCGGAGTGAAAAGGGAAAGGTGCGGAGGCGGCCTGGGTCCGTGCTGAACCCAGCAACTCCACTGGCCGCTGGCGGCGCGATTTTAGAACAACTCCGTGCGCCCGTCGTAGCCGTGACTGACGTGGATGGGGTGGCCGATTTGCTGGAGGATCTGCCGGGTAAGGCTGAGTTTGGCTTCGAGGAAAGCGTCCTGGTGATGTGGGTCGTGGTGCGTGACCACCCAGCGCGGAACGCCCGCGAGTTTCATCAGCACGCAGGCGTTGGTCACGGAGCTGTGCCCCCAGCCGATTTTTTGAAGGTATTCCTCGGGCGTGTATTGGCCTTCGTGGATGACCACGTCGGCGTCGGAGAGAAAGTCGATCATCCGCTCGTAGGGGAGCGCGCGCGGGTGGTCGCGGGTGATTTCCATGGGCGAGCCGGTGTAGCCGAGGAGGAATTCGTTGTCCGGCACCCACGCGACCTTTTTTCCCGCGATGCAGATCTTGTAGCCGACCGTCGCGCCGGGGTGCTGGGCAAACTCCCACGCCACCTGCGCGCTGCCCGCCGGGGTGGGATTCGCGCTGAGGTTTCGGAACTCCAGGCGCGCGTGCATGTCCGCCATCTGGACCGGGAAATATTCGCGGTCGAGCTGACCTTGGAAGACGGACTTGAGGTCTTTGCCAAAACCCTCCGCGCCATAGATGACGATCTCGAACCCGGCGCGATAGGCCGGCGCAAAAAACGGGAAGCCCTGGATGTGATCCCAGTGCGTGTGGGTGACGAAGAGATGCACACGACGTGGCGGGCCCGCGATGAGCGCGAGGCCGAGATCGCGGATGCCGGAGCCGGCGTCGAAAATGAACATCTCGTCCCCACTCTCGACGGTCATGCAGGAGGTATTGCCACCCGTGCGGAGGAAGCGCGTGCCCGGCGTAGGCGTGGAGCCGCGCACGCCCCAGAGCTTGAAGCGCGCACGCGCCGTATCGAGCACGGGGAGATAGTGGTCGTTGGCCGGGGCCGGCGGAGTCGGGGTCATGGTGGGGGGACTTGGAGCAGAAAGTCCCGCGCGGCGGAAGGTGAAAGGCGGCGGGGACATGACGAATGACGGGTGATTGCGCCATCGCGGTGAGCAAGGGGGAGCGCGAGGGCGCGTGCGCTCCCCAGGAGCGTCGGTTCGCAAACAACGGGGACAAACAGAGAACGTCGCCGTGAGCCGCCGTGCATCCGTCATGGGGGCTTTATTCGACATTTCACGTTCGTCATTTCATTCTCCCCGTCCCCCGCCTCCGCCCCCAAATAGTTTGAGTTCCTTTGAGCCCGTTCCCGCCCGCCTGCGTCTGCCGGGACCTCCGCACAGGATGACCGCATTTTTCCCGCTGCCCCGCTCCACCCCAAAACCCGCTTGCTTTGCCCGTCTTCGTTTCTAGCCTCCCGCGATGCACGACACGCTCGCTTCGCCGCCCGCTGCGGCTCCTCTCGAAACCTCGATCCTCGCGCCTTGCGACACCTTTCCGCGACGCCATCTCGGCTCGGGGGAAAACGAGGTCGCGGAGATGCTGGCGACGCTCGGACTCGGGTCGCTCGATGCGCTGATCGACGCGGCGGTGCCCGCGAAAATCCGGCTGGCCGAGCCGATGAAGCTGCCCGCGGGACGTGGCGAGAACGAGTCGCTGGCCGAGTTGCGTGGCATCGCGCGAAAGAATCACCTTTGCAAAAACTACCTCGGCCAGGGCTACAGCGACTGCATCACGCCACCGGTCATCCAGCGCAACATCCTCGAAAATCCCGGCTGGTACACGGCTTACACGCCGTATCAGGCGGAGATTTCGCAGGGGCGCATGGAGGCGCTGGTGAACTTCCAGCAGATGGTCTGCGATCTCACCAGGCTGGACATCGCGAACGCCTCGCTGCTCGACGAGGCGACCGCCGCCGCCGAGGCCATGCACATCGCGCACGCGGTCAGCAAGCAGGCGGACGCGCACGCCATTTTCGTCAGCGAGCGCTGCCATCCGCAGACCGTCGCGGTGGTGCAGACGCGCGCGGAGCCGCTGGGGATCAAGGTGATCGTCGGCGACGAGACGACGTTTGATTTCGCGGAGAAGCCGTTCGCCGTCCTCCTCCAATACCCGGATACCACCGGCGTGATCCGCGACTACGCGGGGTTCATCGAGAAGGCGCACGCGGCGGGCGCGCTGGCCATCGTGGCGGCGGACATCCTCGCGCTCACGCTGCTGCGCGCGCCGGGCGCGTTCGGCGCGGACATCGCCGTCGGCTCCACCCAGCGCTTCGGCGTACCGCTCGGTTTTGGCGGGCCGCACGCGGCCTACATGGCGGTGAAGGACGCCTACAAACGCCTCATGCCCGGCCGGCTCGTCGGCGTGAGCAAGGACGCGCACGGTCGGCCCGGCTACCGCCTTTCGCTCCAGACGCGCGAGCAGCACATCCGGCGCGACAAGGCGACGAGCAACATCTGCACGGCGCAGGTGCTCCTCGCGGTCATGGCGTCGATGTACGCGGTCTATCACGGCCCCGGCGGGCTGCGGAAAATCGCCGCGCGCACGCATCTCCTCGCGCGCACGCTGGCGGCAGCGCTGGTCGATCACGGACACGAGGTGCGCGGGCCGTTCTTCGACACCCTCGCGGTCAGCGTGCCGTCGGCCGATGCCACGCTGCGCGCGGGTCATTCGCAGCACGTCAACCTGCGCAAACTCGACGACACCACCGTCGGCATCGCCCTCGATGAAACGACCAGCGCCGCCGATCTCATGACCCTCGGCCAGGTGCTTGGGCTTGGGTCCGTCGTGAGCAAATACATTGGCGAAACCGAGAAAAACCTCGCGCGGGTTCTCGCCGCCGCCGAGTCGGGCAAGACGGCGCTGCTCTTTGACGAAGCGGACGCCATTTTCGGCCAGCGGACGGAAGTGCAGGACAGCCACGATCGCTACACGAACATGGAGGTGAGCGATCTCCTTCAGCGCGCCGCGCCGGACTATCTGGCGCACCCCGTTTTCAACACCCACCACACCGAGCACGAAATGCTCCGCTACATCCGGCGGCTGGAGGCGAAAGACCTCTCGCTGACCACCTCGATGATCCCGCTCGGTTCGTGCACCATGAAGCTGAACGCGACCAGCGAGATGCTGCCGGTGACATGGCCGGATTTTGGCAAAGTGCATCCGTTCGCGCCCGCCGAGCAGACCGCCGGCTACCGCCAGCTCTGCACGCAGCTCGAAGGCTGGCTCGCCGAGATCACCGGCTTCGCGGGCGTTTCGCTGGAGCCAAACGCCGGCTCGCAGGGCGAATACGCGGGCCTGCTCGTCATCCGCAAATACCACGAGTCGCGCGGCGAAGGGCACCGCGACGTCTGCCTCATCCCGACCAGCGCGCACGGCACGAATCCCGCGAGCGCGGTCATGGCGGGGATGAAAGTGATCACGGTCGGCTGCCTCGACGACGGCGACATCGACCTCGCCGACCTGACCGCGAAGGCTGACCAGCACAAGGATCAGCTCGCCGCGCTCATGGTCACCTACCCGAGCACGCACGGCGTTTTCGAGGAAACCATCGTGGACATCTGCGAACTCATCCACGCCCGCGGCGGCCAGGTTTACATGGACGGCGCGAACATGAACGCGCAGGTCGGGCTGACCTCGCCGGGCTTCATCGGCGCGGACGTGTGCCATCTCAACCTGCACAAAACCTTCTGCATCCCGCACGGCGGCGGCGGCCCCGGCATGGGGCCGATCGGCGTGGCCGCGCATCTCGTGGAATTCCTGCCCGCCGTCGAGCGGCAGGGCCCCGATGCGCGCACCGGTTCGGTTTCCGCCGCGCCTTTCAGCAGCGCGAGCATCCTCACGATTTCCTGGATGTTCATCCGCATGATGGGTGGAGCTGGGCTGACCGAGGCCACCCGCCTGGCCATCCTCAACGCGAACTACATGGCCCGCCGGCTCGATCCCTATTTCCCGGTGCTCTTCAAAGGTGCGAACGGCCTCGTCGCCCACGAGTGCATCCTCGACCTCCGCGGTTTTCACCACACCACCGCCGAGGACGTGGCGAAGCGTCTCATGGATTACGGTTTTCACGCGCCCACGCTGAGCTGGCCGGTGTCCGGCACGCTCATGATCGAGCCCACCGAGAGCGAGCCCAAAGCGGAACTCGACCGCTACTGCGACGCGCTCATTTCCATCCACGCCGAGATGACCGCCGTGGAAGACGGCACCGCCGACGCGAAGGACAATCTTTTGAAGAACGCACCGCACACCGCGCACTCCGTCATCACCGGCGAATGGCCCCACGCCTACACCCGCGAGCAGGCCGCCTATCCCGCGCCCTGGCTCCGCGAGCACAAATTCTGGCCGTCCGTCGGCCGCATCGACAACGTCTGGGGCGACCGCAATTTGTTCTGCGCGTGTGTTCCGGTGGAGGCGTCGTCCGGGGCATAGTTTCCGAAATTGCTCCATGTCGCGCGGGTGGATTCAGAACGTCGGAGAGAGAGCGCCGCTGCTCGTCGCGGTGTTGTTTGGCTTCCTCATGTCTCCCTGTGACGCGCAAGTCGCGGCGCTCATCAGGCACGGTGATGTGGAGGAAAAGCAGGGCCGAACCAAAGCGGCGCTCGCCGATTTCGAGGCCGCCGAACAACTCGATCCAAAGAATCCCGCCATCCTGCTGCGCCTCGCCAAGCAACACTCCGACCTCGTCGATGCGACCAAAGCCCGCGCCGCCGCCGAGCAGCATGCGCGCAAGGCGCTCGACTACTCCCAGCGCGCCCTGGCCCTCGATCCGAAGATCGCCAAGGCCCACCTCAGCCTCGCCATCGCCTACGGCAAGCTGACCGATTTCGTCGGCAACAAAACGAAGCTCGAATACTCCAAGATCATCAAGGACGAGACGGTGAAATCCCTCGAACTCGATCCGACTGACGACTTCGCCTGGTACGTCCTGGGGCGCTGGCACGCGGGCGTGGCGAACGTCAACGGCGTGCTCCGCGCGCTGGCCACGGTGGTCTATGGCGGGATGCCTCCGGCGACCAATGCCGAGGCCGCGCAGTGCCTGAAGAAGGCCGTCGAACTGGCCCCGCAACGCATCATGCACCGCGCGGAACTCGCGCGGCTTTACAAGATCATGGGCCAGGCCGACCTCGCCGCGAAGGAGTGGCAAACCATCACCACGCTGACCGCGGCCGACTCCGACGAGGAAAGCGAAAAGCTCGCCGCCCGCGAGGCGCTCGGGCGGCCCGCTCTCGGTGCCCGGGAGTGAACCGCTCCGCGCGCGGCTTACGCGCGCGGTTTCAAAATCAGCGCCAGCCATCCCGCGAGCAGGCACACGCCACCGAGCGGGGTGATCGCGCCGAGCCATTTCAAGTTCGTGACCGCCAGCAGGTAGAGGCTGCCGCTGAAGATCGCGATCCCCGAGCCGAAGAGCGCGAACGGCACCCGCGCGACGGCCGTCCTTTGCGCCAGCACGAGCAGCACGACGGCATGCACGAGGTGGTAAAGCGCGGCCGTCTGCCAGACGGCGAGCGTCCCGTTTTTTTCGAGCACCGCCTTCAAACCATGCGCGCCGAAGGCTCCGAGCGCGACGGCGAGGAAGCCGGCGAGTGCGGCGAGGCGCGTGGCGGTGGTCGGATTCATGGTGATTGGTGATCGGTGAAGGGTGATTGGAAGGTCAGCTTCCTAACATTCGCCATTCCCTAATCACCAATCACAATTCACTTTTCCCGCTCCATGAACTGGTCCACCTGGCAGCCGCGCGAGCGCGCCACGCTTTGCTTCATCGTCAAAGACACGCGCATCCTGCTCATCCGCAAAAAGCGCGGGCTCGGCGCGGGGAAGATCAACGGCCCCGGCGGGCGGCTCGAACCCGGCGAGACCACGCTCGCCGCGGCGATTCGCGAGACGCAGGAGGAGGTCGGCTTGACGCCGCTCGGAGTCGAGGAGCGCGGCGTCCTGCATTTTCAGTTCGCCGACGGCTACAGCCTGCACTGCACCGTTTTCCTCGCGCGCGATTTCACCGGCGAGCTGATTGAGACGGACGAGGCGACACCGCTTTGGTGCGATCTCCCAGCGATTCCTTATGACGAAATGTGGGAGGACGATCAGCATTGGCTGCCGCACATGATCGCCGGAAAAAGTTTCCAGGCGTGGTTCGAGTTCGACGGCGAACGGATGCTGAGCAAGGACGTGCGGTTCGCCGACAGCCCGGGCATGCCGCTGGCCTGAGCGGCGGTCCTGGCCCGCGTTACTTCGCCGCGGGTTTTTCGAAGAGCGGTAGGAATTCCTCGTAACCCGCTTCCTTGAGCTTGGCCACCGGGACGAAACGGAGCGCCGCGGAATTCATGCAGTAGCGCAGGCCCGTGGGTTTCGGGCCGTCGTCGAAGACGTGACCGAGGTGGGCGTCGCTTTTCGTGGAGCGCACTTCGTCGCGGACCATGCCGTGGCTCACGTCATTGCGCGCGCGGAGGGCATCCTTTTTCAAAGGCTGCCAAAAGCTCGGCCAGCCGGTGCCGGAATCGAATTTGTGGATGGAGGCAAAGAGCGGGTCACCGCTGATCACGTCCACGTAGATGCCGGCCTCGTGGTTGTTCCAATAGGCGTTGCGAAAGGGCGGCTCGGTGCCGTTTTCGCAGGTGACGTTGAACTGCTCGGGGGTCAGTTTTTTGCGGAGTTCTTCTTTGCTCATTTTCGTGGTGAGGGGACCGGGTTGGCTGGCGGTTTTCGGTGGTTCGGCGTGGCAGCTCGCGAGGGCGAGGGCGAGGCTCGCGAGCAGGGTGAGGTGGCGTGGCGCAGTGGTCATGGCGGTCGATTTTAGCGCGGAGATTTTCAGTTGGCAAAGGAGGGATGCCGGGCCGCGTACTTTATTCCGCCGTCAGTTGACGCGTTTCATCCGGTCGAGCCGGGTCTGCTCCGCGCTCTTGCGCCGCAGGTCTGCGCGTTTGTCGCGCCAGAATTTGGCGAGGCCGACCGCCACGATGAAAGCCGGCACCATCAGGATGACGCCCTGTTTGTTCGGCAGAAAAATGAACGCGAGGAGAAACAGAAAACCGACCACCCACGCGAAGGCTGAAAACCGGATGGCGATCCCGCGCTCTTCCGCGCTCGTGCTCCGCCGCACGCTGAGGTGCGTACGAAAGACGCCGAAGATCAAGACGGCGAGCAGGATGTAGATGGGGAATTTCATCGGGGCGGCACCCTAGGCGCTAGCGACTGGCACCGCCAACCCGGAAGCGAGCGCCGCTTCTTGCGGGGGTGATTTAATCACGCCTCCTATTGCGGCGGCCGGGTTGCGAGGGCGATGGCGGCGTCGAGGTCGAGGGCGCGGCGGCGCGGAT
>CAYQBV010000187.1:0-8436 GCA_964415705.1 uncultured Chthoniobacter sp. | reverse complement strand
AGGCTTCATACCACCGATGAAATCCCCGTCGCGAAATTGAGGTCGATCAAGAAACCAGCCAGCTATAACCTGAGTTTTACCGCCGCCTCCCTCCGGCCGGAACTGGTGAGAATTATCGCGGAGCGGTATCTCGTGGCTGGCGACTGGGATCTCGCAAGAGATCAGATTCTTTCGTCAAATGCCCTCCAATGCCGAAGCAGGAGCAGTGCGATCCGACTTGAGCGGGAACTCCGTCAAAGACTCACGACATTGACGCCCAACCAAATCACTCTCGTCGCTCACGCGACCGCTGAAGATCGAGCGGCTATTGCCTGGCTGGCAGCGTGCAAACGCATCCCATTCGCATTCGATTTTGCGGTCGAGGTTTTGCGGGACAAGCTCGCGGCACATGATCCTGTGCTGCGCCCTTCCGACTACGAAGGCTACGTTGAAAGCAAGGGTTTGTCCCAACCGGAGATAGCTCAGTTGACGACCTCATCGAAGAACAAAGTCCGGCAGGTTCTTCTGCGAATGCTCGCTGAGGCGGGCCGACGGACGGACGGAGCTGCCCTTGGTTCCATCCAGCGACCGGCCCTATCGCCTGCCGTGACCGGTGCCGTTATCGCTGATAACCCCCAATGGCTCGCCGGATTTCTCGTTCCCGACACCGAAATTCCCAGCCGCTGAACGCCATGCACTTGAACGAGTTGCCGGAACGGCTTTTCAAAATTCTAAGTCACCCAAGCTTTCTCGCGATGAAAGGCCTGGCCAACGAGGTGCCCATTTTCATCCAGACTTACGAGCCGGCGCGGGAGGATGACATCCGGCGGATGGTGGAGAGCCTCGCGATCCGGCTGCGCAATACCGGTACCACCGCAAAATCTCTCGACCTGTTCAACCTTGTCTTGGAGGAGATGGAAGAGCATCACGTCCTCGAAGACCTATTGCGCGATGAGGTAAGCTCTCAAAAGGCTGATATTCTCGAAACCCTGCAGAACTATTCCGACCCAAAAACTCACCTGATCCCGCGCCTAATCCGGGCCATCGGGGATGATGGAACGCAGTTGACGCTCATCACCGGCCCCGGGCGGATTTTTCCGTTCCTCCGCACCCACACCATTCTGGAGTCACTCCAGCCGGCGATGCTCCGGCATCCGGTGGTGATCTTCTTTCCCGGGGAGTACGTCCAGGAGCCGACCGGGGGCTCTCACCTTCGCCTCTTCGGATCGATCCCCAGTCCGCGGATCAACAATCCCTACTACCGCGCGACGAATCTCGATCACTATCGCCTTTGACCTTCATGAAAATCCACGAGCTTTTCCTCAAACCCGTTGACCGTCCCATTGATGGCGTCATTAAGGCCGATGATGCCCGCAATCTTCAGATCGAGCTGGAGGAGTATGTGGTCACCCGCGATGTCGCTAGGGGACTTGGTATCTTCACCGACCGTTACCTCACCGAACTGACGGCGAACGGCGTGTGGATTTCCGGCTTCTTCGGCTCGGGCAAATCGCACCTGCTCAAAATCCTCTCCCTCATCCTCGATGGCCAGCCCTTGGCCAACGGGATTCGCCCGGCCGACATCGTTCTGCCTAAGATCGACGATGAGATCGTGAAGGCCAACTTGCGGAAGGCCACTGCCATCCCTTCGCGGAGTATCTTGTTCAATATCGATCAGAAGTTCGATGGCATCGGTGGCGATCACTCGGCCCCGATCCTGGAAGTGTTCGTGAAGGTTTTGAACGAGTTGCAGGGCTATTACGGCAAGCAGGGTTACATCGCCCGCTTTGAGCATGACCTTGACGTGCGTGGTGATTTCGTCCCTTTCAAGGAAACATATCTCCGGGTGAATGGCGCCGATTGGGAGAAAGACCGCGAGGCCATCGCCACCG
Organism: uncultured Chthoniobacter sp.; assembly: GCA_964415705.1. GTDB lineage: Bacteria > Verrucomicrobiota > Verrucomicrobiia > Chthoniobacterales > Chthoniobacteraceae > Chthoniobacter. The sequence continues at coordinate 6,565 of CAYQBV010000187.1, read as the reverse complement.
CCAGAAAGGCCGCGTTCGCCAAAGCCTACGCTGCGCATTTCGGTGTGGCCGAGGCCGAAGCCTCAAATCTGATGAGGCAGGTTCGCGAAGACTACCGCGTCTCGATCGAGAGCTTCGCGCAGATGGTGAAGGACTACATCGCACGCCAGCCTCCTGGCTTCCGCCTGAACTTCTTTGTTGATGAGGTCGGCCAGTTCATCGGACAGGACTCCAAACTCATGCTCAACCTCCAGACGGTGGCGGAAACTCTGGGGACCGTCTGCAACGGCCGGGCTTGGGTCTTCGTGACCTCTCAGGCCGATCTCGAAGGCGTCCTCGGTGCCTTCAAAGGGATGGAAGCCCAGGACATCACCAAGATCATGGGCCGCTTCAAAACCCAGCTCACGCTCGCCAGCGCCGATGTCCGCGAGGTGATTCAAAAGCGGCTCCTGGCCAAGCAGGAGGATGAGCCGGAAGTCCTCACCGACATTTACGACCGCGAGAAGGATAACCTCCAAACGCTTTTCCGCTTCGGCGATAACTCGATCAACCTGCACGGTTGGCGTGGCAGCGATGAATTCTGCGGTTTCTACCCGTTTCACACCTGCCAGTTCGACCTGTTTCAATACGCGATCCAGCAACTCTCCAAACATGGGGTCTTCACGGGGAAATTCCTTTCCGTGGGCGAGCGCTCCATGCTCGCCGTCTTCCAGGAGGTTGCGAAGGCCGTGCGCAATGATGACGTGGGTCATCTCGCCACCTTCGACCTTATGTATGATGGCATCTCCGCTTCGATCCGCGGCGACATGCAGACCACCATCAAGATGGCGGAGCGGCAGTTGGGTGAAGGTATCCCGATCCGGATTCTCAAGTCGCTCTTCCTGCTCAAGTGGGTGCGCGAGTTCAAGGCCACGCCCCGCAATGTGGCGATCCTGCTGATCGACCGGCCTGACATCGACATCCGCGCCCACGAAAAGGCGGTCCTCGAGGCGCTGGCCCAACTGGAAAGTCAGTGCTACTTGCAGCGCAATGCCGACCTCTACGAGTTCCTCACCGACACCGAAAAGGACATCGAGGTCGAGATCAAGAACACCGAGATCGACGAATCGCAGGTGGCGGACCTTCTCTCCAAGGTCCTGTTCGCGGACGTTCTCCGTGACCCGAAGATCCGTTATGAGGGCAACGGGCAGGATTATTCTTACGCCCGGAAACTCGATGACGAACTGATCGGCAGGGAGGCGGACATCGCCCTCAATATCATCACCACCGAGCACCCCAACCACACCGACGCCACCACGCTGGCCGCGCAGAACACGGGCAAGGCGGAACTCCTCGCCGTCCTTCCTGCTGACACGAGTCTGACCGAGCAAGCCCGGCTCTTCCTGAAAACGCAGAAATACGTCCAGCAGAACACCGGCGCCGGCGACGAATCCCGCAAGGCCATTCTCGACCAGCGCGGCCAGCAGAACAGCATCCGGCGCAGCGCCATACAGGAGACCGCCAGCCAGTTCCTGAGCAAAGCCCCGCTCTACCTCAATGGTTCCCGGCTCGACACCGTTGGCGAGGGCGATGCCCGCAATCGCTTCGCCAAAGCCTGCCAGGAACTCATCTCCTTCTCCTTCCCCAGCCTGCGCATGCTCAAAGGGGCTTACGACGAGAGCACCCTGTCGCAAGCCCTGCTTGCCCAGGACGACCTTCTCACCAGTGGCACCCAGGCTCCTTCGGAGGCTGAACAGGAGATCCTCACTTACGTGATGCGGAACCAGGACAACGGCACCCGCACCTCCATCGAGGAGATCGTCCGGAACTTCGGCCGCCGCCCCTACGGTTGGTATTCCATGGCCGTGCTTACCCTCGTCAGCCGCCTCTTCCGCATGGGCAAGGTGGAACTGCGTGCCGCTGAACTGCTCGATGCCCGCAGCGCGCTGGATCATCTGAAAAACACCCGCCAGCACGGCAGCGTCCGGGTGCGCCTGCAGGAGCAGTTTGACGCCACCAAGGTCAATGCCCTCAAGACGTTCCACCATGACTTCTTCGACCGCCCGAATAGCGGAACGGAGGCTCGCTCAGTCGGCCAGTTCACTTCCGAGGCTTTCGCCGCCGAGGCCCGCGATCTCACGCTGCTGGTTGATCAGGCCAGCCGCTATTCCTTCCTCGAACCGCTCCGGCCCATCGTCGCGCAACTCTCCACGCTAGCGGAAAAGGATTACAACTACCTGCTCAATCATCTGGCCGACTTTCAGGACGATCTGCTCACGGCGAAAGACGATCTCCTTTCCCCGATCAAGGCGTTCATGCACGGCCCGCAACGCGCCGCCTTTGATGACGCCATTGCCTTCCTGCGCGAAGAAGAGGCCAACTTTGCCGAAGTCCCGGCCACCGAGGTGCAGCCGCTGCGCGACCTTGCGGCATCCTCTCATCCTTACCGGGGCAATGCCGTCCCTGCGGCCAAGGCAGCCGTGGCCAAGTTGCGCGTCACCCTTGCCAACCTGCTCACGACCGAGCGTCATGCAGCGCTTGCGGCCTTGGAATCCCATCAGGCCCGGCTTGAGGCAGTCGACGATTTCAAGGCGCTCGATGCCCCAGCCCTCCAGCAAGTCCTCGCGCCCTCTCTCGCTGCCCGAGAAGCGATCCAATCAGCCCGCTTCCTTACTGGCATCCGTGACCGTCTCCAGCGCTATGCCACGCAGGATTACCCGGCCCAGCTTGCCTTGGCTTCGCGCCTCGCGGCCCCGAATCCTTCTGGAAAACCCGGTGACCAGCCCAAGCCGACTCGGACACCGGTCCAATACACCCCCGCGACCAGTCTGCGCGCCCAATGCGGCCTCCCCTACATCGCGTCCGAAGCCGACCTCGAACAATGGCTCGATGCCCTTCGTGATGCCGCCAAAGCGGAACTGAAAGCAGGCAACCGCATCAGTCTTTGACGGAATACAATAAACCTTAAAAAGGACAATAAACTTGACGAGTGTATCGTCCATTCCAAGTTTACTGCAATGCAATCCTCCACTGTCCCGCATCTGAAAAGCTATCTGGAGACGCTCTCCGGCGTCAGCCCTCATCTGCAGCCGCTGGAAGTCGCGCATCTTCCGCTTTTCCTCCGAAATCGGTTCTCATTCTACTCTGCGGATTTGTTCGGGCGACCATGGTGCCTCGCGCAGGAGGACGAGTCCTGGGACACCGTTTCCCCCGGAGAATACGAAAAGCAGGCGGAAATCCTTCGGCCACTCTTGAAGGCGCCAATCGTCTTCGTCCTTGCGGCGCTGCCCTCGAATGCCAGAAACCGGATGGTCCAAAAGGGGGTTCCTTTCATCGTCCCCGGCACGCAGGCCTTTCTTCCAGGCGCACTTGTGGACCTCCGCGAGCGGTTCCCTAAACCAAGCGGGAAGGGCCGCACTTCGCTCAGTCCGACCGCCCAACTCGCCCTGCTCTATCATCTGGAGCGTGAGCCTCTGAGTGGCCTGCCGCTGAACAGCATCGCCGAAAAGCTGCATTGCTCCGCCATGATGCTGAGCAAAGTGAAGGAAGAATTGGAGGAAACCAGCCTCTGCACCGTGGAACGCATCGGGCGCTCGATGACGTTGAAGTTTCCCGCATCGAACCGAGCCCTCTGGGATCTCGCTCAGGATCGGCTGACCTCACCCGTCAAAAAAACACGCTGGGTCCAGTGGAAAACGCCGGGGTATCCCGCGCTGCTCTCCGGGATCAGCGCTCTTAGCCGGCGCACGATGCTCGCCGCCGACCGGCTTCCCACCTACGCACTCGGGCCTAAAATGCTCGAATCCTGGCTGGAGCACGGCACTTTGACCGTATGCCCCGATGCCGAGCAGGCGACAGCCAAGATCGAGGTCTGGTCCTACGAGCCGAAGCTCCTCGGCGACAACGAGGCCGTCGACCCCCTCTCGCTCTACCTCAGCCTGCGCTACAACGCTGATGAGCGCGTCCAACAGCAGCTCGAACGGCTCATGGAAGAAATCAAATGGTAAGGGGGCTCGATCTCTTCCGGGAACGGTTTCGTCCATTTCAGGGCTTGATGACCCTGATCGGTGGCGCGGCGTGTGACGAGTGGTTCACCACAAATGGGCTGAGCTTCCGCGCAACCAACGATCTCGACCTCGTCATCATGATGGATGACGTGGCCCCGGCATTCATCGCCGCCATACGAGCCTTCGTTGCGGAAGGCGGATATGAAATCAGCGAACGCAGCGAAGGCGTTCCCGTCCTCTACCGTTTTTCCGATCCCGCCCGCGACGATTTCCCTGCCAAGTTGGAACTGAGCAGCAGGAAGCCGGATGGCTTCGAGCTGAGTGACGGGCAAAAATACATTCCCATTTCCGTAGGACTGGGACGCCATAGCCTCTCCGCCATCTTGCTGGATGACGACTACTTCGGCCTCCTCCAGACCTACCACGATGAGCGCGATGGCCTCTGGGTTGCCACTGCCACCTCCCTGATTCCGCTAAAAGCCCATGCGTGGCTGAATCTGACCAAAGCCAAGGAAGCCGGCGAGACGGTGGACTCAGGGAACATCAAGAAGCACCGCGCCGATGTCTTCGGTCTTGCCGCCACCCTTCCTGGGGAAGCCGGGCCAGAGCTGCCAAGTTCCGTCACTGAGGAGCTTGCTGCTTTCCTTCGGGCCTTTCCCGCCGCCTCCGCGGATTGGTCTGCCATCCTCGCTTCCCTGCGTTCCACCCTCGGCATCAGAGCGACCCCTGAAAGCCTGCGAGCCGCCATTCAGACCTACTTCCGACTCCCGGCATGAACACCTTCGCCCTCAAGACCTTCGCCCCCGCCGTCCGCCGCCAGCTCATGGAGGCGGTCACGCGCAAGCTGGACTTCGCCCTCACCGCCCAGACGCCAGACTACCTCACCACCTTCGCTCCGCAGGTGGCGGCGCTGCGGAAGCTCGCGCAGGCAGACCGCCCCGGCCTCATCGAGCGCGTCGCCTACACCTGGTTCAACCGCTTCGCCGCCCTCCGCTTCATGGATGCCCGCGGCTGGCATCCGTTCCGCGCCCGTGTCCTCACTCCGGCCAGCGCGGCGGAGACGCAGCCCGAGCTGCTCAAGCTCACCCGCACCGGAGCCTTGCCCGAGGAACTGAAGTCCCACACCGACCCGCAGCGGCTCAATGACCTCCTCGATGGCCGCATCCCCGCCGCCACTCCCGGAGCGGATGCGCAGGGCGAGGTCTATCGCCACCTCGTCCTCGCCGCCTGCCGTTTTTACCACGCCCTGCTGCCGAACCTCTTTGAGAAGCTCGACGACGAGACCGAGCTGCTCCTGCCCGACGACCTCCTCACCGAGCACTCCGTCGTCCACGGCTTCCGCACCGAGATCAGCGACGAGGACTGCGGCGACGGGCAGCGGGCCAATGTCGAGATCCTCGGCTGGCTCTACCAGTTCTACATCTCCGAGCGGAAGGACCAGGTCATGGCCCGCAAGAGCGCCGTGCCCACCGAGGACATCCCCGCCGTCACCCAGCTCTTCACCCCGCACTGGATCGTCCGCTATCTGGTGGAGAACTCGCTGGGCAGGCTTTGGTTGCAGAATCGGCCGCACTCGAAGCTCAGGGCTCACATGCCGTATTACATCGAAGAGGCGAGTTCAGTGGATAGTGGTCAGGGGCCAGTGGCCAGTGGAGAGAGTGCGCCTGCGGCGGGAAAAACTGGCCACTCGCCACTGGCCACTGATCACTCCACCGTTGCTGCCTATGAAAATCAACAGCTACAAAGACCTGATTGTTTGGCAAAAGGCGATGGACTTGGCGGAGGAGATTTATCTTCTCAGCAGAGCGTTTCCAAAGGAGGAGCTTTACGGACTGACGAGCCAGCTCCGGCGGGCAGTCGTGTCGGTGCCATCGAACATCGCGGAGGGACAGGCGCGGCAGGGCACGGCGGAGTTCTTGAACTTCCTCTCGATAGCCCAGGGATCGTTGGCCGAAGTGGACACTCAGCAACTCCTCGCCCAACGGTTCGCCTACCTGACCCCGGAGAAAGCTCGCAAAGCAGCAGGCCTCATCGTGGAAGTCAGCAAAATGTTGGCGTCGCTGAGGGCCAAGCTGGCCACTGGCCACTAACCACTGACCACTTGCGGATTTCTTCGCCAGAAGAAATCCGCCTGTGCGACCCCGCAGCAGGCTCCGCGCACATGCTCACCTACGCCTTCGACCTGCTCACCCTCATCTACGAGGAGGAAGGCTACGCGCCCACCGAGATCCCCGCCCTCATCCTGCGGCACAATCTGCACGGGCTGGAGATCTGCCCCCGCGCCGCCCAGCTCGCCGAGCTGGCCCTCGTCTTCAAGGCCCGGGAAAAGTCCCGTCGCTTCTTCCAGCCCGAACACCTCGTCCGGCCCCGCATCATCGAGCTGCGCGACGTGCGCTTCGCGGAAAACGAGCTGCGCGACTGGCTCGCTGCGCTCGGCCTGCCGGCAGTGGGCAGTGGCCAGTGGCCAGTGGATAGCAATGCTCCCGCTGACCACTATCCACTAACCACTGACCACTTCTTAAAGCTGCTCCACCAGTTCGAGGAAGCGAAGAACTTCGGCTCGCTCATCCAGCCGTGCCTCGACGAACGGGCCATCGCCG
>CAYQBV010000186.1:0-8458 GCA_964415705.1 uncultured Chthoniobacter sp. | reverse complement strand
CACGCGTACCAGCCGGAGTTATCGATGCCCATGCGGGCGCTGAAGAAGGTGAACTTCTCGAACATGTTGCCCGAATAGTAGGCCATGAACAGCTCGGTGAGGTAGGCGTAGCCAACGATCGTGCCGGTGAGCAGGATGATTTTTGCCATCTTGTCCACATGCTGCCGCGTGACGAGGTCGTTGAGCTGCGGATAAAGCAGCCGGGCCGGCAGCAGGATGGTCAGCACCATGGCGAAGCCGCCGAAGATCGCGCCCGCGACGAAATAGGGCGGGAAGATGGTGGTGTGCCAGCCGGGGACGATGGACGTGGCGAAGTCGAAGGAGACGACGGAGTGGACCGAGAGCACCAGCGGCGTGGAGAGGCCGGCGAGGAGCAGATACGCCATTTCGTAATGCCGCCACTGGCGGTTCGAGCCGCGCCAGCCGAGGGCGAAAATGCCGTAGAGAAATTTCGCGACGCGGGACTTCGCCCGGTCGCGCAGGGTGGCGAGATCGGGCACGAGGCCGGTGTACCAAAACAGCACCGACACCGTGAAATACGTCGAGACCGCGAACACGTCCCAGAGCAGCGGCGAACGGAAGTTCGGCCAGATGCCGTTGGCGTTCGGGATCGGCGCGAGGAACCACGCCATCCACACGCGGCCGACGTGGATGCCGGGAAAAATGCCGGCGCAAACGACGGCGAAAAGCGTCATGGCCTCGGCGGCGCGATTGATGGACGTGCGCCACTTTTGCCGGGTGAGGAAAAGGATTGCCGAGATCAGCGTGCCGGCGTGGCCGATGCCGATCCAGAAAACGAAGTTCGTGATGTCCCACGCCCAGCCGACGGTTTTGTTTTCTCCCCAAACGCCGACGCCGTTCGAGATCTGGTAGCCGATGCAGAACAGGCCGATCATGGCGATCAGCGAGCAGGGCAGGAACGCCACCCACCACCACAACGGGGTGCGTTCTTCGACGATGCTCGAGACCTTGTCGGTGATCCACGTGTGCTTGCGGTCGTTCGTGACGAGCGGCACGCGCTCGAGTTCCTTCGGCGTGGTCAAAGTGACGGCGGATTCAGCCATTAGTGTTTCCCTCCGGTTTCATGCCCCGCCTTTTTGTGGCCGTGCTTCGGCCGCACGGCCTTGCCGATATCCTTCGCGCCGGGCATCTCGGTATTAGGGTTGCGGATGCGCGCGAGGTAGGTCACGCGTGAACCGACGTTGAGGTATTCGAGCAGCCGGTAGCCACGCTCGCTGGCCTTGAGCTTGGAAACGGCGCTTTCAGGATTGTTGATGTCGCCGAAGGTGATCGCGTCCGCCGGGCAGGCCTGCGCGCACGCCGTGGTGAAGGCGTCTGTCGGGATGCGCACGTCGCCGGAATCGCGCACCGCGACTTTGGTCGCGATCTTCGCCTCCTGGATGCGCTGCACGCAGAAGGTGCATTTCTCCATCACGCCGCGCATGCGCACGGTGACGTTCGGATTCTTCGACATCTTCGTCACGTCCTCCGCGCCGCGTTCCGAGGTGAGGTTCCACTCGTAAAGGCCGGTGAAGAGCTTGCGGTCGTCCGGGTTTTTCGCCCGGCCATGGACGTTGCGCTCGTTGTAGTCGAAAAAGTTGAACCGCCGCACTTTGAACGGGCAGTTGTTCGCGCAGTAGCGGGTGCCGATGCAGCGGTTGTAAGCCATCACGTTCAGGCCGTCCTCGCTGTGGACCGTGGCATTGACCGGGCAGACGGTTTCGCACGGCGCGTTTTCGCAGTGCTGGCACATCATTGGTTGCGAGACCATCTCGGGGTCGGCGTCGTTTTTGTCCGTGCTGGCAAAGTAACGGTCGGTGCGAATCCAGTGCATTTCGCGCCCCTCGGCGACCTGCTCCTTGCCGACGATCGGGATGTTATTCTCCGACTGGCACGCGACCATGCACGCCGAGCACCCGATGCAGGTATTGAGATCGACCACCATGCCCCACGCGTGCGGGTCCAGGCTCTCCGGCTTGTTCAGCGGCGGGTTGGTGTAAAGCGAGACGTTCGGCGGGATGTGGGCGTCCATGCCCATCTTCTTCGCGAAGTCCGGCTTCGCTTTGTATTCCTCGAGCGTGGCCTCGCGGGTGAGGTCGCTGCCGCGGCCTTCGAGCGCCCAGTGCTCCTGCGTGAGCGCGAGCTTGTAGGATTTGCCGGTGGCTTTGGCCGTCGCGCCGGTCACGAAATATGGGCTGGTGGTGGTCCGCAGCGGGTAGGCGTTGAAGCCAGTATGGGCGCCGACCTGGCCGACCACGGTGCGACCGTAACCGAGCGCGATGGAGATCGAATTCTCCGCGTGGCCGGGCGCGAGGATCGCCGCGACGGTCAGGGTGTTGTTGCCGACGGTGATCGCGATGAGTCCGTTGTCCTCGACGCCGAGTTTCTTCGCCGTAGCCGGGCTGATCAGCGCCGCGTTGTCCCAAGCGATCTTGGTGATCGGATCGGGGATTTCCTGGAGCCAGCCGTTGTTGGTGAAACGTCCGTCGTCCACTTTCGCGCAGCCGGTGAAGACGACTTCGTAAGCCCCCTCGGCGAGTGCCGGCAGGGATTTGCCGGTGACCGTCTTCGCCGCCGCGGCGCCGTCAAACTTCAGCGCCTCGAGTTTCGCGGCGCTGTCGGCGAGGAAGCCGTCGTGCAAAAACTTCGCCCACGCACCGACCAACTCCGTTGGCTTCGCGAGCGCCTTGAAAGTTTCCTGAATCAGCTCCGGCCCCGTCGGCTTCGGCAGGCCCGCAAACTTCGCCAGCAGGTCCAGTTCACTCCAGCCGCCGAAGAGCGGGAGGATCATCGGCTGGACCGACACGTAGCTGCCGTCCGCCGCGAGACCGTCACCCCAGCTTTCGAGATAATGCGTGAGCGGTGCATTCCACTGCGCGTGCGCCGCCGTTTCGTCCTCGTAGTAGCCGAGGCGGACGACCATCTCCACCGACTTCTGCCGGTCCGCCCATTTCAAGTCTTCGGGTGCGTTGTAAACCGGGTTGCCGCCCACGATGACGAGCGTTTTGACCTTCTTGTCATCAATGTCTTTCGAGAGTTCCGCGATCGACTGCGCGGGCTTCTCGGTGAGCTTCCGCCCGACGATTGTCTTGCCGATGTTGCCCAGCGCCGCGTTGATCGCCGCCACCAGCACCTGCACCGCCGCCGGTTGCCGCGACCCGACCAGCACGAGGCTCGCGCCTTTGTTCTTCAGCAAATCTTCCGCGGAAACCTTGACCCACTCAGCATTGAACTGCACCGCCGGAGTAACAAATGCCGTCGCCGTTTGCACGAGCGCAGCGTCCTTGGTGGCCGTGGCGATTTCCGCCGCCAGCGCCAGCGCGAACGCCCCGATCTGGCTGGCCGGCACGCGCACCCGGTGGTCCGCGATGCCGCCCGTCACTGTATAGCGATTCTCGGCCACGTAGAGCCGGTTCATCTTCGAGCCTGGCCCCGTCACTTTCCGCCGCGCGGAAAACTCCCGGATCGTGTTCACGTCGCCCTCGACGCCGAGGAAATCGCAGTCCAGCGACATGATGACGTCCGCCTTGTCGATCACCGGCACCGCCGCCACGCCGCCGCCAAACGCCGCCGCCGCCGCCTCGTCGGCGAGTTCGGTGCCGAGCGGTTCATAGACGGACCACGACGCCTTCGGAAATTTCTTCGCGATCTCGCCGCGCAACCGCTCGCGGGTCGGCGAGTTGTTTTTCTCGAGCAGGAACGCCAGCCCCGCGCCATCCCCCGCCGCGCCGATGAGCCCGTCGAGCGCCTTCTCAAACGCCGCCGCGTCGGACTTTTCGCCCTTTTTCACAAAAAAGCGCGCGCGATCCGTGTCGTAAAGATCAAGCACCGACGACTGCGAGTGCATGTCGGTCGCGCCCTTGCTCACCGGATGCTGCGGATTGCCCTCGATCTTCGTCGGGCGACCATCATGCGTCACCGCCACCAGCGGCGCGTAGCCCCGGCGCGACGGCCGCGCCGTGGTGTAAAAGATCGGCTTGCCCGGGATCGACCACTCCACGCCGCGCGTGAATGGCACCAGATGCTTCTCCGGCCGGCGGCACCCCGCGAAACTCAGCCCCGCCAGCGCCATCGAGGCGCCCATGAGCTGAAGGAAATTGCGGCGCGAAACCTCGCCCCCCTGCATCTCCGCCGCGCCCTGCGGAAACTCCCGCGTCAGCCAGCCGCGGAACTCCGGCGTATCGCCGAGCTGCCCGAGCGAGCGCCAGTACTTGCGGCCCGTCGCGGGCTCCGTGGGATGTTGGAGGATTCGTTTGCTCATCGGTGACAGCCTGCGCAGTTTTTATCCGGCGGATTGATGTGCCATTTCTTCTTCAGCCCCAGCCCGAGTTCGAGTTGCGCCTCCTTTGGCGTCTGATCCTTCGCCAGCGGCGCCTGCCAGCCGAGATCCGTGATTTTGTCCAAAGGCCGCAGCGCATTCTCCGGCGCCCGGTGGCAGTCCAGACACCACGACATCGAGTGCGACTCCGCGTGATAGACGACTTCCATTTTGTCCACCCGCCCGTGGCAGCTCACGCACGAGACGCCGCGGTTCACGTGCGCCGCATGGTTGAAATACACGTAGTCCGGCGTCTTGTGGATCTGCACCCACTCGATCGGCTTGCCCGTCCGCCACGACTCATGGAGCGGCGCGAGCTTCGGGTTTTCCTTTTGCACCCCCTGGTGGCAGTTCATGCAGACCTGCGTCGTCGGCAAATTTGAATGCGCCGCCACCTCCACAAAACTGTGGCAATACCGGCAATCCATCCCGAGCTGCGCCACATGCACATCATGCGGAAACGGGATCGGCTGCGCCGGCTTATACCCCACGCGCGTATAGAGCGGCGTGAAATAATACGGCACCGCCAACGACACCGCCCCACCCGCGATCAGGCCGCACAGCACGATTTTGAGCGGGAGAATATTGCTCCCACGTGGAAAAATATTCGCCATTTACCGGTTGAGGATCGGGGTTTGGAGGTTCAAGGAGCCACAAGATTGTCGCGGACCTGCCAGCGTTGCAAGAAACTTTGTGAAATAATTCACAAGCGTCCGTTCTGCCGGGAAAAAACCGGCGCGGACAATCGGCGGGGAGCCGCACCCTGCGCGCCGCCGTTGCCTCCGTCACGCGAAAAATGCCCCGCCCCGCGCCACGCAGCGTGTGGGGATGCTGCTCGCCATCCGCGCCTCCCCTCTTGTTGCCGATCGTGGTCTGCGAAGCCGCGCCGGGCTCAGGCGGAAAAGCGCGCTTTGCACGGGTGGCGCCGGCGGATATTCTCAGTCGCATCAATTCATCCGCATGAATCTCCCCGTAAATGAAATTCACCCCGGGCAACTCCGTGGATGCGTCCGATGAACGGTAACGACTCTACAAACGCGTCGCAGCACGGCGCTTTACCAGTGCAGGGCCGGGTCGGGGCCGCGCTGCTGCTCGCGTTTTGCTGCTGGCATGCGTTGTATCTGATCGCATCCATCGTGCCGAAGAATGTGGCTCGGCCAGAAGAGGGAAAAACCAAGTCCCATCTTTACAAACTGTTCGTCAGCGGACCTCAGCAGTGGAACATGTTCGAAACGATCCCCCACCACCATTTTCTCGATCCGAAGATCGTCCTGGCCGACGGGCAGGGTGGCCGGACCACAATCGGCAGCGTGCTGCCGGGATTCACGGCGTATCCCCGGCCGGAAAAGGCCCGCTACTACAATCTGTGGTATCACCTGCTGACAAATGCGCAGCGACCCTCGTTTTTTGAGGCGTATCTGCGCAGGGTGGAGGATGGGCTGAAAGCCCGGCACGGAGAGGCGATTCCGGGCCGCTGGGAAGCGGTGGTTGACGTGGAATGGACGAGGACTTTGTTCCATAGCAGGCGGGATGGCGGGCTCTATGTACCCTCCACGCGCTCCTTTGACGTGGCGAACCCCGGCGGCATCTCCCCCTGACCGATCCGATGCCCCCGCTTTCAGCATGGCTCCGTTTCCCGGCGTCCTGTTTTTTTTGGCGTGAAGACGAGCGCATCTACGCCGCGATGCGCATGGGCTTCGCGACGGTCGCTCTGCTGAATCTCATCGGCCTGTGGCCGGATCGGTACGTCTTTTTCTCCGACGCCGGAATGATCGCCCCGGAGGCCGTGCGGGTATTCGGGAATCCCGTATACTTCTCGATCTTCGCATTCGCGCGCAGCGACGTGCAGGTGACGTGCTACCTGGCCGCGACAGCGCTCGCGCTCGTGATGTTGCTCGCGGGCCTCGCTCCGCGGCTCGCCGCATTCTGGGCCTTCGTCTGGCAGCTCTCCTACATCGCGCGCGCGCCCCTTGCCTGCACCGGTTGGGACATGGTTTTGCAGGTCTTTTCCTTCCTCGTCCTCATCAGTCCGGTCGGGAAATGCTGGACCCTCCCCGCGCTGCTCCGGGGAGGCCGGCATCCACTTCCAGCGCTGGTTTCGGCCCACGGCCTGGTGCTCATGCGCCTTCAGGTTCTCGTGATTTACTGGCAGGCTGTGCTCTCGCGGCTCACCCGCGAGGGGCCCGACTATTGGAGCAACGGCGAGTTCATGAGCTACTTCCTTCTCTCCCATCACGCGCGCTGGCCTGGGCCATGGGTGCTCGAACACGGCACCCTCCTCGCGCTCGCGACCTACGGGGCGCAGCTCGCGGAGACGGCGATTCCCGTGCTGCTTTGGGTCAAAAAAACGCGCTGGTGGGGCGCGTTGCTCGGATTCTCCCTGCACGCGGGCATCTCGTTGTTTTCGCGCGATCTCGGGCTGTTTTTTTCCTCGATGCTGATGACCTATCTGGCATTTCTGCGCACGGAGGACATGCAGGACTTGCAAAGCCATTTGCAGCAATGGCTGGCGCGCCGTCCATAGTGCGGAGGAAGTGCCCCGCCGAACTCCACGCTTGAACAACCCCACCCGCGAACGGTCTGATTCGCCCCCATGTCCACAACTCAGGAAATCACCGAGCAAGTCAAAGTCGCCAGCCAGTGGATCGCGCCGCTGCAGGAGGAAATCGCCCGCGTCCTCGTCGGGCAGAAATATCTCGTCGATGGGCTGCTCACCGGGCTGCTGACGAACGGGCACATCCTGCTCGAAGGTGTGCCCGGTTTGGCCAAAACGCTGGCGGTAAAAACGCTGGCGAGCTGCATCCACACGGGCTTTCAGCGCATCCAGTTCACGCCCGACCTGCTGCCCGCCGACCTCATCGGCACGCTGATCTACAATCCCCGGAGCGGCGAATTCACCACCAAACGCGGCCCGCTTTTCTCGAACCTCATCCTCGCCGACGAAATCAACCGCGCGCCCGCCAAGGTGCAGAGCGCGCTGCTCGAGGCGATGCAGGAGCGGCAGGTCACGATCGGCGACACGACCTATCCGCTGAGCGATCCCTTTCTCGTCCTCGCCACGCAAAATCCGCTGGAGCAGGAAGGCACCTACCAGCTTCCCGAGGCGCAGCTCGACCGCTTCATGCTGAAGCTGCGCGTGGGCTACCCGAGCAAGGCCGAGGAGCGCAAAATCCTCGACCTCATGGCCACGAGCGCGCCGAAACTGGACGTGCGCACCGTCACCGAGCCCGCCGACATCATCCGCTCCCGCGAGGTCGTGAACTCGATTTACGTGGACGACCGCGTGAAGGATTACATCGTCGATGTGGTCTTCGCCACGCGCGACCCCGCCAGCTACAAGCTGAAGCTCGACGGCATGATCCGCTACGGCGCGTCGCCGCGCGCGACCATCGCGCTCACCCTCGCCGCCCGCGCCCGCGCCTTCATGGCCGGCCGCGGCTACGTCACCCCGCAGGATGTGAAAAGCGTGGGCACCGACGTGCTGCGGCACCGCATCATCGTCAGCTACGAAGCCGAGGCGGAGGAGATGACGAGCGAGCAGATCGTGGAGAAGATTTTCGCGGGGCTCGCTGTGCCATGAGGTGGCTGCGTGATTGGTGATTTGTGAAAGGTGAATGGTATGTCTGCTGCGAAATCGTTCCGTGACTTGAATGTTTACAAGCTCGCCCGCGAGGGCTCGCGGGCGATTTTTGTCCTGACCAAGCGCTTTCCAAAAGAGGAGCGGTATGCGCTCACCGATCAGGTGCGGCGCAGTTCGCGAGCCATCAAGGCGATGATCGCGGAGGCTTGGGCACGACGACGATACAAGGCGGCTTTCATCAACAAAATTGACGAAGCGTTGGGCGAGAACAACGAGACACAGTCGTGGTTGGATGACGCACTTGATGCCGGCTACATCGATGCTCAAGAGTTCGCCGAACTCGATGCCCGCTATCAATCCATCGGCGGCATGCTCTCCCGGATGATCGACCGCGCGGATGATTTCTGCAAACACGCGCCTGACACGGATTACCGCACCTTGCGCGAGGAGCCACCGGACGTGGATTACAATTCACTCTTCACCGATCACTAATCACGCCCCTTTGGAAGCCGCCCGCGACATCCTAAAAAAAATCCAGCGCCTTGAGCTCAAGACGCGCG
>CAYQBV010000185.1:0-8475 GCA_964415705.1 uncultured Chthoniobacter sp. | reverse complement strand
GCCTTGCCGGATTCCGTCGGCCACGGCGCGTTCGCATCGGCGAGCACCGCGAGCGCCGGGCCGCGCGGGAAAACGACGACCTCCGTGCCGAGCGGGCGGATGGACGCCATGCCCTGCACGCTCCAGTGCGGCGAGGCATCGAGAAAGCGCCCGCGCCACAGCAGCGCGAGCCGCATTTCCTCCGCGTCGAACGCCGCGTTCAACCCGCCGGGGTAGCCGGTCGCGATGGCGCGGAAGCCCGCCTCCCACAGCTTTCCGCGATACACCACCGTCTCGCCGCCCACCACGAGTTCCATGCTCTTTCGGCTCAGCCCTTCGGGAAACTTCGCGCGCTCGCCCTCGGCGAAATACGCCCACAGCGCGGCGAACTGCCGGTCCGTGTCGCCGCCGAGCAAATCGGGAAACGCGCTGCGTCCACCGGGCCAGAGCGCGGGCATCCGCGTGCCGGGATGAAAGCGGTTCGGGTCGCGCAGAAACCGACGGAACCAGTCTTCGTTCAGCCGCGCCGGTGTGGTTAGGAGGTCGAGCACTTGGAGCGCATTCGCGGGCTGACGATTGAAACGATGACACCCGATACATGACAGGCCGTCCGTGCCGGCCAGCTTGCGCCCGGCGTCGAGCAGCACCTCGCGCGAGTCGGTCGTGGGCTTGACGGGCTGAGCATGGCGGTCGAGCGCGAAGATCGAGACCAGAAAATCCTCGAGATGCACACTCCCCGCCCATGCGCCGAAATTCGGCATCCGCGTATTGAGGTAAGGCCGCGCGCTCGCTCTACCCGCGAGCACCCTGACCAGCCAGGACTGTTTCAGCCTGTCTCCCACCCCGTCGAGCGGCGGCGGGATGCGGCCGTCGTCGCCGAGGTCGTCCACATTCGAGGTGAAATAACCGTAGCGTGCCCGCGGCACGCCGCCCACGCCATCGCGCGCGTGGCAGGCGTAGCAATTGAGCGCCGCCATCGTGTGCGCCACACGCTGGGCCGGAGTGGGTGCGGCGAGGTCGGCACGATTCAGCGCCACCACCGCCGCGCGCAAGCTGTCGCGCTGCTCCACCGTGAGGTGAAAATTTGGCGCCTTCGAGGAGGGATTCTCGGCCAGACATCCTCGCGTCTGGTCCAGCCCTGCCAACCGTTGGAGCGCAGCGGGCGGCTGCCGACGTATCTCGAACCACGGGAGGAACTTTTTCACGTCGTGACACGCCGTGCAGTTCAACTCCACAAAACGAGCGCGCCCTTTATCCGCTTTCGCTTTGTCCACGACGAACGCCGCCAGCTCCTTTGTCGGCTCCAAGTCCCGCTCCGCGCGCAACCGCTCCACCGGGATCGCCCCGCGCGGCACGCCCGGCCCCTCCCACTCCACTAAGAGCTTGGGCGGATTCCCCCCGCGCTTCACAAAGTCCACCTTCAACTCATGCCAGCCCGCGTCGAGCCGCTGCACGGTCTTGATCTGCGTCTTCTCCCGCTCCCAAGCCTCCTCGTCCTCGACCCATTTTCCGTTGAGCGCGATACGCGTCGCGCCCTCGGCGGTGAGGTGAAACGTGTAGTCGCCTGCCTTGTCCACCCGCAGCCAGCCGGCGAAGCGGATGTTCAGCCGGCGGTTCACGGCGGGCACTTCGAGCGAGAAGCTTTTCACCGGCGTGGTGCTCACCGGCGTCGTCTTGTCCAGCTCCGCCAGCGAGCGCACGCGCTCGTGCCAGACCGTCGCCTCCAGCGGCGAAAAGATGCGCGTCTCGCGCAGGAGATAATGCGCGAGGTCGAAGGCCTCCGCGTCCGTCAGGTGCATCCCCGGCATCCGGCCCGAAGGCCGCGAATCGTGCGGATTGAGCAGAAACGCCCGCAGCCCGTCGAACGACCACTTCTCCACCATCTTCGGCAGCGGAGCCGACGGCACCGAATCCGGCGCACCCTTCTGCGGCTGATGACACGCCACGCAGCCGATGCGGTGATACAGGCTTTCCCCGCGCGCCACCGCCGCCCGATCCGGCGGCACGCGGCGAAACTCCGACTTCCCGTTCGAGAGCAGAAAATGCGTCAGCTCATCCGCCGCCTTCGCCCGCTCCGCCGCGGGAAGGCCGTGCAGCAAATCCGGCATCATTGCCCCCGGCATCGTCTCGTGCGGCGCGGCCAGCCACTTGCGCAGCCACTCCGCGCTCACCCTTTTCTCCAAGCCCACCAGCACGGGAGCCGCCTTCGGAAAAATCCACGCCGCCTGTTTCTCTGAGGCCGCATGACACGCCGTGCAATTCCACTGCCCCACCGGCACCGCGCTCGCCTCCTTCTCCTCCGCCAGCGCCGACACCGCCAGCCCGCTGCTGAAAACGAGCGCGCACATCACGCTCCACCGCCCGCGCCGCGACGCCGCCGCGCCGTCAGGAGTGGGCCGGGGAGGATGCGGTTTCATGCGTTTCGATTTTGAAAATGCCCATCCCGCGTGCCTGATAATTCGCCAGCGCCGCCGGATGATCGAGCGAGCACGTATGCACCCACACGCGCGGCGACGGCCAGCGAAAACCCTCCTCCAGCGCGCTCGTCAGCAACGCCCCGCCCAGCCCGCGCCCGAAGAACGCCGGGAACAGCCCGAAGATGCCGATTTCCACCGCGCCGTCCTCGCCCCGGTGCAGCTCGTAGTAGCCCGCCGGAGCGCCGTCGTAATACGCCGCAAACGTTCGCAGCCGCTCCGACTCCGCATGCGCCTGCCACTGCGCGCCGGTCCAGCCGCGCTTGTCGATCCACGCCCACGCATCGCCGACCGTGAAATAGAGAAACCGATTGAACGCCCCCTGCCGCACCGCACATTCGCCGATCCAAAATCGCTCATCCTCGCACCGCCGCGCGCGGATGTCGGCGGGCGAGAGGATTTCGAGATAGGTGGTGGTGACGGTGGGCATGGGAAAGCGCGGACGCTAGCCGAGTGGGCGCGCGTTGGCGAGTGATGAGGGTGAGTGATTGGTGATCGGTGATTGGTGAATGGTGATCGGTGGCAGCGGACCGCCATTCACCGATCACCATTCACCAATCACCACCGCCCCGCAGCCACCGCCGCGAAACCGCATTGACACCCCTCGCCCGCGCTGTGAACGGTGGCGCGATGAACACGCGACTCCGCTCCCGCCGCTCTTTCCTCCAGGAACTCGCCCTCGGCGTGATGATCGCCCCGTGGGTCACCAGCGGCGCGCGCGCGCTTTCGCCCAATGGCAAAATCCGCCATGCCACGTTTGGCTGCTCGGGGATGGCCGCGGCGGACCTTGGCGACCTTTCCAAGCATGCCGCGCTGGAGGTGGTCGCCGGGTGCGATGTGGATGAGAAACACTTCGCCAGTTTCAAAGCAAAATTCCCGAACGCGCGGGTCTATACTGATTTCCGCGAGCTGCTGGAAAAGGAGACCGATCTCGACAGCGTGAACGTTTCCACGCCCGATCACATGCACGCGCCGATCGGCCTCGCGGCGCTAAAGCGGAACCTCCACGTCTATGGCCAGAAGCCGCTCGCGCACGACATCGGCGAAGTCCGGGCGATGAGCACTTTGGCGGCCGAAAAAAAGCGCGTCACGCAGATGGGCATCCAGATCCACAGCGGCTCCGAGTATCGCAGCGCGGTGCAGCTCATTCAGACCGGGGTCATCGGCAAAGTCCGCGAAGTCCACACGTGGAGCAGCAAGAAGTGGGGCGACAACGGCGCGATGCCCGACCGGGTTGACCCGATTCCCGAGGGCTTTCATTGGGACCTCTGGCAAGGCGTCTGCGCCGAGCGTCCTTTCATCGGGAAGGAGTGGTATCACCCCGGCAACTGGCGCAAGCGCCTCGACTTTGGCACCGGCACCTTTGGCGACATGGGCTGCCACATTTACGATCCCGTCTTCGCCGCGCTGGCGCTCACCGCGCCGCTCAGCGTGCGCAGCGAAGGCCCCGCGCCCAACGCCCACTCGTGGGCCACGGACGCGGTGATCCACTACGAGTTTCCCGGCACCGCCTACACCGAAGGCAAGACCGTAAAAGTCATTTGGTATGACGGCGACCAGCGTCCGCCCGCGGAGATTCAGGCGCAGTTGCGGGCGGCCGATGGCAGCGCGGATGAAAAAGGCGCAGCCATCCCGAGCCAGGGCAGCATTTTCCTCGGCACCGACGGCGTGATGGTGCTCCCGCACATCTCGATGCCGAAACTCTACGGTGCCGCCACGGGCCGGGAGGTGGTGAAAGTGGCGGGCGACAACCACTATCAACAGTTCCTGAAAACGATCCTCGGCGAGCGCGGAAACACGGATGCGTCCTTTGCCTACGCCGGCCCGCTGACGGAAGCCGTGCTGCTCGGCGGAGTGGCCACGCGGTTTCCAAAAAAAGTGCTGGAGTGGGACGCGGCCAAGCTCGCGTTTCCGAATGTGCCGGAGGCGAATGAGTGGGTGCGCCGGCCCTACCGCGCGGGCTACTGACGGGGCGCTCAGCGAGCGGCCCGGCTACACCAAGACCAGCTCGTCTTCGCGGACCTGCTCCAGCTCGTCTTCGTCCGTTTGGAGCGGGGCGAAGCGCTCGGCGTTGAAGCCGCGTTCGATGCCGTGGTCGTTGATGCTGCCGATGATCTCGATGAGATAGACCGCGATCTCGCCCTCGCCGCCCTGCGGCCCGATGCCGGGCACGATGTCGCGGATGGTGTATTGCTGGCCTTCCTTGGGCAGGGACGGGAAGTAGCGCTCGATCCCGAGTGGGAAGCGTCCATTGATGCAGGCGACTTTTTGACCGGGCAGAAACATAAGCAGTGGCGTTCGGGCGGAGAAGTGACAGCGATCGGCGGAATCTGCCAATGCCAAATCCTCGCGCGGAGTTGTCTCCCCGCTTTTCCCGCACATGAAAAAAGGACTCGAAACCTCCATCTATTCCGCGCTCGGCATCGTCGCGATGCTCGGGATTCTGGTGGCGTTCAATTTCATCGCCGCCCGCGGCAAACAGCGCATCGACCTCACCGAGGAGCGCGCCAACCTCGCGAAGCTCGATGGCATCGAGGGCCCGATACGGCCGACAGACGGAAGCATCTGCCTCGGCGTGAGCGTGAGCATGCTCGATCAAAAAGAGGCGATTCCCTTCCTCGCGCCGAACCGCGGGCACCACGCCGCCCAAGCCCCGGGAACCGGTCAGCGCCGCCACCCCGGCGATCAGCATCCCGCCCGCACCGCCGCTTGCGGGCAGCTTCGCTCGCGATACGGAGAGCCTGCCGCGAGGCGAAGAGTGGTCCGAAATAACGGGTGAAGGCGGTCTGGCGAAATGTGCGTGCTCGCTTTTCCCGACGTTCCCGTTTAATACCGATTCCTCATGGCCATCAGAAACGTCACACCTCAGCAGCTCAACATTCCGCCCAACGCCGGTCGGTTCGTCAGCCTCATCATCCTCGGGATCGTCGCCCTGTGGTTCGTGCTCTCCAGCTTCACCAGCGTGCCGGCGGACTCCGTGGGCGTGCTCACGCGGTTTGGTCGCTTCGTGGAGCTGGTCAAGCCGGGCCTGCGCTTCAAGCTGCCGCTCGGCATCGACGCCATCACCATTGTGCCCGTGGAGCGCCAGCTCACGCTGGACTTCGGTTTCAATACGCCGGGTGCGACGAACCCGGCGCAGCGTTCCGAAGACCCGGAGGAGGAGCGCAACATCGTCACCGGCGACCTGAACATGGCGCTCATCGAGTGGATCGTGCAGTACCGGATCGAGGATCCGGAACAGTTCATGTTTCACGTCCGCGAGCCCGAGGGGACGCTGCGCGACGCGAGCGAAGCGGTGATGCGCGAAGTGGTGGGCGACCGCACCATCGACGAGGTGCTGACCATCGGCCGGCAGGAGATCGAAAGTGAGGCGCTGATCCGCATGCAGGCGCTGGTGAAACGCTACGGGCTGGGCCTCACGGTCATGCAGGTGCAGCTCCAGAATGTGCATCCGCCCAAGGCGGTGCAGGCGTCCTTCAGCGAAGTGAACCAGGCGCAGCAGGAAAAGCAGCAGGCCATCAACCTCGCGAATGGCGAATACAACAAGGTCGTCCCGCGGGCCAAAGGCGAGGCGCTGCGCAAGGTCAGCGCCGCGCAGGGCTACGCCGTGAAACGGGTGAACGAGGCCAAGGGCGATGCCGGGCGTTTCGACGCGACGCTCGCCGAATATGTGAAATCGCCGGACGTGACCCGCCAGCGCCTTTACCTGGAAACGATGCAGGAAGTGCTGCCGCAGATCTCCCGAAAAATCGTCCTCGACGAAAAAGCCGGCCAGATTTTCCCGCTCCTCCAACTCGACCAAAAAGCCAAATGAACCGCGCCCTCTTTCTCCCGCTCCTGACCGCCGCCGCCCTGCTGCTTTTCGCCTCGGCGTACACCGTGCCGATGACGGAGCAGATCATCATCACGCAGTTTGGCGAGCAGATCGGCGCGCCGGTGACCACGGCGGGGCTGCATTGGAAAGTGCCGTTCATCCAGAAGGTGAACCGCATCGAAAAGCGCATCCTCGAGTGGGACGGCCCGTCCGCCGACATGCCCACGGAGGACAAACTCTACATCGACTTGGACGCCTTCGCCCGCTGGCGGATCACGGATGCGCAGAAGTATTTCGTGCGCATGCGGGACGAGAAAACTGCGCAGAACCGGATCACCAACATCCTCGGTAGCGAGACGCGCAACGCGGTCGCCCGGCACCAGCTCGTGGAGCTGATCCGCACCCAGCGCGACCGCAAACCCGTCGCCGACGCGAGCATCGACGCAAGCGTGGGAGCAGTGCTTCCGGCGATTCAGTCCGGCCGCGCCGCTCTGGAGGCGGAGATCCTCGCGGCCGCACAACCGCTGCTCGCCGAGTACGGGATGGAGCTGCTCGACGTGCGCTTCAAGCGGATCAACTACAACCCCGGCGTTGCGGCGAAAATCTACGGGCGGATGGTCAGCGAGCGGCAGCAGATCGCCTC
Source organism: uncultured Chthoniobacter sp. (assembly GCA_964415705.1). Taxonomy (GTDB): domain Bacteria; phylum Verrucomicrobiota; class Verrucomicrobiia; order Chthoniobacterales; family Chthoniobacteraceae; genus Chthoniobacter. Next base: position 1,565 of record CAYQBV010000185.1, on the reverse strand, counting down.
CCGCTACCGCTCCGAGGGCGAGGGCCAGGCTGCGGAGATTCTGGGCAAACGCGAGCGCGACATGCAGCAGATCGAGTCCGAGGCGTATCGGCAGGTGCAGGAAATCCAGGGCAAGGCCGATGCCGAGGCCACGGCGATCTATGCCGGTGCCTACGGCCAGACGGCCGAGGCGCGGGAGTTCTACACCTTCAGCCGCACGCTCGAATCCTACCGCACCGTCTTCGCCCCCGAGACCACGCTCGTGCTGACGACCGACAGCGCGCTGCTGCGCCTTTTCAAAGCCGGCCCCGCTGCGCCAGCGGCCAAGTAGCGCCGAGTCCCCGGCTGGGCGGTCGGGGACGCTCGCACGCCGGAGGCTTGCGCTACTTTCGCCGCCCGCGGGTTCCGCTTCCGCCTCGCCGACCCGCGGGAATCGGCTGCATTCGCCACGCTTTTCCACCATGAAAATCCATCTCCTCCGCCTGCTCGTCCTGCTCGCTCTCCTCTCCCCGGCCCTCGTCCCGAGGACGGCTGCCGAGTTCCGCGGGGCGTGGGTGGCGTCGGTCCACAATCTCGACTGGCCGTCGCGTCCGGGGTTGTCGGCGGCGGAGCAAAAGGCCGAGTTGCGGGCGATTTTGGACCGCGCCGCGGATTTGAAGCTGAACGCGATCCTGCTCCAGGTCCGCCCGGCGAGCGATGCGCTCTACGTTTCGCGCCGCGAGCCGTGGTCGGTGTTTCTCTCGGGCGAGCAGGGCGTGGGGCCGGGCTACGATCCGCTGGCTTACGCGATCAGCGAAGCGCACGCCCGCGGCATTGAGCTGCACGCGTGGGTGAATCCCTTTCGCGCGGCGACGGGAACGAAAGCCCCACCTGCTGCGAACCACGTGAGCCGCACGCATCCCGAGTGGATTCGCGCATACGCGGGACAGAAGTGGGTCGATCCCGGCGAGCCCGAGGCGCGGCGTTACGTGATCGACGTGATCCTCGACATCGTACGGCGTTACGACATCGATGGCCTGCACATTGACGACTACTTTTACCCCTACCCGAAAGGCGGCGCGGAATTCCCCGACGGGGCGACCTGGGCACGCCACGGAGCCGGCAGCGGGATGAGCAAGGCCGACTGGCGGCGCAACAACATCAACCGCTTCGTGGCGGAAATGTATCGCGCGGTAAAAGCCGAGAAGCCGTCGGTCAAGGTGGGCATCAGCCCGTTTGGCATCTGGCGGCCCGGTGTTCCGGCGACCACTGAGGCGCAGCTCGACTGCTACGGGCAGCTTTTTGCGGACTCGCGGAAATGGCTGGCCGAAGGCTGGTGCGACTATCTCGCGCCGCAGCTTTACTGGTCGTGCGAGCCGGCCAAGCAAAGTTTCCCCGTGCTGCTGAAATGGTGGCGCGCGCAGAGCACCGCCGGGAAGCCGATCTGGCCGGGCATCGCAACGGAGCGCATCGGCTCGTCCCGGCCCGCTTCCGAGATCGCGCGGCAGATCGCGCTCACGCGGGAGGGCACCGCACAGCCGGGGCACATCCACTGGAATATGAAGGCGCTGATGCGGAATCAGGGAGGTGTGAGCACGCTGCTGAAG
>CAYQBV010000184.1:0-8485 GCA_964415705.1 uncultured Chthoniobacter sp. | reverse complement strand
AAGCCGGTGGCGCAGCGGGCCGATGCTCACCCGCTCCAGCCAGCCGAGGTGCCGGACGAAGCGCACGGTGAGGTTGTCGGTGAACACGCAGCGCGAGAGCGCCGCCTCGATGGCGAAGAACTTTTTGCAGCACAGCCCGGGCAGCCCAAAGCCCGCCTTGAGTTCCTTGATCACGCCCGCGATGCCGGCCCGCCCTTTGTAGTCGCGCCAGACTTCCAGCGCGCTGCCACGCGCTGCCACGCGCTGCCACGCGCGGGCAGGTTGGTCAGCAGCGCCTGGTATTTGTAGCCGGGACAGTCGATGAGCAGCTTGCCGCCGCCCGCGCAGGTGGCGGGGCAGGTTGTCGAGCAGGTCGAGGGTGAAGGCGATGACGTTGCTCGTGCCGTGCGCGTTGCCGGGCCGCAGCCAGAACTGCGCGACGAGCTTCGCCTCCTCGGGCACCGCCAAAAGCGGCTGCAGGCAGGGCTTCAAGCCGAAGCGGGTGTGGCCGACGCGCACGCCTTCCTGCTTTCCGTCCTCGTCCAGGAGCGCGGTCGAATCGAGGTCGAGGGTGTAGCCCTCGCGCCGGCTGGGCAGCCGCTCCATGCCCCAGCGCCAGAGCGCCCGGAAGCAGCGCAGATTTTTACCCGCGCCATCAAAGCAGGCCAGAAAGCGCGAGAGGGTGGACTGGCTCGGGAGCCGGCGCACTTCCATGATGGCCGGCAGCACCGGGTCGCCCCGCAGGTGGGCGATGCGCGCCAGCTTGTCGGCCCCGGCGAGGATGCCGGCGATGAAGCCCAGCGCGATCTCCACCGGCTTGATGGCGTTGGGGCTGGTGGGCCGGTGCGGCAAAAGTCCCGCCACGAACGCGCGCACTTTGCGCAGCGCCAAAAAGCCGAAGAAGGTCGCCTGCCCGGCGTGGGCGCTGAGCTTCTGTTGGGTGGGCAGAATCCGGATGATCTTGGCGCCGGTGTTGAGTTTGATTGCTTCTGTCACCGTTTGGTGAGCCGAAGCCGGGTGGCGTTGGAAGCGGTTTTGTTTCACACCACAACCACTCCCAGACGGTGACACTCTTTTCCAACTGCAGAGATACGGCTAAGAGTTCCCCGCTTGATCGACCAACCGGCCCGCGTCATCAGCGGTCACCTTCTGGAAAAAGTTCACGTTCATCGCGAGGTCGCGCTCGCCCATGCCGTATGTGCCCAGTTCGCGGAGGAAGCCGCTGTGCGCGACGCGATGCCAGGCGTTGCGCGCGGTCTGGTAACCCAGTTCGCCATACTTCGCCGGGACGATCTTCGCGTTCGAGCAACCGGCCAGAGGATCGTGCCAGCCGCAGGTGTTCTCGGTGATTGAGACGAGGGTTCAGCCCATGTCCGAGTAGAGGCACGCCCCCTTCGTCAGCCGGGCGATGTGCTGGCACTTCAGCGTGGCCGGTAGATTCAGCCGCTCGCACGCCAATTCGAAATTGTAGAACAGCGCCGAGACATTCGCGCCGCCCTCCGTGTCCGGGATGCGGAGCGTCGTGCCGCGCTTGAGGACGTGCGACCAGTTCGCCCCGGCGGGCACGATTTCCTCGAAACGAATGAGCGATGGATCAACCGTGGACATCGCTCAGTGGATGGGCGGGAGAATCGTGGACGTGACCGTGAGGTAGCCGTGCTTCACGCCCTTGCAGGCGATGAGTTCCGCCGCGATCTGCTTGAGCCGGTAGCCGGGCCCTTGGACGAGCAGGACTTCCAAGCTGTGGTGGTTTTCCAGATGCACGCGCTGCGATGAGATCACCTCCTTGAGCCACTTGTGCTGGATGCTGAGCAGCCGCGAGGCGAGGCCCGCTTTGGCGTGGTCGTAGATGAGCGTGATCGTCCCGGCCATGACCCCCTTACCCAGCTCCTGTTGATGGGAAACAAGCTGCTCGCTGATCATCTTCGAGATTGCGTCCGAGCGGCTGGCGTAGCCGCGCCTGGCCACCATTTCGTCGAGTTCATCGAAGAGCGTGACGGGCAGCGAAATGCTGATGCGGGTGGCGTTGGGTTTGCGGCGTGAGCGGGGCATGAAGGCGGCGGCTGGGCGACGAGCCTAGGAGCTAACGCGCGAGACTTTTCCTGTCCAGTGACCGTATTACTTTTCCGTGCGTTCGTATTATTCCTCACCCAAAAACGCGGCGCATTTTGACCATTCGGGATGTCCAGAATCGTCCACCGTGTGAGTTTGTATGCGCTTCGTCATACTCCCGCCGCCCACGTCTCGAAACCCACCGATCCCAGCGCGCCCTGTATCCGGGCTGTCTCGCGCGCCCAGTGCGGATCCGTGCGGCCCGTTGGCACGGACCTTGCAAATGCCGCCGCCGACCGAATTCGCAACCGTCCCACCAACAGCCCAAAACCCGCATCCACCATGAAAATTAAAAGCCTGCTCACCTCCGCGCTGGCCCTGGCCTTTGCGATCAGCGCGCACGCCGAACCCCTCAAGATCGGCTACTCCGACTGGCCCGGCTGGACAGCTTGGGAGATCGCGAAGGAAAAGGGCTTTTTCAAGAAGCACGGCGTCGATGTGAAGCTGGTGTGGTTTCCCATCTACACCGACTCCCTCACTGCGCTGCACACCGGCAAGCTCGACGCCAACTGCCAGACCTGGAGCGGGACGATCCCGCCGCTGGCGGAAGGCTTCAAACTCAAGGTCGTCCTCGCCAACGACCACTCTGCCGGTAACGACGGGTTTGTGGCGAAGAAGGAGTTCAAGACGATCAAATCGCTCAAGGGCAAAACGGTCGCGACGGAACTCGGCACGGTCGATCACTTCCTCCTGCTGCAGGCGTTGGCCAAGAACGGCATGACCGAGAAGGACATCGTTTTTAAGAACATGACCGTACCGGACGCTGCGGCCGCCTTTCGCCAGGGCAAACTCGACGCCGCCGTGCTCTGGCAACCGTCGCTGAACGACGTGATGAAGGAAGGCAAAGCCAACCTGCTTTTCACCTCGAAGGATGTGCCGGGCCTGATTCCCGACCCGCTGGTCTTTCAAACGAAGGTCGCCACCAAACGCGCCGCGGACATCCAGAAGGTCGTCGCCGCTTGTTTCGACGTGATCGAGTTCATCGACAAAAACGGGAACGAGGCGGCGAAGGTCGTGGAGCAAAAGCCCGAGGACTACAAAGCGTTCCTTCCCGGCACGAAGTTCTTCGACCTCAAGGCGAACCTGAAGACGTTCAAGAAAGACGACGCCGACGTCCACTCGCTCTCCGGCAGCGGCAAGATCATCAGCGACATCGGCCGCGCCGATTCGCTGCTCGCTGTGATGGGTCTCGCCAGTTTCTACAAATCCTACCCGCGCAAACTCTCCGGCGGCATGACGCAGCGGGGCGCGATCGCCCGCGCGCTCACGGCGAAGCCGAAGGTGCTGCTCATGGACAAGCCCTTCGGCGCGCTCGATGCGCAGACGCGCGAGGAAATGCAGGAACTTCTGCTGCGGCTCAGCCGGCACGAAAAGATCACCACGCTCTTTGGGACGCACGATGTCGAGGAGGCCATCTATCTCTCCACGCGGATCCTCGTTTCCCCGGACCGCCCGGGCCGCATCATCCGCGAGATCAAAGTCCCGTTCGGCGCCGAGCGCCCTCCGGACATCAAGCTCACGCGCGAGTTTTTCGACCTGAAACGCGAACTCCTCAGCCTCCTTGCCCACGACCGCGCCCCCACTCCCGAACGCGACGAACTGCTGCGCAAACTCGTCGCTCGCCCCAGCTAGAGAATTCCTCTACACACGCGCCCATGAAACGAACTGCATTCTTCACCGCCGTCCTCGCTCTCTCGCCCGCGCTCGCCCTCGCGCATCCCGGTCATTCCGTCCTGGATGTGTCCGCCGGCCCGCCGCACGCCGGTCACGAGGCGGAGTTCGCGGTGCTGCTCATCTCGCTGCTTGCCATCGCCGCGCTGGCCAACGGCGTCCGATGGCTGGTCCGCCGCCGTTGATGCACCTCTCGCCGCGCGAACAGGAGAAGCTGCTGGTCGTCGTCGCCGCCGACCTCGCGCGCCGCCGGCAAGCGCGCGGGGTGAAGCTGAATTATCCCGAAGCGATCGCGATCATCACCTACGAGATTTTTGAAGGCGCGCGCGATGGCCGGAGCGTGGCGGAGTTGATGAGTTTCGGGGCGACCATTTTGAAAAAGGCTGACGTGATGGAAGGCGTCGCCGAGATGATCCACGAGGTGCAGGCGGAGGCGACGTTCCCGGACGGGACGAAGCTGGTGACGGTGCATAATCCGATCCGATGAAGGCGGTAGTGTTCAGTGTTCAGTATTCAGTTTGCAGTTTTCCGAATGCTGCCGTCGCCGTCGAAGCTCCTGCATACTGAACACTGCATACTGAACACTGCATACTGAACACTGAACACTTCCCCATGATCCCCGGCGAAATCATCCCCGCGTCCGCGCCCGACCTCGAAGCCAACGCCGGCCTCGAAACAAAAGTGCTCGCGGTCGCGAACACCGGCGACCGGCCGGTTCAGGTCGGCAGCCACTACCATTTCTTCGAGACGAATTCCTCGCTCCGTTTCGACCGCGAGACGACGCGCGGGTTTCGGCTGAACATCCCCGCCGGCACCGCCGTGCGCTTTGAGCCGGGCGACACGCGGGAAGTCGAACTCGTCGCGCTCGCGGGCCTGCGCGAGGTCTTCGGTTTCAACACCAAGATCAACGGCAAGCTCTGACCACTTCCTAAATCCTAAATCTTACTTCCTAAATGAAGATGACCCGCCGCCAATACGTCGAGATGTTCGGCCCGACCGTCGGGGACCGCGTGCGGCTGGCAGACACGGAGTTGTTCATCGAGGTCGAGCGCGACCTGATCGCGGAGGCGGGCGCGCTTGGCGACGAGGTGAAATTTGGCGGCGGCAAAGTCATCCGCGACGGCATGGGGCAGTCGCCCACCGCGCTGGATGCGGAGTCGCTCGATCTCGTCATCACAAACGCGCTGATCCTCGACGCGGTGCAGGGCGTGATCAAAGCGGACATCGGCGTGAAGCACGGGCGCATCGTCGGCATCGGGCACGCGGGCAACCCCGGCATCCAGCGCGGCGTCTCGATGATCATCGGCGCGGCGACCGAGGTCATCGCGGGCGAAGGCTGCATCGTCACCGCAGGCGGCATCGACACGCACATCCATTTCATCTGCCCGCAGCAAATCGAGCACGCGCTGGCGAGCGGGATCACCACGATGATCGGCGGCGGCACTGGCCCGGCGCACGGCACTTACGCCACGACTTGCACGCCGGGCATCTGGAACATCCACCGCATGCTCGAAGCCGCGGACGAATACCCGATGAACCTTGGCTTTCTCGGCAAAGGCAACTGCGCCACGCCCGAACCGCTGCGCGAGCAGGTGCTCGCCGGAGTCGTCGGGCTGAAGCTGCACGAGGACTGGGGCACCACGCCCGCGGCCATCGACTGCTGCCTCGGCGTGGCCGACGAATTCGACGTGCAGGTCGCCATCCACACCGACACGCTCAACGAGTCCGGCTTTGTCGAGGACACCATCGCCGCGTTCAAAGGTCGGACGATCCACACCTTTCACAGCGAAGGCGCGGGCGGCGGACACGCGCCCGACATCATCCGCGTGTGCGGCGAGGCGAACGTGCTGCCGTCGTCCACGAACCCGACGCGGCCCTTCACGGTCAACACCATCGACGAGCATCTCGACATGCTCATGGTCTGCCACCACCTCGACTCGAAAATCCCCGAGGACGTCGCCTTTGCCGAAAGCCGCATCCGGCCCGAGACCATCGCCGCCGAGGATTTGCTGCACGACCTCGGCGCATTTTCGATGATGTCCAGCGACTCGCAGGCCATGGGCCGCGTGGGCGAAGTCATCACCCGCACCTGGCAGACGGCGCACAAGATGAAGGTGCAGTTTGGCGTCCTCGAATCCCCGCGCCCCGCCGACAACTTCCGCGCCCTGCGCTACATCGCGAAATACACGATCAACCCCGCCATCTCACACGGACTTGCACACGAGGTCGGCAGCATTGAGGTCGGCAAACTCGCCGATCTCGTCGTCTGGAAGCCCGCGTTTTTCGGCGTGAAGCCGGAGGTCATCTTGAAAGGCGGACTCATTGCGATGGCGAACATGGGCGACCCAAACGCCAGCATTCCCACGCCGCAGCCCACCTTTTACCGCCCACAATTCGCCGCCCACGGCCGCGCGAAATTTTCCACGAGCCTCACCTTCGTCAGCGACGCCGCGCTCCGCTCCGGCAAACTGCCGCCGCTTTCCAAGCGCCTGAGCGCCGTGAAGAACACGCGCCACATTTCCAAGCGCGACCTGCTCTGGAACGACACGCTGCCGAAAATCGAAGTCGATCCCGAGACCTACACCGTGAAGGCCGACGGCCGCGTGCTGACCTGCGAGCCCGCAACCGTGGTGCCGCTGGCGCAGCGGTATTTCCTGTTCTGAGCGTGGATCTGGTTCACCACGCGCTCGCCGATTGGTCGCGGTCTTTGCCGGTCCAGCGCCTCGCCGTCGAGCGGCTCACGCTGGCGAAACGACGCTGGCGCGGCGTGGCCGAGGACGGGCGGGAATTTGGCTTCGATCTCGCGGCACCACTCGCGGATGGCGCGGCGGTTTTCCAAAGCGATGCGGACGTCTATGTCATCGCGCAGAAATACGAGCCGGTGCTGGAGGTCGTACTCGGCACGGACTCGCCGACCGCTGCGCGGCTCGGGTGGATGATCGGCAACCTGCATTTTCAGATCGAAGTCGCGGGCGAGATCGTGCGCGTGAACGATGACCCGGCGGTGCGGCAACTCTTCCAGCGCGAAGGCATCGCCTTTATCGCGTGCAAGCGCGTCTTCCATCCGCTGAGCGGCGGGCACCGGCACTGATGGCGATTTCAGATTTCAGATTTCAGATTTCAGATTTGGCGTGGTTGCTGCAGACGGCAGACGCGCTTTTCCCCACGGGCGCGTATGCGCACTCGCTGGGTTTTGAGGAAAGCGTGCGGCTCGGCGTGGTCCGCGACGAAGCCTCGCTCGGGCGTTTCCTCCGCGACCAGATCAGCCCCGCGCAGCGCCAGCATGAGCTGCCGTATCTGCGCTTCGCCTTTGCCGCGGAAACCCTCGACGAACTCCGCGCGCTCGATACCGAGATCAGCGCCTGGAAGCTCGCGCGGGAAAGCCGCGAGGCCAGCGCGCAGCTCGGCGTGCGGCGGTTGAAAGCGCTGCGCACGATCTCCGATGCGGCGGGGCTCGCCGAGTTCGACACCGCCATCCGCGAGGGCCGCGCCGCCGGGCATCATCTCGTGGTCTGCGGCTTGCAGGCGCGCAGCGCAGGCGTGCCGCTCGTCGCCGCGCTGACGACCTACTTTTACCAATCCCTCGCCGCCATCTGCGCGGCGGCCTTGAAGCTCATCCGCATCGGCCAGGACGCCTGCCAGCGCGTCCTCCGCGCCGCCTGCGCCGACGCGACATCCGTCATCCACGGCTCCCTCGCCATCGCCCGCGCCGACGCCGGCTGGTTCAATCCGCTCCTCGAAATCGCCGCCATGCGCCACGAGCGCGCGGAGGAGCGGCTGTTCATCTCATGACCACACCTCAAACATCCAAACGCGTCGTCCGCATCGGCATCGGCGGGCCGGTCGGCTCGGGAAAAACCATGCTCGTCCTGCGGCTCTGCCAGTGGCTCCGCGGGGAGCTTTCGCTCGCCGTGGTGACCAACGACATCTACACGCGCGAGGACGCGGAATTCCTCGTGCGCAACGACGCGCTGGCGGCGGATCGCGTGATCGGCGTGGAGACCGGCGGGTGCCCGCACACGGCGATTCGCGACGACACCTCGATGAATCTCGCGGCCATCGCGGAGCTGGAAAAGCGGCACCCGGACGCGCAGGTGATCCTCGTCGAAAGCGGCGGCGACAATCTCAGCGCCACGTTTTCGCCCGAGCTGGTGGAGGCCTTCATCTACGTGATCGACGTGGCCCAGGGAGACAAAATCCCGCGCAAGGGCGGCCCCGCGATCCGCCACAGTGATCTGCTGCTGATCAACAAAACGGAACTCGCGCCCTACGTCGGAGCAGACCTCGGCGTGATGGCGCGGGATGCCAAGCTGATGCGCGGGGAGCGTCCGGTGATCTTTGTGGATTTGCGGAGCGAGAAGGGGAAGGAGGAGGTGCTGGCGTGGCTACGGCGGGAGGTGCTTTTTGGAATGACGAATGGGGAATGAATGACAACGCGTGGGCGTTGGGTCACCCGGCGTTCGGGATTCATTCGTCACGAGTCATTTGGCACTTCCCCGCCGACCAACCCGCCGCCTCCGCCCCCGCCTGGAGTTAGAGGTCGTTGCCTCCCCACCTCCGCCCACTCGGCTGTCTCGCAAAGCCTCGGCTCGACTGCGCTTCGCAAAGCCTCCGCTCCGCTCAGGATGACCGCGTTTCTTTCGCGCTCCGCACCACTCCAGCGCTCCACCGTCATTCGTCATTCGTCATTCGTCATTCGTCATTCGTCATTCGTCATTCGTCA
>CAYQBV010000183.1:0-8508 GCA_964415705.1 uncultured Chthoniobacter sp. | reverse complement strand
GCCACGTCGGGCGGAGGCGGAGGAGGAGCGGGCGGAGGGTGGCGAGGTCGCGGCCCACGCCGACCTCGAACAGCCAGTAGCTCTTCGTCCAAGTCTCCTTTTTGAAAGCCGCGTGCCAGTCCGCGCGGATGAGGCCGATGGGCTCGCGGACTTCCCACTCGTAGCCCGCCGCCCGCGCCTCGCGGATGGCGGCGCGGTGGTCGTATGCGCGCCAGCCGACCCAGGCGGTGGTGGCGAGGGCGAGCAGGAGCAGCCCGCGCAGCCCCCAGCGCGGGCGGGGCGCATCCTGCGGGGGCAAGGGCGCAAGGTTGTTCACGCGCGCCTTTTACTGCACCTGCCGAAACTCGTGGGCCGAGAGGAGGGCCTGCGCGTAGGATTTCCAGCAGGCTTCGGGTGGGCCGCCGGCGGGGTCGGCGAGGTAGGCGAGGCCGAGCGCGGTCTCGGGCGCGGTGGGCGGGCGGGCGTAGAGCAGTTCGTAGGCGCGGGCGATGCGGGCGGGGGCGTGGGGGGCGGCGCGCTGGAGGCGGGCGGCGAGGGCGGTGGCGCGGGCGGACATGAAGGGGCTGTTCATCAGGAAAAGCTGCTGCTGCGGGACGGTGCTGGTGGCGCGCTGCTCGCTGGTGGTGCGCGGCGCGGGGAAGTCGAAAAGGCGCAGGAATTCGTCGGACGCGAGCTTGTCGCCGTTGCGGCTGATTTTGCCGTAAAGAGTGCGGCGGGGACTTTCGAGGAGCTTGTCCGAGGGCGAACCGCCGAGGGTGCGGTCGAGCTCGCCGGTGACGGCGAGGAGGCTGTCGCGCCAGGGCTCGACTTCAAGGTTGCGCGGGTTCATCCGCCAGAGGAGGCGGTTTTCGCCGTCGGCGGCAAAGGCGGCGGGCGCGTGGCGGCTGCTCATCTGCCAGGTCGCGGAGAGGAGGATTCGGCGATGGAGTTTTTTCAAAGACCAGCCGTCCTCGACGAAGCTCGCGGCGAGCCAGTCGAGCAGCTCCGGGTGCGTGGGCTTGTCGCCGATCACGCCGAAATTGCTCGGCGTGCGCGCGAGCGCCTGGCCGAAGTGGTGCTGCCAGACGCGGTTCACGAGGACGCGCGCGGTGAGCGGATTGGAGGGATCGGCGACGGCGTCGGCGAGCTGGCGGCGTCCGCTGCCTGCGCGGAAAAGCGGGGCATTTTCGCCCGCGAGAATCTGGAGAAAACGGCGCGGCGCGGGTTCGCCATGCCGGCGCAGATCGCCGCGAATAGCGACCGCCAAATCCACGCTCCCGGTGTCGGCGAGCGTGTGGGCTTTGGCCGGCGCAGGCGGCGCGGCTTTGCGGAGACGTTCGAGTTCCTCCTTCATCGCGGGGAGTTTCGCGCGCGCGGCTTCGTCGTCCTTGGCCTCGTGGATTTTTTTGGCGAGTGCCTTGATCTCCTTCTGCGCGGCGTCGAAGGCGGCGGCGGCCTCGCCTTTCTCCAGCAGGACGAGGCCGGCCTTGGTGTTGTGGAAAATGCCGGCGAGCGCGTAGTAGTCGCGCGCGGTGATGGGGTCGAATTTGTGATCGTGACAGCGCGCGCACGCGACGGTCAGCCCGAGGAACGCACGCGAAAAAGTGTCCACGCGATCCGCCAGCGTTTCCGCGTCGGCCTGCGCCTTGGCGTCGGGATCGCCGCCGTCCGAGATGTAAGTCGGACCGACCGCGAAGAAGCCCGTCGCGATGCTGAGGTCGCGGTTTTCCGAAATGAGATCGCCTGCGATCTGCGCGCGCACGAACTGATCGTAAGGCAGGTCGCGGTTCAGCGCGGCGACGACCCAGTCGCGGAAACGCCACGCCTCGGGGAGCGGGTCGGCGTCGAGAAAACCGCCCAGCCCGTCGCTGTACCGCGCGACATCCAGCCAATGCCGGCCCCAGCGCTCGCCGTAGTGCGGCGAGGCGAGCAGCGCGTCCACGACCTTCGCGAAGGCCTCCGGCGACGCATCGGCGAGAAAGGCCGCGACCTCCTCGGGCGTGGGCGGCAGGCCGGTGAGATCGAGATACGCGCGGCGGATGAGCGTGCGCTTTTCCGCGGGCGGCGCAGGCGGGAGCTGCGCGGCCTCCAGCTTGGCCAGCACAAAGCGATCGAGCGGACTCCGCACCCACGCCGTGTCCCGCACCGCGGGCGGCTCCGTCTTCACCACCGGGCGAAACGCCCAGTGCTCCGTGCGAAACTTCGCCCAGTCGAAGGGCTCCTTTTTCCCCTCCACCACCGCCGCCGCCGCGGGCGCATCCTGCGGCCAGACCGCGCCCGCCTTCACCCACTCCGCGAGATCCGCGATGACCGCCTCCGGCAACCTCGGCCCGGACTTCGGCGGCGGCATTTTCAAATCCTTGTCCTCATGCCGCACCGCCTTGAGCAGCAGACTCTCCACCGGCTTCCCCGGAACCACGGCGTCGCCCGACTCCCCGCCCTTCATCAGCCCCGCGCGCGAGTCCAGGCGCAGCCCACCCTTTTGCTTTTCCGCGCCGTGACATTCCATGCAGTGCTCATGGAGCACGGGCCGGATGCGCGTTTCAAAAAAAACCGCGTCCGCCGCGCGCGCCACGGGCTCCGCCAGCGCCAGCGCGCCCCAGACCGCCAGCAGCGTGCGCGCCGTCGGGAGCAGATTTGTGGGATGGCGGAGCGGCATCGTCAGATGGGAGTTTCGCCGCCGGAAGGGAACACCCACCGCAGCAACGGGAGAATCTTCCACGAGCGCTAAGCTTAGGCCATTCGCCGTCGACGCCGCCCCGATTGCTCATGCGGACATCTCGCGGTGGGCGATCGGCCAAGACCCCTGCCGTCATTCTGAACGGAGTGAATAGTGACGATGTATTTTGCAAAGGCCCCTCCTGCTCCGCGCGCGCATCCATCCGACGCACCCTTTTTACGCCAGCAGCTTGTGCGCGAAAAGGCCATCATGGGCATCTTCGACGAGGGCTGCATGGGGATGTTCAACGCCATCATCCCCGATCACGCGCTGCATGCGTGCGGGGTGTTCAAAGAGCGACTCAGCCAGTCCGCGCTCTACGCGGAGACCCTCCGCACGACCGACGCCGAGGCTGACTCGGTGCGCGCTTGGTTGAAAAGACGCGGGATGAAATTCCACACCGGCCCGCGCCACGAGAGCGACCTCACCGACGCGCAGATTCGGCTCCAGTGCAAAATGTATGTCGCCGCCGTGCGGATTGCGGATGACTTCGGCTGCGATGCCATCGGCATCCAGTATCAGCAGGGCTTGAAAGACCTGCTGCCTGCGAGCGACCTCGTCGAGGGCACGCTCAACAACGCCGCCCGTCCGCCCGTGCGCTCGCGCGACGGCAGGCGCGTGCTCTTCAAAGGCGAGCCCGTCATCCATTTCAACGAAGTGGACGAATGCGCCGGCCTCGACGGACTGCTCACCAACCGCGTGCATCGCGCCCTCCTCCAGCCGGTCGAGAACACGCTCCACGACGTGCGCTGGGGCGCGGAGTATGGCGGCGAATATGTGTGGGTTTTCCTCATCAGCGGAGCCGCGCCTCCCGCCCATTTCATCGGCGGCTGGAAGGGTGCGGTAGGGTTCCGGCAACCCGCGATGTATTTTCCCAACGGCGGCTCCACTTTGCACGGCATCTCGCGGCCCGGCGAAATCGTCTGGTCGCGCATCTACGTCGAAAACGAAGCGCTGCATATGGACATCGGCCGCGGCGGAGTCGTGAAACTTCCGGCCGCTGAGACGCATCGCCGGCTCGAAGCCACCACGCCGCAATGGCCGATCATGCACGCCGTCACGTATGGCGTCTCGCGCGACCAACTCATGGCCAAGCACAAGGCGAATCATATCCAGGTCGCCTATGCGAACGATGCGAAAGGCGCGGACGCGTGTCTGTTTGCCAAAGCCAGCTTCGCCCAATCGCTTGGGATACAAGTGAATGTGTGCGGCGCACTGCGCCGGTGAACATCCGCCACCCTTTATCCCAGACTTCGCTGAAAAAGAGCGGCGGAGTCTACGGGACTCGAACCCGCCCGGCTTGCTCCCTAAAAGTTGATCCAGGCACTATGAGAGTGGGCGGCGCGAGCGCGCCTCCAAATATCTTCAACCACTGCCTTCGTCTCCAGTCGTCTGGGGCCACCGGCAAGCGCGAAATCCACGTCCACGACTTGCCCGCGACCATCCTGCACCTCATGGGGCTCGACCACGAGAGGCTTGACGGATCGCTACTCGGGGCGTGACTGTCGCCTCACTGAGGTGTCTGGTAGTGTCGTCCGTGGCATCATCGCCTGATCCTTTTTCAACGACAATATGTCCCTACCCATCACACACCTCCTGAGCACCGCCGCAGTTGCAACCGCAGCCGACGTCGCGAAAACCCGCACCATCCATTCGCAGCCCAGCGCGATTCTTTCCACGAAGGAAGTCGAAGTCGCGGTGACAAAACTCGGCGGAAACATGGCACCGGTCACGTTCTTCCGCGAGAGCGCGAAGCCCGTGGAGCCTTACCACATCAGCCCGTGGCAGGATAAGAAGTCGGTGAAAATGCCCGCGCCGGTGCTGGTCACGCTACGCGGCGATTTCTTCTGCGTGCCCTTTGGCGGAAACTCTGATGCGGTCGGCGGGGAAAAGCATCCGCCACACGGCGAAATCGTCGACGACCCGTGGAGTTCAAGCCCGGCGAAGTCGTCTTCACATCCGCCAGTGGAAAGTCTGCGATGGCTGCGGTGCGGCATGAATTCATCAAGACCGGCAAACTCTAAATCTTACCCAAGATGAAACAAAAACTCCTCATACCTCCTCACTCCCCGCCGCCCGTCCGCGTTCTGACCTTCCGCGGGTCGGCGGGCGGAAAAGCAAAATCCTAGCAAATCAAATAAATGAAAACTCATAGCAACCCAAAACCCGTAGGGCGATTAATGAACTTCGTGGCAGCCGAGGTCACGACGCTTAAACTTCCGAAGCATCAGAGGCTCTTCACGTCCGTTAGAGTCTGGAGGTTGGTTCTCCCGCTTCTGCTCTTGTGCCTGTTGCCCCTAGTGGTCCTCGCCGATTTCAAGCCCGCCGTGGCGAGGCTGGCGTTAGACCGCGACCGCGTGCCACCCGGCGGCACGGTTCAAGCCACTTACACCTTCCGCTCCAGCGGCCCGTCGCTGGTGGAACTGTCGGCCTTCGTCCACGTGATTCGCCCGGACGGACGGCCCATTGGCGCGGATTTCTCGCCGGACTTGCCGACTGCCGAATGGCCGACGAACGGTTTCGTGCGCGAAGGGCCATTCCCGATCCTTGTGCCGGCCGACGCCGCGCCGGGAAAATACCAGGTCTGGGTGGGTTTGTTTTCGTCCAGCGAGCGGATCGAACTCGATAACGCTGATCGTCAGCGTGGGGCGCGCGAGTATCACGTTGGCGAGTTTGAAGTTGTGGCCGCCGGGACCAAGGTGGAACCGAAGCCTGCGGTGTTCAACTGGCTGCCGGTGGACGAGACCAAGGTGGCCAAGGCGCCGCCGACCACGACTCAACTTGGGGCAAAGACGTTGGAGCGTTTGACGTTGTCGGTTGATCGAAAGTTTCTCTATCCCGTGCGCGAACCTAAAGTCACAGGGAAACTGACCGTGACCGGTTTCTATTCCGACGGCTCCCAGCGCGCTCTTCGTCCCCCGGAGGTGGTGATCAAGGCGCGGACCAAAAGCGCCAGCGGAAATGTGGACGTCGTTGCCATTGAAGGCGACGAGATTGTGCCCAAAGAAGGTGGTGTTGCCACGATTGAAGCCACGGTTGTGCAGGGGGGCAAGCGACTCAACGCCAGCACCGAGGTGGTGGTGGTGCCTTTCTATCGGGACCACCAACAGGCCTTGGTTTTGAAACTCTTCCTGGGCATGGAAGGGCAACCAGTGGAGCGTCTGGCCAAAGAGCCCATGTTTCAGAAACCGCACGACGTGATGTGTTCTTTCGAGGAGGCCCTGGAGGTCATCCGCAAGGCCGACAACCTGACGCGCGGGATCCCGAAGATCATTTACCTCGTCGGCTGGCAAAAAGGCGGCCACGACCACGGCTATCCCGCTTGGTCTGAAGTAAATCCCCGCCTGAAACGAGCGCAGGACGCCACGGCACTCGAAAGCTTACGATGGCTCATCCGCGAGGGCAGAAAGTTCAACACGACCGTGAGCCTGCACCTCAACATGGCGGACGCCTACCAGCAAAGTCCGTTGTGGGCGGAGTATGTCGCCAAGGACTGTTTCGCCAAAGATGAAAGCGGAAAGCTCTTGGTTGGCGGCATCCAGATGAAAGGAGAGGACATGTATAGCGTGGTTTATCCCAAGGAATGGGAAGCCGGTCTGGCGCAGCGGCGCATTGATGGGTTGATCCAGATGATTCCCGAACTGAAGGAAGGACATACCATTCATATTGACGTGTTCATCGCCAATCGGGACGGGGGCAGACCC
Source organism: uncultured Chthoniobacter sp. (assembly GCA_964415705.1). Lineage (GTDB taxonomy): Bacteria > Verrucomicrobiota > Verrucomicrobiia > Chthoniobacterales > Chthoniobacteraceae > Chthoniobacter. The sequence continues at coordinate 2,106 of CAYQBV010000183.1, read as the reverse complement.
ATGAGCCCTTGGCACGCGAAACCCGAAAATGGCGGATTGACCCCGGTGAAATACGTCGAAACCCAACGGAAGATTTTCCATTACTGGCGGGACCGTGGTTTTGATGTCACTGGCGAGGGAACCGGCTGGGCCCACCCGCCGGGTGAACACTTTGTGGGGCTGCAGGCGATGTCGTGGTGGTATTCGTGGAACCCGATGGAGATCCCGGAATGCCTGGGGGCGAGAGGCCGCACCGACCGGGGCGGCGATGGCGATTTCCGCTTCGGCTCCAGCATGCACGGAGAAGAAATCTGGCAGAAAGACAAAGACCAGATGCCTGGATTCCAAGGCATGTTCTGCCGCACCACCCTGCCGTGGTATTATCTGAGCCGCTTGGAGCGGGTGAAGCTGGAGAACAACGCGCTCCATTACAGCGATGGAGTCGTCGCGCGAACCGAAGGGGGCAAACGGATCATCCGCAGAGGCGACTTCGTGTTGCGTGAGGATGACCATCTTTTTGTTCCGGCGCTGTGGAACGGAAAGGAAATCATCGCCTACAGCCGGCAAGGCTACGCCAGCAAGACGTGGCAACTGCCGGAGGATTGGAAGGGCATCCCGAGCGTGGATCTCTACCAGATCACGATGGAAGGTTGCGCGCCTTTGCAGAAGGGCGTTCCGGTCACTGACGCCAAGCTCGTCTTGTCGCTGGATAAGGAACAGAGCATTTCCATTCTGCCGGCCGGAGCTAAACTGACCGGCCGGATCATCGCCGCCGTCCCGCCGGAGAATGACCCTGCCCGGCCCGATGGCGGAAACCCCGAGTGGCGACTGCGGCACGCGGAGCGCGTGGCGGACGTCAAGAGTCAGGCTGAAAAGTTGGAGGTCCTGTTCATTGGCGATTCCATCACCAGCGGTTGGCGTGACATCGGCAAGGCGATTTGGGAAAAGGAGTTTGTTCCCTGCCACGCGGTCAGCATCGGCATTGCCGGCAGCCAAACCCAGCACGTCCTCTGGCAGATTGAGAATGGTGCCATCGACGGAATCAAACCGCGCGTCGCCGTGCTGATGATCGGAGTGAACAACGTCATGGCCAAGCCGCCTCATTCCGCCCCCGAGATTGCGCGCGGGGTCGCCGCCATCGTGGGCAGGTTGCGCGCGAAACTTCCAAACACCCAGGTGTTGCTGCTCGGCACTTTTCCCAAGGATCGTTCCCCAGACTCGCCTGACCGCCGGAAGATTCAGGAGTTGAACTCGCTTATCCGCAAGCTCGATAACGGCAAGACGGTTCGTTTCGCGGATCTGACGGCCAAGTTTCTCGACCAGCAAGGTGGTTTGTCACCCGAAATTTCCCCTGATGGCGTCCACCTCAGCCCCGCCGGTTACGCGATCTGGGCCGGCGTGGTTAAGGAACTAATCGCGCATTGAGCCGCCCGAAAGTGTCCGGGTGTCGCCGCGTTTGGCCTCGGCCATTCTGCTCCCATGTTCTCCAAAACCACCGCTGAGCTGGGTGGGCGCGAGCGCCCCTCGCCGGGCGGTGGATGAATCCCGGCTCTCAAGCGAGGATGCCCCTGATCACATGCCCATGCACGTCCGTCAGCCGGCGCTCGATGCCGTTGTGGTAAAAGCTGAGGCGCTCGTGATCGAGCCCGAGCAGGTGCAGGATGGTGGCGTGGAAGTCGTAAACCGTGGCGATGTTTTCCACCGCCTTGTAGCCGAATTCGTCGGTCGCGCCGTAGCTGAAGCCATGCTTCACGCCGGCTCCGGCGAGCCACGCGGTGAAGCCGGCGGGGTTGTGATCGCGGCCGCTCGCGCCTTTTTGAAAGGTGGGCATGCGACCGAATTCGGTACACCAAACGACGAGCGTGTCGTCGAGCAGGCCGCGCTGTTTGAGGTCGGCGAGGAGCGCGGCGGTGGGCTGGTCCATGACTTCGCCGTGCTTGACGTACTGCGGCTGGAGCGACTTGTGCCCGTCCCAATTGCTCACGCCTTCCCCGCCCGTCTGGTAGGCGCCGTTGAAGAGCTGCACGAAGCGCACGCCCTTTTCCACGAGCCGCCGCGCGAGGATGCAGTTGCGCGCGTAGGCGGCCTTGAGGTCCTTCACGGGATTGCCCGCCTGATCGGCGCCAT
>CAYQBV010000182.1:0-8521 GCA_964415705.1 uncultured Chthoniobacter sp. | reverse complement strand
CCCCCGCGCGCCGCTTTCTCCCACTCCGCCTCCGTCGGCAGCCGATACCCGTTCGCAGCCCACTTCACCTGCGCATTGGTCACATTCACACTCCCCGTCTTGTAGAGCGTCGTCTGCGCGTCGTTCGTGCAATACACCGCCGTCAGCCCCTCCTTCTCCGACCGCGCATTGCACCACTTCACCATCGCATACCACGAGATGGTCTGTACCGGATGGCTGGCAGCCTTCCCGGCACCCACGGGCAGGTCCGTGTAGCCGTTGTTCAATCCCCACGCCCGTACGTCATCCCACAGCGCCTTCGTCACCTCATACCGGTCCATGTAAAACGCGCTCACATAAACCGTATGCACCGGCAGTTCATGGGTAGAGCCATCGCCCGGGGCCGCGAGCGCGTTGCCCATCGAAAAATTTCCCGCCGGAATGAGCGCCATGCCCGCGGGGATCGGATCGTCATTCGCCACCACGCGGAAGCGCACGAGGCTCGACTTGTGGCCGGGCCAGTCCACGGGGGCGTTCCAGAGGATGTAGCGGTCGTTGCCCGGCGTCACGCTGTCGCCAAACCCAAACCCGCTGAGCGCAGCCGCTGGCACATTCCAGGTGCCCCCGCCATCTTCCGACACCAGCAACGAAACCCGCACCGTGGCCGAATCCGCATCCTGCAAATCGTAGCGGATTTCGACCTGCTGCGTGAGCCACACCTGCGAGGCCCGCACATTCGTCACCACCGGTGCCGCCGCCCGCCCCAAGCCCGCCCCGCAGAGGAGCGCGAGCGCGCAGAGCCAAAGTCGGGGATGGGAGGGCAGGCGCATAGTATCGGGGCGACCGACGTGCTGTTTGTAGAACCCCGCGCGCAGGTGTCAATCGCCCGTTTTTGCCCCGTGACGTAGAGACCGGGAAATACGTCGGGATGAACCGCGGATTGCACGGATGACACGGATTTTCCGAAGACCAAATCCGCGTCAACCGTGCATCCGTGGTCAAAAACAACCTCCCCCGTACTGGCGGCTTGAGCCGGGCGGAGGAGCGGCTACTTTGCCCGCCATGAGCATCACCGCGACCGTCGAGAATGACACCATCAAGCTGCCCGCCGGGGTGCATGTGCCGGACGGGACGAAAGTCGAAATCACGCTGCCGGAGGAAGGCACGGCGGCGAAGGAAACCGGGGACGCGCTGGCTTGGATGACGGAGTTTGCAGGGGCAATCAAAACCCTGCCTCCTGACATGGCTGAGCGCCACGATCATTACATTCACGGACGCAAGCGGCGGCTCGAATGAAGAGGGTCTTTGCCGACACCCATTTCTTCATCGCGCTCCTGAGCGAGCGGGACGCGGCGCACAAACGGGCGATGGAATTTCAGCAGGGGGCGGCTTTTCGCGCGGTGATCACGACAAGCTGGGTTCTGGTGGAACTGGCCGACGGCATGAATCTTCCCGGCGAACGCGACATCTGCAGCGCTTTCATCGAGCGTCTGCGCTCCAAACACAATGTCCGGATCATCCCGGCGTCTGAGCATTTGCTGTGGCGCGGCTTCGAGCTATACCGGAACCGGCGGGACAAGGAATGGTCCCTCTGTTTTTGGAGCGCGCGGCCAAACGTCCAACGTCCAACTTTCAAAACAGGACGCTGCCGGGCTGCGCGCAAACTTGCCGCGGATGCGACGGCATGGCAGTCTCCACGGCATGAGCACGCTCACCGAGATCGAAACCGCAGCCGAGAAGCTGCCCACGCAGGAGAAGGAAGAGTTATTTCTCTTCCTCGCTGCCCGGTTGAGGAACACCGACCCGGGCGAGTTGCCGCCACCGCGCAAGTTCACGCGCGAGCAGATGGACGCGTGGATCAAGGACGATGAGGAAGGCATGAAGCGCTTCCGCGAGGGCCGGTGAGAATCTTCATGGATGCGAGCGTGCTGCTCGCCGCCGCCGGGTCGGCGAACGGAGCATCGCGCGGCGTCTTCGGCTACGCCGCGGCCCAAGGCTGGGCGCTCGTGAGCAGTCCGTGGGCGTTAAACGAGGTGGCCCGCAACCTGCCCGATCTCCCGCTGCAAGCGACGAGCGACTGGCTGCCCCTGCGCCGCCGCATCCAAGTGGCCGATGACGTGCTGGTGATCGATCGGCCCGTCATCTTTGCCGCGAGCAAGGATCGACCAATTCTCTTTACGGCGCTGGCTTCCGCCGAAGTGCTGCTGACTCTCGACCGGCGCGACTTTGCCACGATGCTCGGAGGTGCCTTCTATGGACTGCGTGTGCGACTGCCGTCGGACTTTCTGATCGAAGAGCGCGCCGCAGGCCGGCTCCCGGTGGCATGAGGCGGCAGGGTCGGAAACAACCATGGTCGTGAAACATCACCTGCGCCGCCGCGCCAGCGCCAGGGCGAGCTGATAGTCCGCCTCCGCCTTCTTGATCCACTCACGCGTGGACGGCTTCAACCATGACCCTCCCCTCGCTGGCCTTGGTCGTCATGGCGGACGAGGGACTGACCGAAGCGCTGACGGGTGACGGGCATTTCGAGCAGGCGGGATTTGTGGCCCTGCTGGCGTAGCAGCGCTTTTTTGTGTAACGCCGGCTTGCCAGGGAAGCGGTGCCCCGTGGCTGGGATGCGGCGGGCGACATCAGCCATTGAGCAAATCTACACCCGGAAAAGCGCCCCGAGTTTTTTCCCGAGAATCCGGCTGGTGGCGAAGATCGTGAGGCCGAGGAAGACCATGGCCCAGACGCCGAGCGCGGAGGCGACGAAGCGGCCTTCGCCCATGAGCTGGAAGAGTTCGTAGATGGCTTTGGTGATGGGAAAATGCTGCTGCTTTTGCGCGAGGATGAGCGAGTCGGAGACCTCCAGCATCGCAAAGGAAAACGCGAGTAGCCCGCCGGCGAGGACGTTCGCCGTAATGAGCGGGAAGGTGATCCGGCGCAGGGTGCGCAACGGCGGGCAGCCGAGGTTTTGCGCGGCCTCCTCGAGCGTCACGCTGGTCTGCTGGAGGCCGGCGACGGTGGCGCGCAGGACGTAGGGCAGGCGGCGCACGGAGTAGGCGATGATGAGCAGGAGCGTGGGGTCTTTCGAGGGGTTCAGCCACGCAAAGGCGCGGCCATCCTGGGTCATGGAGATGTAGCCAAAGGCGAGGACCAGCCCCGGCACGGCGAGCGGCAGCATGGCCATCGCATCGAGCAACCCGCGGCCGGGCAGCGTGGTGCGGACGACGACGTAGGCGATGGCCACGCCGAGCACGATGTCGAAGACCGTGGAGCACGCGGCGTATTTCACGCTGTTGATGATCGAGGGCACGGCGAGCGGGTGGCCGAGCGCGGCCTGGTAGTGCGCGAGCGTCCAGCTTTCCGGCAACACCGTGCGATACCAGTCGCCCGCAAAAGACACGAAGATCACGCCGAGATGCGGGAGCAGCGCGAGCGCCGTGACCCCGGCGAAACCCAGCGCGCAAGCCCATTGCGCAGCGCGGCCCGGCGTCCGCGCGCCGCCGACGGTGGTGGCCTTCGGCGTCATGGCGTTGCCCGTTTGGCCAAAGAAAAACTGGCTCACCGCGTAGAGCAGCGCGGTGGTGGCGAGCATCACCACCACGAGCGCGAAGGGGAACGGGTTGCCGGCGATTTCCTTGATGCCGTAGAAAATCTGCACCGGCGTGACGCGCGTGAGATCGAAGACGAGCGGCACGCCCAGCTCGGTAAAGGCGAAGATGAAGACGATGGTGCCGCCGGCAAAAAGACCGGGCATGATCAGCGGCAGCGTGATCCGCCGGAACCGTCGGAAGCCCGTGCAGCCAAGGTTTTCCGCCGCCTCCTCCATCGCGGGATCGAGATTCGCGAGCGCGGCGGTGAGGTTCAAAAAGAGGATCGGATAGAGGTGTAGCGCATTCAGCGCGACCACGCCCCACATCCGTCCGCTGCCGAGCCAGTCGATGGTTTCGCCCGCGTCGAGCGCGCCGATTTTCACGAGCAGCGCATTGAGCGCGCCGTATTGGCCGAGCATCTGCCGGATGCCGATGGCTCCGACGAACGGCGGCAGAATCATCGGCACCAGGATCGCCGCGGAGAGCAGCTTTTTCCCCGGAAACTCAAACCGGTCCGCCACAAAAGCCAGCGGCAGCGCGAGGGCCAGCGCCGCGACCGTGCTGCCACCCGCGAGCAGCAGCGCGTTGCGCAGTCCTTCGAGGTAGATGCGGTTGCGGAAAACCTCGCCGACGAAATCCCACGTCACCCGCCCGTCCGCATCCACAAAGGCCCCCGCGAGCACCGTGCCGATCGGCCACACGAAAAAGCACGCGAAGAACGCGGCGGTGAGCAGATAGACGAACCAAGCGAAAGTCTTCGACATCGCCGCGAGCCGTAGCGCAGCCACCCGCGCAGGTCACGGCGATTTCCGCGCCCCCCTCAACTTCAAACGACACCTGCGAACGCACTACCCCTGCACAACAAAGCCCACGGCACTCAGGGCCCGCATTTTCGCGGTCGCCCGCGCGGACGCGGAGGCCGATGCGGTGCGGAAACGACCTCGGGAATCCGCTCCACCCGCGAGGGCGGCAGTCCGCCATGCTGAACCAAATCCCAAACCTTCAAATGATAGGCGCGGGAAATTCTGGCCATCGTGTCCAAGCGCACATTTTTCCGGCCCCACTCCACCATCTGGTAGTACTTGTATTCCATGCCGCACAGAGCCGCCGCCTGCTCCTGAGTCAAGGCATGGCGTTGCCGCAATTCGCGGAGTCGCTCCCCGAGGAATTTGGCCGCAGCAAGGTGATCGGACACGCTCGCAGGCTCCGCATCCCCCGCTCGCGCGAACACCGCTCTATAAAATACCCGTGCAACGGGATGAGCCATCGTCTGAACTCACTCCAAGTATGAAGACGCTCCCTCCTCTCCTCGCCTGTCTTGCGGCTTTTTCTGCAGTAACCGTGTTTCATCCCACGGCGAACGCGGAACAAACACAGACCGCAACCGGTACGGCAAACGACGCTCACACTCCCTCCCCTCTCAATCTGCAAATCATCGATGGCGTGGAAGTGAAGTTCCCCGGCCGCTCAATTTTCTACCAGCGCGTGGTGCCACCACTCGCACCCGCGGCGCGGGTGCCGGTCGCGGTGCCGGTGGCGGAACCGCTTTCGCTCGCCGAGAGCGTGGCCGCGGAGGCTCGCGCGAGTAAGAAATCCGCGGTGCTGATGCTTTCCGCCACGGTCCATGATCGGCAGGTGACGGAGCTGCGCTGGCGCTCCGGCAATCGCGACTGCCGCGCGTGGAGTAATCTCGATTTCAATTACCTCGCCGGTTTGGGCGAGATCGAAACGGCGGACTGCGTGTATTACCTCATCATGGGTCTCGGCAATGAGTCGCGGGAATCCGCGGCGGAGGCGGAGCGCCTGGCTGCGTCGGATGGGCTGGCGGCTCCCGTGGAAACCAAGATAGTGCCCGACTTGGCGAAGTTCCCCGCCGGACGCTCCGCCTATCTGCTCTCCGGCGAGGCTCCCACCAACGACAGCCTCGCCGCGCTGGATGCGCTTCATCGTTACTTCGACACCCACCGCATCCGGCTCATCGCCGACTACGCCGAGCGTGAAGCCACACGCATCGCCCGCGAGCAATGGCTCAAGGAACATCCGCCCATGCCGCAGGACACGGTGATCTATTTCTGGCCCAAGAAGAGCCGCAACTATCCGACCGGCAAATGAAACGCCTTCCCCTCATGCGCGCTCTGCTCACCATCCTTGTCGGGTTCGTGGTTCTCACCACCGCCACGGCGCAAACTTCCACCGATCCCAACGAAGGCTCCCGCCTGACTTATGACAGCCTAGTTGGCAGCTATGACTTCTCGTGGTGGGGCCAGCCGGGTCGCACCTATTTCATCCAGCATTCTGATGATCTATCGGCTTGGGAGTATCTGCCGCTGATCGAATCCGGAACCAATGGCCTGCTCTCCTGGGGCTTCACCTCCACCGCCAGCAAGTTCTTCATTCGTCTGCGCTATTCAGACATTCCGACCAGTGATCCCTTCAATGACGACTTCGACGGGGACAAGATAAGTAATTCTGACGAAGTGGTGCTTGGCACAGATCCTCTCTCGGCAGTGGACCCGGATGCCAACGGCCTGCCGGACGATTGGGAGAGGTTCTACTTTGGTCACACCGGCGTCGATCCGAATGCCACGGCACCCGGCGGGGGCATGACCAATCTCCAACATTTCCAGCTCGGCTCGAATCCCAACAACGCGCCCCCGCCCCCAACGATCACCGCCGACACTGCCACGCTCGATCAAAACGCCGACAGCCTGCTTTACCCCACCGACGATAGCCAGCTCTTGCTCCAGAATGGCAACTTCAGCGTCACTTCCCTTGGTTCCAACGACTGGAATACCTTTTCAGGAATCACCGGCTGGACCGCCATTTCCGGCAGCCTCATTGAACTCCAGCAGATCGAAGTCAACACCACCGCCGGTGCCGGCCAGTATTGCGAACTCGATTCCCACTGGCCGACCGACAACCACAGCGGAGATTCTGACCACGGCATCCAGCAGACCGTCAGCCTCGCTCGCGGACGCTATCTCCTGCTTTTCGACTATCGCGGGCGTCAACACGAAGTCGAAGCCGGCAGTTTCAGCGTGAAGGTGAAAAGCGCTGGAAGCTCCACGGATGTAACGCTTGTCACCAAAAACTCCGCTTCCACTACAGAATGGAAGCGCGCCTCCGCCACTTTTGATGTTTCTGGCGGCAATCCGAATACAACCCAGCTGCCGATCACCCTCCAATTCGACAGCACCGATGCCCGAGACAGCTACGGTGCCTACATTGACAACGTCATGCTAGTCCCGGTGGCGACTGTCAGCCGCGATAAGTTCTTTGCGGGATCGATCGACATTCCGCAGGGCTGGAATGACCTCGAATTGGATTTCGTCAACGTCACTTCCGGGGAGAATCTCGGCCGTTATGGAAGCCTTCTCGGCGGCGGCACCACGAAGATTTACGATGCCGTAACCGATATCATGAATGACGCTGATCTGGCCAATGGCAGTCAATCCAGTGATCAAAAAGTCTGGTTTGTTCGCGATTCCACAAATAGCCGCAAGATCAATTTTTACACTTGCTTCAATGCCGTGGGCGAAGTGCAAGTCAAACTGCGACGCAGCGGGAGCGAATTTGCCGTCTTAAAACACCAGCTCACCGCAGCCCAGGATTTCGCCGGTTGGATTACCTATGTCGATAACTGGGTCAAGGGAGTTGGCTTTGAGTTTCCCGGCGGTCCTCCCGGTTTGGCGGGTCCGCCCAAGACTTCCTCCAATGCGGCCAATGGGGACTTGGATAACTTAACCCGCGCCTGTTTGATCCCGCTTTTCAATGTGGTGACCGCGGTCGAAGGAATGGAAGCGGTGGCCTTGGGTATTTACGAAGGGGTCAAAGCTGGATTGAACGACGATTGGCAATTTGGGAAGTTGATCATTAGCGGGGCTGGCTCCGCTACGGGCTGGGCCTGGAATAGGGTCAAAGCCGAAATCGATCTCTGGAGGAGTGATCCGCTCACACGTGCTGGCAACCTGAAACGAATCACCGAAAAATTCTGCGAGGGGAACATTTTCGGCCCGTTGCAGCACCTGGGGCAGGGTTTTTCGACACGGGAGGGCTTCAAAGACAATGCATGGAAAGCCTGGGGCAAGGTCAAAAATGGGGCAACCAAAGTATGGGCTGTGACTTCCAGCAGCGCAGGCAAGCTGACCGACGGCATTAGCGATTGGTTTGATGATTTCAATGAGCGCATGATTCAAGGGGGTGAGAAGGTGGCGTTTCAAAACACTCCTTGGGCAAAAAACCGGCTCGTGCAGGATCTCGCCCAATACGGTCGCCGTGTGGCTTATTCCTCGGGGTATATGTTCGGCTACATTTGCGAGCAGGTCGCAGTCGGGGCCGCCACCGGCGGCACGATTCGCATCGGCACAGTCGCGGTCAAAGGCGGCGTAACCCTGGCTGGCCAGCTTGCCAAGCGGACCCTGTTCTGCGCGGCGGCCCGGATGCATCTGTTCAAAAAGACTTTGGCCAGTGCCGCCGTGAGTTTCGAATTGAGCGTCGCCGTCGAACGTGGCTTCGCGCAAGCCGCGGTCACCCCGTTCAGCACCACAGTGCGGGAATCTGTCGCCGAAGTGATCGAAACCGCACTCGCCCGCAGCGGCTTTGACCGCAGTGTGTTTAATCTCAGCTCTGTCCTGAGTGACATTGTGAGTCTACCGAGGATCAAGCAGCTTTTCCTGACGCATGGGCAAGAGGGAGCGTTCTATTATAGACTGTGCGAATTCCTTCATGTTATGGGGACGGAAGGAAGCGAAGTTGCTTCTAAAGGGTGGGTGCAGGTCTATGACCGTCTTCTCGAATTCAGCGGTGATGTGTTCAAAAGTGACCGCGCTGCCGACTTGCTGGCGTTAGTTCGTGCTGAAACCAGTGCAACAGGACGCCAAGTCCTCCGAAAGACCTTAGAAGAGTATGCTGCAGCGGGAGGTACAGGCAAACTTTGGATTCGAGACTTGGATACACTGCAGGCA
>CAYQBV010000181.1:0-8614 GCA_964415705.1 uncultured Chthoniobacter sp. | reverse complement strand
AACACCTGCCGGGTCAGGATGTGATTCACCCGCTTCTCCAGATTCGGAATCTTTTTCTCCAGGCCCTTGGTGAGGCGGCCGGTGATCTCGCGCAGGAACACGCCGGATTTCGTGCAGGGGTCCAGGAACTTCACCGTCTTGTCGGCCCAGAGGTTCGCGCCGCCGTGGTTGGCGGCCCACGCCTCGGCCAGCGTGTCCAGCATCCGGTTCGCAAACTCCGGCGGGGTGAACACCTCGTCGTTGGAGAGGTTCGCGATGCAGGTCAGCACGTCCGGGTTGCGGCTGCGCAAGGCAAAGCTGGCCTGTGGGATCATAGCGTTGGCTCCGGCGCAAGGGCGACCAGCTCACTCACGGTCATTGGCGGGTAGGTCTTGGTGGGAGTGAAGATGTCGTGTTTGCCGAGTTGGGCGAAGAGTTCCCCTTCCGTGCTGAAAGCCGAGGACTGCGTGAGGGCTTTGAAGCTGAAGTCCCGCCGCTGGAACCGGCCCTTCCAAAGATACCCCCACTCGGCGAAGGTGATCGGCGAGCCGTCCCATGCGCGCATCGTCAGGGCGTCGCCACGGACGACGTTTTGCGAAATCACGCAGACGGCGGCGCGATAGAAATCGTCGGACGGATCGAGCCGCAAATACTCGGCGAAGATCGCCAGCAGGTTCGCGCGGCAATCGGCAACGTTATCCTGCAACAGCTCGATGCCGTAAACGCACATCAACCCCAGCAGCGCGTAGTTCCGCCGCTCGAAATCGGACTGGCCGTATTTGAGTTCCACGGCGGCGAGCTTGCGCCGCAGGACCGGCACGAGGAAGCTGCCGTCCCCGCACGCCGGCTCCAGAAAGCGCGAGTCAATGCGCTCGGTCTCGCCCTTCACCAAGTCGAGCATGGCCTCGACCATCCACGCGGGGGTGAAAACTTCCCCGTGGTCGGCGACTCGTTGTTTGGACTTCACCAGGCTCATTGGAGGCAAGGAAGTAGCAGCCGCGCCAACGCCACGCGAGGAAAACGATGGCGTTTAGTTCCCCCGCTGACGCCTGACAAATGCCGGACAAACCGCTTCACTTGCACTCACTTCGGTGCAGTCATCTCGAACGTCGTTTCTTCGGATCCTGCAGAGGCCCCGGAGGGATCTGATAGAGATCGAGCTTCAGGTAGGTGAAACCGCGCAGCACCGCCGGGCCGCCGGGCGGAGCGGAAAAATTCACCTGCAAGCCCGGACGCGCACCCGTGGCCGCGAGGCGCTGCGCGTAAAAGCCCAGCCCTTCCGGGAACTTGTCATTGGTCTCCTTTTACCCAAGCGTGTCCCCGGCAGCGCAGCGGCGCGCTGCGTGCAGCTTGCAGTTCGGGGAGCTTGTTACGTCGCCTTGCAAACCGCGGGGCGGGGGCCGGCAGTCGCTGCCGGCAGCGCGCTTCAGCGAGGCCGTGCCGCTGACCGTTTGTGTTTGCAGCACGCTTCGTTTTTCGCAGACCGTTCCGCATGTTCGCATCCCGAAAAATCGATCTCGTGGTCCTTCTGCTCATTGGTTTCATCGCCTTTTGGTGGCGGCTGGGGGCGCTCGGGTTGATCGATCCCGATGAGCCGTTCTACGCACAGACCGTGCGCGAAATGGTGCAGTCCGGCGACTGGGTGACGCCGCAGATTTACGGCGAGCCGCAGTTTGAAAAGCCGATCTTTTACTACTGGCTCGTCGCCGGATCGTTCAAGGCGTTGGGTGAAACGGAGTTTGCCGGGCGGATGCCGACGGCGGTTTTTGCGACGGCGCTGATGCTCCTCGTCTGGTGGTTCGGCTCGCGGGTGTGGAATCCGCGCGCGGGTTTCCTCGCCGCGCTGGTGATGGCGACCGGACTGGAGTTTTGCGTGATGTCGCGGCTCATGCTCACGGACATCCCGCTGGCCACGTTCATCGCGGCGTCGGTTTTTTGCTACTGGCTGGCGGCGCGGCACGAGGAGGAGCGCGACAAGTGGATGTTCTGGCATCTGGTCTGGGCGGGTTTCGCGGTGCTGACCAAAGGCCCGCTCGGGTCGCTCGTCACGGTCATGGCCACGGTGGCGTTTTCGTTCGGCATGAAACGTCCGCTGCTTTTCCGCGGGCGCGGTTTTTGGTGGGGCGTGGTGGCCTACGCGGTCATCGTGGTGCCGTGGTATGCGGCGATGTTCGCCTGGTACCCGAAGCCGTTCTGGGAGGAGTTTTTCATCCGCGACAACTGGCTCCGCGTGATCCGCGCCGAGCATCCCTCGAACAACTTCATCTTGTACTACCCCGGCCTGCTTTTCCTCGGCTCACTCCCGTGGATGCCCGCCGTGGCGCTCACCGTGCGCCGCGCGTGGGGGCGGCTGCGCGAGGATGAAGCGGCGTTTTTCCAGTGGTGCTGGCTGCTCACCAGCCTCGTCTTCCTGACCATCTGCCAGTCGAAGATCCCGTCCTACGCCTTTTACCTCTTCGTCCCGCTCGGCCTGCTCATCGGGCGCACCCTGGACGATCTCCTCACGCGCGGTTTCGCCACCGTCGGCGAGCGGCGGTTGGTCGTCGGGTGCGCGGTCTTCCAGTGCGCCTTGGTCGGCCTGTTCGTCGCGCTGACCTTTGTCGATGCGGCCCCCCCGACGTCGGCCTCCTGGCTCGAGGGCAAAGCGACGTCGCTCGTGAAGATGCTCCGTCCGTTCCAGGTGCCGATCGGCATGGTCTTCATCTGCCTCGCTGGGAGCATCGTTTTCCTGATGTTGAAAAAGCACGCCGTCTGGCTGCTCGCCAGCTCCACCGCGAGTCTCGCGCTGCTCGTCGGCGCGCTGACCGTGGCGCTCCCGGCGGTCGAGGCGGAAAGCTCGGCCCGGCCCGTGGCCCAGGCACTTTTGGAAAAACGCCGCGGCAACGAGCCGCTGCTGACCGGCAAGTTCCTCGCCCGCGGCATCATCTATTACACCAATACGGATATCACCGCGCCGAACTCAGGGCTCCACGTGCTGGCCAAAAAAGAGCAGCCGTTTTGGGCCGCCCATCCGCTCCCCGTGGTGGTGTGGAAAAAGGGGCTGCGCGAGTTTTTGAAGGAGCATCCCTCGGCCCTCTGCGCGCTGCGCAAGTCCGACTGGCGCAGCTTCGCCGAGGAGGACGCTTTCGCCGCGCAGGAAGAGTTCCTCGCGCTGGGTGAAAACGTGGTCGTCCGCGCCGTGCGTCCCGTCCGCCCGCCGGAACCCGCCAAGTGACCGCCGGACCTACTTGAAGAACGCCCGCGCCGCGCGCCGGACTTCAAAGATCAGCCGTTTCGGATCGGTGAAAAAGCCTTGGCGCAGTTTGCGCCCAACTTCCACCAGCACCCCGCCGCGTTTCCGCCACGCCCGCTTGCGAGCTTCATCATCGGTCCGCTTTTCCTCATTCCACGGGAATTTGCGCTCCGCCTCCCGCAGCATGGGTGAGACCTCGAAGGCGAGGATGTAGGCGCGCCGCGGGATGTCCGTATTGTTCGGTCCCGCGTAGTGCAGGGTGCGCCCGGCGTGGATGGTGCAGCCGCCCGGAGGCAGCGGACAGGGGACGGCCTTGGTCGCGTCGAAAGTCGTGGGATCTGTCTCCAGCGCGTGAACCGTGGGGTCGTCGCCCGGTGAGCGATGCTTGAGGACTTCGCCGTGATTCGTGCCCGGAACGTATTGCATACATCCGTTTTCCAGCGTGGCCTCCTGCAGCGGCATCCAGATGCTGACCTGGTTGTAGTCGAAATTCGCATCGAAACGGTGGGCTTCATCCTGATGCCACGGCGTCGCCGCGCCATGCCGTGCGGGTTTCAAAATGGCGTGCTCAAAGGCCGGACCGGCTTCCGGACCGAGGAGTTGCCGGGCGATGCTCAGCGCGTTCGCGCGAAAGACCGTGTCGCGCAACTCCGGCGCGTAGTTCACCGGGTTGATGAGCTGCTTGAGCCGCGGCGGACCGCTTTCTCCCGAACGACCGACCAAGTCGAATTGGTTTCCCTCCTTGAACCCCACATTCTCCGAGAACAGCCGGTCGAAAATTTCGCGGAGCTTGGCGACTTCGGCATCCGTGCTGATCGCCGGCAAAACGAGAAACCCGTCCTCCCGAAAACTCCGGATTTGGGCTTCGGTCAGGTTGATCGTGGGCGGCCCGGTGATCGGAGCGGAGGGAGGTGCGGTAGCGTCCATTGGAATGTGAGCTGGTCACCCGATTCAGCACACGGAGCACCAGCGCTGGGGCTGGTTTCGTGGCACGTCGCCCGCAAGTCTGCCACTGCTGGTTTTACTCTGGCGCAAAAAACTCACCCCTCAGCCACCCACCGCCTGATATTTCCGCAGCCCGCGCGCCCACAGGAAACGCGCGCAACCCCACGCGATCAGCAGCCAGCCCGCCTGGATCGCCAGCCCCTCCACGAGCGCCGCGCCCTGGATTCGCTCCATCGCCACCTGCGCGGGAAAGTATAACTCGTAGGTGAAGGGCAGCCATTTCATCACCGCCTGAAACCACGCGGGCATGATATCGAGCGGGAAGATGTGGCCGCTGAGAAAGTATTCAAACGAGTAGAGCAGGAAGACGATCGTCGAAATCTCCAGCACCCAGAACGCGATCATCGCCAGCGAATACGCGATGAAAAACTGCAGCCCCGCCGCCATCAGCGTGGAGAGCGCAAACGCTGGCCACGTGATCGCGTGTTCGGGGAGCCGGATGGCATCGCGAAAAAACCACGCCAGCCCGAGGATCGGCAAAAAGACGATCGCGATGTAGAGCAGCCGATAGCTCAGATACGTGCAAATGCGGTAGCCCAGATAGCTCATCGGTTTCGTCAGATACGCGCTGAGTTTTCCGTCCCGGATTTCCCCCGCGATCTGCCATTCGTCCTCGGTCGGCGTGATCAGGTTGTCGAGAAACACGGTGACGAGAAAATAGAAGATCATCTCCTGGTAGTCGTAGCCGCTGATCGTCGTGCCTTTGCTGAGAAAGACCGCCTTCCAGATGAAAACCATGCCGACCAGCGGCACGATGCCAAAGACCATCCGCAGCAGGAAATTCCAGCGATAGACAAAGGTGTTCTGCAACCCGATGTCGAAGAGCTTCCAGTACTTGTGGAGGCGGGAGTGAAAAAGGGCGGTCATCGGGCGGAAAAGACGAGGCGCTTTCTAATCGGCGTCCAATACCGACTGGCCTTCGCGCGCATTCTCCAGCAGCGGCAGCGGCAGGCTCTTGCTGGCTTTGGCCCCGAGGCGGCGGAGTTCCTCGGTCTGGCGGACGAGGTTGCCTTTGCCGGTGGAGAGTTTGCTCAGGGCGTTTTCGTACTGCTTTTGACCCTCGCCGAGCGCGGCACCCACTTTTTCCAGGTCACCGACGAAGCCGCAAAACTTGTCGTAGAGCGCGCCGCCGCGGCGGGCGATTTCGGCGGCGTTTTCCTGCTGGGCGGCAAGCCGCCAGACGGAGCTGACGGTGCGGAGCGTGGCGAGGAGGGTGCTGTTGGTGATGAGCACGACGTTGCGGTCCAGCGCCTCGGAGAAAAGGTCGGGCTCGTGCGCCACGGCGGCGAAGAAGGCGGCCTCGAGCGGGATGTACATGAGGACGAAATCGGGGGAGCTGATGCCGTAAAGATCCTGGTAGCGCTTGGCGCCGAGGTCCTTCACGTGCCGGCGGATGCTCTCGATGTGCTTCTGCAAATGGAGGGCGCGCTGGGTGTCGTCGTCGGTGTTGACGTGCGCCTCGTAGCTGACGAGCGAAACCTTCGAGTCGATGACGAGGTGCTTGCCGTCGGGCAGCTTCACGATCACGTCGAGGAAGCGCCGCTGCTCCGTCTCGGCGTCCTCGGCGGTGTGCTGGCGGTCGTAGTGGACGCCGCGCTGGAGGCCGGATTTTTCGAG
Organism: uncultured Chthoniobacter sp.; assembly: GCA_964415705.1. Taxonomy (GTDB): domain Bacteria; phylum Verrucomicrobiota; class Verrucomicrobiia; order Chthoniobacterales; family Chthoniobacteraceae; genus Chthoniobacter. The sequence goes on along the minus strand of CAYQBV010000181.1, from coordinate 2,781 downwards.
GATCTGGTCGAGGCGTTGCTCGCCCCAGTTGCCGAGCACCTTCACGTCGCCCTTGAGCGCGCGGGTGAGATTCGCGGCCTCGCTGCCGATGCGGGCGATCTGGTCTTTGAGGACGGCGTTCTGCTTGCCGGCCTCGGAGTGCGTTTCCTCCAGCCGCGATTTGAAGTCCTTCAGATTTTCCCGCAGCGGCTCGAGGATTTTGGCGAGGCCCTCGTTGCTCTGCTCTTTGAAATGGTTGGCGTTCTCGACGAGCAGCTTGTGCGAGACGGCTTCGAATTCCTTGCGGAAGGCCTCGTGGATTTTTTGCACCTCCGCGCGCTCCGCCGCGAGCTTCTCGGTCAGCGACTCCACGCGCGCGCCCGACTCGCTCCGGGCTTTCTCCGCGGCGAGAAGCTGGGCGCTGAGTTCCGCCTCGCGGGTCTGCGCCTGCCGGGCTTCCTCGCGGAGCTGGGTGAGCGTTTTTTCCAGCTCCCCGAGCCGGGCGGCCGCGGCGGCGTGGGCCGTGCGTTCCTGGGAAAGTTCGGCCCGGAGCGCGGTCAGTGCGCTCTCCGCCACCGTGCGGGCCTCGCGCGATTCGTGCAGCGCCTGCCCGGACTCGGCGCGCTGCTCTTGCGCGAAATTTTCCACCGCCCGCTGCGTGGCCTGCGCGGCGGCGAGCGCAGCCTGGGCCAGCGCCAGCGCGGCCTCGCGGGCGGCGAGCTGCTGGCGGAGTTCGTCGGCGAGCGGATGGACCTCCGCATCCCGCGCCGCTGCGTTCTGCCGCGCCCCGAGCAGCCACCCGATGACCGCGCCGAGCAGCACGCCAAGCAGGAGAGAGATGAGGACATTCAGCATCCCGCTAAAATGGGGGACGGATGGCGGGCGGCAAGCCGATTACCGCCGCGTTGGCCGTCACGCAAAGTAGGTGTCGTCGTGCGCATAGGGTGGGGCGCAGCAGCAGAGAAAGCGCAGCGTTTCGCGGGCGGTGATGGTGTGCCAGGCACCCGCCGGGATGAGGATGGCATCGCCGGGGCCGACGGTGCGCGACTCGCCGTCGATCTCCATTTCGCCCTGGCCCTCGAGGATGAAATAAAACTCCTCCGCGAGCCGGTGGTAATGCCGCTGCGTGGCCGTGCCGGCGGGGACCTGCGCCTCGGCGAGGCTCTGCTTTTCGACCGGGGCATTGGTGCGGTCGAGGATGCTGCGGATGGTCGAGCCGTCCTTGGTGGTGAAGGGTTTTTGGTCGGCGAGGCGGAGCACGGTCATGGCGGCAGGTGACGGGCGGCGGGTGCTGCCTGACAAGTCGAATGTGCGCCGCCGGGCACTTGCCACTTGCCTCCCACCACCCACCGCCTTCCACTTCGCGCATGAATTTTTTCCACGGCTGCACCGCTCTCATCACCGGGGCGTCCTCCGGCATCGGCGAGGAATTTGCCCGCCAGCTCGCGCCGCATGCGCGGGCGATCATCCTCGTGGCCCGGCGCATGGACCGGCTGGAGGCGCTGAAGCGCGAACTCGACCGCCCCGGGCTGACCGTCCACTGCCACGCCGCCGATCTCGCCGACGAGGTGCAGATCGAAGCGCTGCTCGCCGCGCTGGCCGCGAGCGGGGAACGCGTGAGCCTGCTCATCAACAACGCCGGCCTCGGCGACCACGGGCTCTTTGAGAAAAGCGATTGGCTCCGCGTGCGCGCGATGCTCGACGTGAACATCACCGCCCTCACCCGCCTCAGCCACGCGCTGCTGCCCGACCTCGTGCGCGCGGGCCGCGGCGCGATCCTGAATGTGAGCAGCATCGCGTGCCTGCTGCCGCTGCCGAAGATGGCCGTCTACGCGGCGACAAAGGCCTACGTGACCAGCTTCTCCGAAGCGCTGCGCGCGGAGTTGCGCGGCACCGGCGTCTCCGTCACCGCGCTCTGTCCCGGCCCGGTGAACACGGAGTTTTCCCTCACCGCCGCCCGCCCCACCGGGCGCGACCGCATGCCGGCTCCGGAGATTTTCAAAGTGCCCGTCGAGGAGGTCGTGAGCACCGGACTCGCCGCCGTCGAGCGCGGTCGCGCGCGGGCGATTCCCGGCTGGCTGGTCTGCGTGGTCATGACCATCACCTCGCTCGTGCCGATCTTCTTGCTGCGGGTATTTCTCACGCAGCGGCGGCGGGGCGAAAGCTGAGCGCACCGCGCCCTCCAACGGCCATCCTGAGCGGAGTTCCGCGCGGGCGGAGGCGGGGAATTGCAGCGCGCCGCCCTTGCGACTGCGGCGGAGTTGCCCTATCTCCCTCGGCATGCTCGACATCACCAAACTCTACCTTTTCATTTTCGGAGCCCTCACCATCGCCGGCGGCGTCATGGGATATGTGAAAGCGGGCAGCAATGCCTCGCTCATCGCCGGCGGAGTATCCGGCGCGCTCATTCTCGGAGCCGGGTATCTCGTGGCCACCGGCAAAGTCCTGCCGGGCCTCCTCCTCGGTCTCGTGGCCTCGCTGGCCCTCGCGGGGCGGTTTGTGCCGGTGTTCCTCAGCACGCACAAATTCATGCCCGCCGGAATGATGGCCCTCCTGAGCGTCGTCGGCATCGTCATGACTGCGCTGAGCTTGGTAAAAAAGTAACGGTCTCCGTTTTCCAGCCGCGATGTCGCCCCGCCTCGCTCTCGCCAGCCTCGCGCTGCTCGTCCTCACCGGCTGCCCGCGTCCGCCAGCGCCGCCGCCCGTCGCCCCCCCGGCACCAACGCCCGTGCCGGCCACCCCGGCACCGACCCCCCCGGCCATCCCCGCCCCGCCCCCTCCGCCGCCGGCGCCCTACGTGCC
>CAYQBV010000180.1:0-8632 GCA_964415705.1 uncultured Chthoniobacter sp. | reverse complement strand
CCTTTGCCGTGTCGCCCACAAACGCCAGCAGCCCCCACTTTTTCCCCATCACCCGCCAGACATTCGTCGCGCCGATGTTCCGGCTGCCGTGCTCGCGGATGTCGAGGCCCTGTGATTGGGAAATCAGCAGCCCGCACGGGATCGAGCCGAGCAGATAGCTCGCGAGCAAAATGGCGGCGACGAGGAGCGAGATCATTTCCTCCGCGCGCGTTTCGCCGCGAGCATGGCCTCGATTTCTCCGAGCGGGAGGCAGTTCACCACTTCCTTGCGGGTGAGCCAGCCTTTGCGGGCGATGCCGACGCCGAAGTGGAGGAATTGCAGGTGCGAGGTGTGGTGCGCGTCGGGGTTGATCACGCACATCACGCCCTTCTCCTTGGCCAGCGGCCACCAGCGCCAGTCCATGTCGAGGCGTTTGGGGTTGGCGTTGAGTTCGATCATCGTGCCGGTGGCGGCAGCGGCTTCGATGATGGCGGGGACGTTCACGGCGTAGCCGTCGCGCGAGAGCAGGAGCCGGCCGGTGAGGTGGCCGAGCATGGTCACGTGCGGGTTTTCCATCGCGCGGATGAGGCGCTTGGTCATCTCCACCTCCGTGAGCGAAAAGGAGCTGTGGACCGAGGCGACGACGTAATCGAGGTGCTCCAGCAGGTGGTCGGGGAAATCGAGCGAGCCGTCCTTGTGGATGTCCACCTCGCTGCCGGCGAAGATGCGGAAATGGCCGTCGAAGGTGGCGTTGAGCGCCTTAATCTCGGCGATCTGCGCGAGCAGCCGGTCGGTTTCCAGACCGTGCGCCTGCACCGAGGACTTCGAGTGGTCGGCGATGCCGAGATATTGCAGACCGAGTTCCTGCGCGGCCTCGGCCATTTCGGCGAGGGTGCTGCGGCCGTCGCTGGCGGTGGTGTGGTTGTGGAAAGTGCCGCGCAGGTTTTCGGTCTCAATGAGATCCGGCAGCGTGTGGGCTTCCGCCGCGGCGAATTCCCCGCAAGCCTCCCGCAGCTCCGGCTCCACGTAATCGAGACCGAGCGCGCGGTAGAGTTCCGGCTCATCGCGGATCGTGGGCGGGTCCGATTTCGGATTTTCGAGCGGAGCGAGGCGGTACTCGTTCAGCGTCCAGCCGCGGGCGAGGGCGCGCTGGCGCATGACGATGTTGTGCTCCTTCGATCCGGTGAAGTAGTTCAGCGCAAACGGATACTCCGCGCTTTTCACCACGCGCAGATCGGCCTGGATGCCACTCCGGAAACGCACGCTCGATTTCGTGGGTCCGTGCGCGATCACGCTCTCGACCATCTCGTGCTGCACAAAAAACTCGGACACCGCTTCGGGTGTGTTCGTGGCCACGATGAAATCGAGATCGCCCACGACTTCCTTTCGCCGCCGGTAGCTGCCCGCGAGGGCCGCCTGGAAAACCTCCGGCAACTCCCGCAGCTCCGCGACCATCCGCTCCGCGTCCCCCGCGATGGAGCCGAGGCGAAAGCGTCCGGCGTGTTTCGCACGCGATTGGATCGCCGCGAGAATGTTGTCCGACGTCTTTTTCCCGAAGCCCGGCAACTCCGCCACGCGCCCGTCTTTGCAGGCCTTCTCCAACTCGGGGACGGCGGTGACCCCGAGCGTCTCCCACAGCGCCTTGATCTTCTTCGGCCCGAGTCCTTGCAGTTCGAACATCGCAAACAACCCCGGCGGAAACTCCGCCTTCAGACTCTCGAAGTACGCGAGCTGCCCGGTGGCCACCAGTTCCGTGATTTTCTCGGCGAGGGCTTTGCCCACGCCGGGAATCTCCCCCAGCCGCCCTTCGCCCGCCGCCGCCACGAGGTCGCCGGGGTAGGTCTCCAGCGCCCGTGCGGCATTCGTGTACGCGCGGATTTTAAAAACATTCTCGCCCTTGATTTCGAGCATCTGCGCGATGCTTTCGAGGGTGTTGGCAATCTGGTCTTTCGTGATCTGGGCCATGGTCGGATGCGCGAAAGTAAAACGCACCCGCGAGCGGTGTCACGCGTTGGTTCCGCCGCTACGCGCTCAGCTCCAGCATCCGCCGGATGGGCAGCTCGGCGCGGGCGCGGATGGACTCGGGAATGAGGATCTCGGGGGCGAGATTGGCCAGCGCGTCGCGGAGTTTTTCGAGGGTGTTCATCTTCATGTAGCGGCAGTCGGCGCAGGCGCAGTGGTCGGTCGGGCCGGGGATGAAAACTTTGTCCGGCATTTCGCGCCGCAGCCGGTGCAGCATCCCGCTTTCGGTCACGATGACGAACGCCTTGGACGGCGAGCTTTGGCAGTAGCTGATCATCTTTTCCGTGGAGCAAACCTCGTCGGCGAGCAGGCGCACGGCGTGGGTACATTCCGGGTGCGCGACGATCGGTGCCTCGGGCCACTCGGCGCGGGCGCGCTCGATGGAGGCGCGCGTGAATTCGACGTGGACGTAACAATTTCCCCGCCACAGCTCCATCGGCCGCCCGGTTTGCTCGGTGACCCATGCGCCGAGGTTTTGGTCGGGGACGAAAAGGATGTTCCGATCCGCCGGCGCGGCCTCGACGATCCGGACGGCGTTGCCGCTCGTGCAGATGACGTCGCTCAGCGCCTTCACGCCCGCGCTGCAATTGATGTAGGCGATGACGTAGTAGTTCCGGTCGGCGTGCTCGCGGAGGAAAGCGGCGAGCTTCTCCGGCGGGCAGGAGTCGCTCAGCGAGCAGCCGGCGTCCATGTCGGGAATGACCACGGTCTTGCTGGGGTTGAGGATTTTCGCGGTCTCGCCCATGAAATGGACGCCGCAGAACGCGATCACCTCCGCGTCGGTGGCCGCCGCCTGCCGCGAGAGGCCGAGCGAATCGCCGACGTAATCCGCCAGCTCCTGGATCTCCCGGATTTGGTAATTGTGCGCGAGGATGACGGCATTGCGCTCGCGTTTCAGGGCGAGGATTTCTTCAGCGAGATCGAGACCGGCGATAGGCATGACGCACTATTTCACTCCGCCCGCTTTCCGACAACGGGCTTGTCGCCCTGCGGCCCGTTCTCCATAACTCGCCCCCGCTTTTTCCATGACCCATCTCCAGCACACCCTCGCCAAATCCGCCAGCGTCAGCGGCGCCTCCCTGCACACCGGGGAAAAGGTCACGCTCACGCTGCATCCCGCGCCGCCGGGGCACGGGCGGAAATTCCGGCGCAGCGACCTCGCGGACGAGCCGGTCATCGATGCAAACGTGGAGCATGTGAAGACCGTGGAGCGGGCCACGACCCTCGCCGAGGGCAGCGTGAAAGTGCAGACCGTCGAGCATGTGCTCTCCGCGCTGGCCGGCATGGGCGTGGACAACGTGCTCATCGAGATGGACGCCAACGAGCCGCCGATCGGCGACGGCAGCGCGCAGCCCTACGTGGAGCTGATCAAGAAAGCCGGCGTCGTCGAGCAACCGGTGCCGCGCGCGGAGTACGCGGTCACCGAGCCCATTTTTCTGGAGACGAAAAGCGGCTCACTCATGACCATCGTGCCGGATGCCGGGTTCCGCGTGTCCTGCACGCAGGTCGGGCCGGACGGGCGCTTCACGCAGTTCTACTCCACCGAGATCACGCCCGCGATTTACGAAAAGGAGATCGCCCCGGCGCGGACGTTCGTTTTCTACGAGGACGTGAAGCTGCTGATGGACAAAGGGCTGATCAAGGGCGGCAGCCTTGAAAACGCGGTCGTGGTGCGCGGCGAGTCCGTGCTGAGCAAGGAGCCGCTGCGCTTCCGCGACGAGTTCGTGCGGCACAAGATTCTCGACATCGTCGGCGACCTCTCACTTTTCGGCCGGCCGATTCGCGGTCACGTCATCGCGGTGAAACCGGGCCACGGGCCGAACACCGAACTCGCGCGCGCGGTGGCCAAGCAGTTCGCCAAAACCATGGCGCTGGTCCCGCCGAGCGTGACGCCGAAGGGCGGCGACGTGCTCGACGTGAACGACGTGATGAAGCTGCTCCCGCATCGTTACCCGTTCCTCATGGTGGACCGCATCGTCGCGCTCGAGGGCGAGACGAAGTGCATCGGGACGAAATCCGTGACGATGAATGAGTGGTATTTCCAAGGCCACTTCCCCGGCCACCCGGTCATGCCCGGCGTGCTCCAGGTGGAGGCCATGGCGCAGGTCGGCAGCATCATGCTGCTGCGGCTGCCCGGCTACGCGGGAAAAATCGGCTACTTCATGAGCGCGGATGCGGTAAAATTCCGCAAGCCGGTGGTGCCCGGCGACACACTCTTTATCGAGGTCGAGATGACCGTGCGGAAAAAGGCGATCATGAAGGCGCGGGGACGCTGTCTGGTGAATGGCGAGGTGGTCAGCGAGGCGGAGATGATGTTCGGAGTCGTGGATTCGTGAGCGCGACAATCCATCCGACGGCGGTGATCGATCCCGCGGCGCAGATCGGCGACGGCTGCGAGATCGGGCCGTATTGCGTGATCGGCGCGGGCGTGGAACTGGGCGCGGACTGCTGGCTGCAGCATCACGTCAGCCTCGGCGGCCCGAGCAAGATCGGGCGCGGCAATCAGTTCTTCGCGTTCAGCTCCGTCGGGCAGAGGACGCAGGATTTGAAATATGCGGGCGAGCCGACCTATCTCGCGGTCGGCGATGGGAACACCTTCCGCGAGTTTGTGACCGTGCATCGCGGCACCGCGCCGGGCTCGATCACGCGCGTCGGCAGCCGGGGAAACTTCCTCGCGTACGCCCACATCGCGCACGATTGCGTGGTCGGCGATCAGGTCATTTTTTCCAACAACGGCACGCTCGCGGGGCACGTGGAGGTGGGCGATCACGCGATCATCGGCGGACTCACGGCGGTGCATCAGTTCTGCCGCATCGGGGCGTATGCGCTCACGGGCGGATGCTCGAAGATCGTGCAGGACGTGCCGCCTTTCATGATCGCCGACGGCAATCCGGCGAAGGTGCGCAGCTACAACAAAGTCGGGCTGGAGCGGCACGGCTTCAGCGAGGACGCGCAGCGGCAGGTGAAGGAGGCGTATCGGATCATCTACCGCTCCGCGCTGAACCTCCAGCAGGCCATCGAGCAAATCCGCGCCGACCTCCCCGAGACGCCGGAACTCACGCGGCTGCTCGCGTTTATCACGAGCAGCCCGCGCGGGATCATCAAGTAGCGGGCAAAGTGGCTTGGGCATCAGCCCAAGCTTCATGGTCGTCGCGACGGAGCAGCCGATTTGCGAAAACCAAGTCCACCAGAACCAGCAGCAGGACCCGGCGCTCGACCGGCAACGGCAACTCCTGACCTGCGCGCTGCTCGCGGTGCCGTTCTATTTCGCGGGCGAGTTGCGCGGGGTTATTTCGGCGGTGCAGTTGCAGGCGGAGATCGGCAGCATCCGCGCGCCCGGAGTGGCCTGCCTTTTTCACCTCCGTGCTGACCGTGAATATGGCACGCACCGAGGACGACGGTGCGCTTTTCTACAAGCCCGGCCACCTCGTGGAATTCGCCGCGCGCGGCGTGGATGTGGATGTGGCGTGGTCGGGCGGCGGGAGGAAAATGGTGACCGGCAGCAGCTTTGCCGCGCCCCGCTGGGCGGGCCTGCTCGCGTGCCTGCTTTCCCTCAATCCCGGCATCTCCCCGCTCCAGGCGAAGGCGCTCTTTCACCGCCTCGCGCGACCGTGGACCGAGGAAATCACCGCGCCGAATGAGCGTCCGAGCTAGGGTCGGCCGGGCTTGGCGGCCTTTGAGGTGCCGCAGCCGCAGCCGCCCGCGCACGATTTTCCGGCAGCGCGTTTCCGCAGAAAACGGATGACGAAAAACGCCAGTGCGCCGCAGACCATTGCGGCGACGGCGAGTTGATCGAGGAGTGGGTTCATTGGAAGCCGAGCAGGCGACCGCCTTGATAGACGACGAACGCGCCGACCCACGCGAGGCCGGTCATGTAGGCGATTTGGAAAAGCGGCCAGAACCACGAGTTCGTCTCGCGGCGGACGATGGCGACGGTGCTGATGCACTGCATGGCCAGAACGTAGAACACCATGAGCCCGAGGCAAACGAGCGGGGTGAAGACGGCGGTGCCATCGGCGCGCTTCTCGGCGCGCATCTGTTCGCGGAGTGGTTCGCTAGTTTCGTCGGCATCCTCAATGTTATAGACCTGCCCCATCGTGGAGACGAAAACCTCACGCGCGGCAAAGCTGCCGACGAGGCCGATGCCGATTTTCCAATCGTAGCCGAGGGGCGCGATCAGCGGCTCGATGGCGTGGCCCATCCGCCCGCCGATACTGTGGGAGAGCGCCTCGGAGGGCGTCGCCTCGGAGTGCGTGGGCTTCGGGAAAGTGAGCAGCGCCCAGAGCACGATGCTGAGCGCGAGGATGACAGTGCCGGCGCGGCGGAGGAAGAGCAGCCCGCGCTCCCACATCCGCTGCGCGATGCCGCGCCACGAGGGGAGGCGGTACGGCGGCATCTCCAGCAGCAGCATGGGAGTGTCGCCGCGAAGCAGGGTTTTTTTGAAAATCCACGCCATGATGAACGCGGCGATCAGCCCCGTGAGATACATGGCGAGCATGATGCCGGACTGCTCCCACGCGCTCGCGGCGGGTAGCATGAGCGCGATCATCACGACATAGACGGGCAGCCGCGCGGAGCAGCTCATGAGCGGGGCGACGAGGATGGTGACGAGGCGGTCTTTGCGGTTCTCGATGGTGCGGGTGGCCATGATGCCGGGGATGGCGCAGGCAAAGGACGAGAGCAGCGGGACGAATGATTTTCCGTGGAGCCCGACCTTGGACATCAGCCGGTCCATGATGAATGCGGCGCGGGCCATGTAGCCGGTGTCTTCAAGGATCCCGAGGAAGAAGAAGAGGATGAGAATCTGCGGAAGAAAGATCACCACGCCGCCTACGCCGCCGATGATGCCGTCGGCGAGCAGGCTCTGGAGATCGCCGGCGGGCACGTGCGCTTTGGTCCAGTTGGCCAGCGCGGTTTTTCCCGCGTCGATCCAATCCATCGGATATTGCGCGACGGTGAAAATGCAGAAAAACATCAGCGCCATCATGCCGACGAAGGCGACCCAGCCCCAGATACGGTGCGTGAGCCAGCCGTCGAGCTGGTCGGAAATCGAGGTGGCATCGTGCGCGCCGCCTTTGTGCAGAGCGGCGGCGCAGACCTGGCCGATCCAGTCGTAGCGGGCATCGACGGGCGCGCTGAGCGGGTCAATGCCGCTGGCGGTCAGGCGCTGCTGCGCGCTGCGCGTGGCGTCGATGATCGTGCGGTCGTGGTGGGTGATCGCGTCGAGCGCTTCGTCGTGCAGCGTGAGGAGGAGGAGCGCTTCGCCGCGGGCGACTTCCGGGGCGACGGGGAGCTGCTTGGCGAGGGCCATGACTTCGCGCTCCAGCACGATGGGCATTTGCGCGCAAACCGGCGGCGGCGGCAGCGGCGAACGCGACACGGCCTGGCGCAGCTCGATGAAGCCAACGCCTTTCGTCGCGACGGTCGGAATCACCGGCACGCCGAGCTTTTCGCGCAGCGCCATGAGGTCGATGACCGCGCCGTTTTTCTCCGCGACATCGACCATGTTCAGCGCGACGACGACGGGGATCTGCAACTCGAGCATCTGCGCGACGAGGTAAAGATTGCGCTCGAGATTCGAGGCATCGACCACGCAGATGATCACGTCGGGCCGCGGCGTGCCGGGCAGGCGGCCGAGGAGCACATCGCGCGCGACTGCCTCGTCCGGCGAACGCACTTGCAAGGAGTAGCTGCCGGGCAGGTCGAGCAGTTCCATCGGCTCGCCGTGGCTGCCGAAAAAGCGGCCGGTCTTTTTCTCCACGGTCACGCCGGGGTAGTTGCCGACCTTTTGCCGCAGGCCGGTCAGCGCGTTGAAAATCGTGCTCTTCCCGCAGTTCGGGTTGCCAGCGATGGCGACATGGCGGGTGACTCCGGGATCAGCGCCAGCCATAAAGAAAAAGGGTGGAGCTTTTAGACGCGAAACACACGAAAGGGCCGCGAAAAAGCGCGAAAAATGGAGGGGTAAAAACCGGGGGGGTTATCCGCGCATTTTCGCGCAGTTCCGCGTGTTTCGCGTTCAAAATTCAGATCCGTACGACACGGACGCCGCCGGCCTCTTTTTTCCGCAGCGAAAGCTGGTAGCCGCGCACTTTGATGTCGATCGGATCGCCCATCGGGGCGAAGCGCATGACCTCACATTCCGCGCCGACGGTCAGTCCCATTTCGAGCAGGCGCTGGCGGTGTTCGGGAGGAAGATCGAAGCCGAGCACGCGCGCTTTTTCCCCAATCCCGAGCGCGCTCAATACCTCGCCTGCCTCGGTCGTCATGCCGCGATCCGCTCCACGCGGACGTGCTCCCCGAGGTCGCGTCCGATGGCCACGCGCATGCCGAAGAGCGAGCAGATGATCGCCGCGCCGTCCGAGACTTTCCGCACCTCCGCGCGGTCGTAAAAGCCGAGTTCGCGCAGCCGTACGCACTCCGGGCAGTCCGGGCAGATCGAAAGTACGCGCAACCGTTCGCCGCATTTTGCGCGTGCGAGGGTCAAAACGGTCTTGGAAGACTTGTTCGGCATTTTGTGGAAGCGGAGGACACTAGCAGGGGGTGAGATTCTGTCGCAATAAACTTCTATGGCTGCGCGATAACCGAATTTGTGGTGCGTCATTACCCGCGTCTCGCTAATCCGCAAGGCCTG
>CAYQBV010000179.1:0-8722 GCA_964415705.1 uncultured Chthoniobacter sp. | reverse complement strand
GCCGGCGGGGTGGGTTGACCGGGGACGGGCGGGGCGGGAGGCGCGGCTTGCGCGAGGGCCTGGGCTTTGAGTTGCTCGGCGAGGGCGTCGAGGACACGGGCCATCTGCTGCTGCTGCTGCGGAGTCAGCGGCGGCGGGGCGGCCGGTGGCTGCGCGGTGGGTGGCGGCGGTGCGCCGGGGCTGCCGGGCTTGGGTGGGCCACCCCCGGGTTTCGGCGGTCCTCCGCCGGGCTTCGGCGGGCCACCGCCTTTGCCGTCTTTGGGCGGGCCACCTTTGCCATCCTTCGGAGGGCCGCCTTTGCCGTCCTTGGGCGGGCCACCTTTGCTGTCCTTCGGAGGACCACCTTTGGAATCTTTCGGCGGGCCGCCCTTGGAGTCCTTCGGCGGGCCGCCATCTTTGGGCGCGGAAGGTTTCGGCGGCGTGGTGGCGGCTTTGAGCGCCTCGGCGTTTTTCGCGAGTTCCTTGTTCGCCTGATCCACGGGCGCCTTGGCCTCCTCGGCTTTCTTCGTCTGCTGCAACGCCTGATCCGCTTTCGGCACATCCTGCTTGGCGGTCTTGTCGATCTGCGCGGCGAGTTCTTTCAGCTTCTCGCTGTTCTCCATGTTCTCCAGCCGCTTCTGGTGGTCGGCGGCGCGGTCCACGTCCTTGGCCGCGTCCTTGGCGTTTTGCTCGATCGGCTTCTGGTCGTTCATGACCATCGCCATGTTGCGGTTCTCCGGCGGCTTCTCGGGATTCTTCGCCAGCGCCTGCGCCTGCTCGGCGAAAAGGCGCGCGGCGGCGTCGGCCTGGCGCGCGGCTTCCATGGCCTGCGCCGCCTTTTGCTCGGTCAGCGTGGCCTGCGCGAGCGCCTGTTGGAAATTCGTCTGCTGCGCTCCCGCCTTGGCCGCCTCAGGCCGGGCGAGATCCGCGATGACGCGGGAATGATGCCGCGCCTGGTCTTCCGGCCCGATGAAACCGTTGGCCTTCGCGCTGACTTCCGGCGCCAGCTTGAGCACGTCCTCCAGCTTCTTGGCGCTCTCCAATTTCTGCGCCGCCTCGACGATCAAATCCGCCAGCGGCACGCCGCCGGTCGCCCGCTCGACGACGATCTTGACGCTTTCGTTCATCGGCGCGAGCGCCAGCAGATCGGCCGTCGCCTTCGTCGCGTCGCCTCCGGTCTTGGCCTCGCGCGCCAGCGCCGCGGCCAGTCGTGCCGCTTCCAGCGGGGTGAGCTTGGCGCGCGCGTCCTTCTCCTTGTTCGCCAAATCGTTGACCTTGTTCAACACGTCGGTCTGCTTCGCCTTGGCCTTGTCGATGTTGTCCTTCGCGTTCTCCAGCGCGTTCTTCGAGATGTCCTTCAACTCGTCCCGCATCTTCTCGTTCGCCGCGTCCGCCAGCTTCTTCTCCAGATCCTTGAGCTGCTCGGCCTCGCTCTTGTCGGCCAAATCCGCGAGGTCGCTGGCGCTGGCGTCGCGCTCATCGAGTTCCGCCTTCTTCAAATCATCCTCCGTCCTGCGCAATTCCTCGCGCGTCTTCGCCACATCCTTGCCGTTCTCCAGCGCGGCGTAATGCGCGCCAATCAGGTTCAGCGCGTCCACGATTTTCTGCTCCTGCTCGATGGCGTGCTCGAGGTCCAGCTTCTGCGTCCCGGCAACTTCGCCGTCCGTGACTTTTTTCAACTCCTCCTCCGCGCGCGGCGGCGGATCCTGGAGCATCACCAGCATGTCGTCGGCGTCGCGCATGCGGTCGCGTCCGTCTTTTTTCAAAATGTTCTGCTCGTTCGCTTCGGCGCGGATCAGATCCTTGAGCGACTCGATGCGGAGATTGATCCCCTGCTGCCGGCTAAGCTGCGGCTGCGCCTCGGTCTTGTTTTCCTCCGCCTTGGCCGCCTCGGCTTTCGCCGCGTGCGCCACGGAGACGACCTTCAGCTCGGCCTCTTCCTTCGCGATGCTCGCGGCAAGTTCGCTGATTTTCGGTGTGAGCTTCGCGAGATTTTTCCGCGCTTCCTCGACCGGCTTTTGCAGCATCGCGAGCGCGGTTTTCATTTTGCCCGCCATCGTCTCCACCTCGGCGCGCGCGCTCGTCGGCGGACGACTGAGTTCTCTCCGCCCGGCCATCTCTTTCATCAGCACGACAAACGCCGGGCTCTCCGGGATCACGCCGATGAACGAAGTCAGGTCGTCCACGGCCTTGTCCGCCGCGGGGTCCTTGAGGCGCAGGCGATTGAGCTGCGACGGCATCATGAAAAGTCGCGTGGCGATCCAGCCCCAGTCGCGCGGCGCGGAGGTGCGCGCGTGCGGCGAACGGACTTCCCAGCGCTCCACGTTGGTCAGCGCGGTCAGGCCGTCGAGCAGCTCCTGCAGATTGTGCGCGGTGTCGAGCAGGCGCAGGCATTGGTCGAGCTGGTCGAGACGCTCGGCGGTCTTTTCCGGGGCGTCGGTGCGGGAAAGGGCGTGCGTGCTTTGCAGCGCCACAGTGGCCCGGCGGAGGTCGGCGACGAAGGCGTTGTCGGCCACGGTGCGCACTTCCTCGAAATCCGCGTGCGCTTTGAAAACGTCGGCCTGCGCCGCCCAGCGGGCGTCGATCAACGCCGTGCGATCCTCGGCGGACAGCTTCGCCATTTTCTCCAGCCCATCGCGCTCGTCGCGCAGCCGCGCGATGCCCGCGGCGACGGGTTCCAGACGGTCGATAACATTCCGATGCGCCGCCGCCATGAGGTCCGTCGCGGGGATGAATTTGTCGAAGGGCCGCGGGCCGCCGAGCGCGGGCGTGGGGCCGGCGTGATGCAGGCGCTCGTCGAGGCCGTTGCCCTGCGTGATCGCGCTGACCTGGCCGTGGATGGCGTCGCGCTGCCCCTTGAGATACACGCCGACATTGGCCGCCGGGAGTTCCGTGAGGCTGGTCTCCAAGCGCTCGCGGTCGCGGATGAAAAAATCGCCGTTCACCCGGTCGCCGATTTCCGCGCGCGGACCACCGCCCGCTTTGATCGCGAGCATGATGGTGTCGAAGCTCTTCGTGAGATTGAGCACCGTGCGCAGCCGCGTGACTACGCGGTCGAACTCCTCGGGCGTGGTGCTGATGGCGATGATCTGGCCGATGCGGTCGAGGTCTTCGCGGAGAAAGAGGCCGAGTTCCGCAATGCCGTCGATCTGCTCGGCGGCGACGTTGAACTGCGCGGTGACGAGCGCCAGCGAGGTCAGGCCGGTGAGGCGTGTGGTGGCGTCGTGAATCTCGCGCATGAGTTCGCGCTGGCCGGCGGCGGCAGGATTGGCGGCGAGGATTTCGAAAACCTTGCGCACCTGCTGGGCCTCGCCGCTGTGGATGCGGCTGAGGAGCCGTCCGAGCAGGAGGAGGTCGGCGCTTTCGTGATTCGCCGGCGCGTCGCGGAGCGGCGCATTGAGCGCGGTCCAGGCCGCGCCGAGCTTCGCGTCATAGTCGGTGTAAGCAGTGGCGATGGCCGTCAGCGCCGCTTTGCGCGCCGCGTCGCCGTCCTCAGTCTGGTCGAATTTCAGGCGCGCGGCCTTGCCCGCTTCGCCGAGCGCATTGCCCGCGGCCCCGAGGGCCTTCACGGCATTGAGCAGCGCCTTGCGGCTCTCCAGCATGGTCAGGCGCTGGATGTCGAAACCTTCCGCGACCACCATGATCTGGAGCGCGCGCGTCTCGGCTTTGCTGCCTTTGAGGTCGGTGACAATCAGTTTCGTGGTGATCATGTCCGTGGCCTTCACGCCCTCCGTCGAGAGATCCCAATCCCGCTCCACGCGCGACTTCACCCCGCCCTCGATCTTCATCGGCACTTCCTTCCACGGACCGTCATTCAGTTTCACCAACTGCACGACCTGCGCGAGCCCCACGTCATCACTCGCGCTGCCGATCAGCCTCACGAGTTCGTTGGCGGGCGAGACGAGGTCCTTCTGCGGCTCCTCGAAATCAATGGCCGGCAGCAGATCGGGCAAGGCGCGGATTTCATACTCGGGGCTGAACTTGTTTTCAAAGCCGGTCTTCGCCGCTTTCAAAGAAACGCGATACGTCCCCGACGACGACATCGGCAGGCGCGCCGTCATCCGTCCGTCGGGCAGCGCCACGAGCGGGACTTCGGTCACGGCCTTGCCTCGATCCACGAGCAGTTTGCCGCTTTCCACTTTCTGGTTGGCCGTGATTTTCAACTCCACCTCGGTGCCCTCCATCGCGGTCAGTCCGCCGCTTTCCTCCTTCACCGTCTTGTCGGGAAATTTCGTGTAAGCCGGGTAGTGAAAAATCTTCTCGAACGCGACCTCGTGCGGGCGCGGGGCGGCGGTGAGCGTGTAGTGTCGCGTCCGCCCGTCGCCGGCCTGCATCCGGTAGGTCACGCTGTCCCGGCCGACCTGGATCGTCGTGGTGAAACGGTTGCTTTTTCCCGGCACCGGCAGCATGTCCGCCACCCGCCGGCCCTCGGTCGCGCTCTGCGTTTCCACCTTCGCGGTTTTCGGCACGTCGCCGCTGAGTTCCACCTCCACGCGCACCGTGTCGCCGTGGGCCACGGTTTTGTCCGGGTCTTCCGGCAGGATGAGCTTGAAGCGCGTGGCCGAGACGCTGTCGAAATTTCCGCCCGGCATCAGCGCCCGCAGGAAGAGCGTGCCAAAGCGGTTCTGGCTGACCATCACCAGGCCGCCGACAATCGCCACGATCACCGCCGCGACCATCGCGTAGCGCTTGATCAGCGCCACCGGCAGCAGCGTGGTCACTTCCAGACTCTGCATCCGGGAGGAAACGTCCGTCTGCAGCAGGTCGCGGAATTGCGCCGAATCAAAAACGTCGCCCTGCGTGCGGCCCAGTTCGACGGCCGAGAGCAAATCCTCGCGCAGCTTCGGCTCCGCGTGTTCGACCAGCCGCGCGATCTGCCGCTCGTCCGGCGACTGCAGAAGCTGCCGCACGCACTGCCGCCAGGCGATCGCCAAAACCGCCGCGTAGGCCGTCCCGGTCATCACCCAGCGAATCCAGTCCGGCAGCAGCGGCACCATGAAATCCACGATCGCCACGAGGATCATCGTGGTGAGCAGCATCGCGACCGCCGCGAAGACGCCGCGAACGATGATCAGCCCCCGCCGCCGGCGGGCGAAGGCCTGGAGTTTTTGCAGAATGACGGGGTCGAGATGTGTGCTCAAGGCTGGCAGGTGTAAGGGTCGTGGTGAACGGGGCGGGCGGTTATAGAGCAAAGTAATCGGAGGCGCGAAGAAATCTTTGCCGCTTTCGTCGTCGGCGGGCGCGGTTAGCTGGGAAACGGCGATGGGCTGAACCACGGATTGCCCAGATGACACGGATTCAAGAATCAGGATCCGCCATTGCCTCCTCCGCCGCTCACCTCGCAGGTGAGGTGACAGTCGCAGGCCAGCGCCTGCCAATCCGTGTCATCCGTGTCATCCGTGGTTCCTATCTCCGAATTCAGGTTGGATGGGTTGCGCAAGGGAATCTGCGGAAGGTGCAGGCGCGAGCCCGCTTGCCCCGAAAAGCGCGGGCGTGATTTTTCGGGCGGGTGAACCGGCCGCCGTCATTCGCGGTCAGCGCACGGCCCACCGCCACCTTTCCCGATCTTGGTGCGCCTCCGGCGCAGCCGCCCATCGCCCCCGGGAAGGGGGTCGCTCCTTACCCGGCACGCCTCCCGGTACGATGAAAGCCGCGCGATACGTATCGCGCGGCTTTCTACCGCCAAGACCCGGAGATCACCACGAACTCCGAATCTTTGCTTCTCCCGAGGTCAGCCGCCCGGCTGCTTCGGGAAATCTTTGCTTAGGCCTGCCGGCGGCGGCGGTTCAGGACGCCGAGGGCTCCGACGAGGAGCAGACCGAGGGTGCCGGGCTCGGGCACCGCAGCAGTGCCGCCGAAGCTGGGTGCCTTGCCACCACCGCCACTGAAGGCTCCGCTGGCCGTTCCGCTGGTGAAGACGACCGTCGAACCGGCGCCGATAGTCAGGCTGTTGAGGGTCTGGCTCACGCTGCCAAATTTCAACGTCCCGCCTCCAGAAACCGCCACGCTCGCCGTGCCGTTCGCCGGGGTGATGCCGACCGCACCATTCACGTTCAGCGTTCCGTCAACGACCGTCAGGGTGTCATACTGTTGAGCCCCGTCGAGCGTCTGAATGGAGGTGCCGTTCTTCTCGATCGCGTCCGTCCCGGTGCCGATGATCGCACCGCTGAAGACCGTCTCAGCGTTGCCCGCATTGCCGATTTTCAGGGTTGTTCCGGCGAGATTTACTTGGTGACCGGTCGGACCGCCACCGGCATCGGCCAGCGCGCCGACCTGCTGGTCGATATTGTTCAGGTCGAGGGTCGTGCCCGTGGACATCGTGACCGTGGTGCCGACTGGCAGCAAATCGCTGCCCGAGCCACCGCCGCCCAGATTGAGCGCCCAACCGGCCGCATAAGTGAACGTGCTCGTCGGAGTCGTCCCTTGCCCGGTCCTCGTATCGATCAGAGTAAAGGTGCTATTGTCGTTGCTGGCATAAACGGTCCAGTTATTCGGGTTGCGTCCGGGCGTCGAATCGTTCGCCGTGGCCCAGTCGTAACCGGTGGCGGCGAAGGCGGTGCCAAAGTCGAACGTCGCCCAGATCGGCTGGCCGCTGTTCCCGTTCATGAAACACTTGGTCCCCAAGTCGTCGTCATACACCCCGGCAATACCGCTGTCACCGTAGTTGGCGCTAGGCTGGCCGAAGAAGCCCACGGGGATCACCCGCGTCCCGTTGATGTTGTTCGTTCCAGCCGAGTAAAAGGCCAGTTCCGACAATTGGTACTCGTTGTTGTTGTCCACGGACAAGTCGCCTTGGAACCGGTAATACCGGAACCCAGGGTTCGCCTCGAGCTTCAGGGTGCCTCCAGTGATGATGGTCTCCCCGGTGTAGCTATGGTTGCCTTGCACGGTCAGGACGGCGTTGCCTTCCTTGGTCAGGTGGCCCGCTCCACTCACCGACTTGGTGTAAGTGCCGTTCGTACTCTGGTTAAAGGCCACGGTGCTGGTGTTCGCCAGCACCACGTTGCCCTTCAGGCTGTCCGTGTTACCGCGCAGCGTGCCGCCGTTCACGTTCATCGCAGCGGTGTTGCTGCTGGTGCCGGTGAGGTTCAGCGTGCCCGCGCCGTCCTTGGTCAGGGAGCCGGTGCCGCTGATGGCTCCACTCAGCGTGGAGGTGTTCCCATTCGTGTGAATGGTGCCGCCGCCGGTGGCCACTTCCACGGGCCGGGCCGAGGTAATGCCGGTCGTGGTCACGAGCGTGCCGCCCGTGAACTTCAACGTGGCTCCACCGCCGCCCGTCGCGCCGAGCGCCGTGTCGGCATCCACAGCAAGGATGCCCTGGTTGATCACCGTGGCGACCGTGTGGGTATTCACCCCCGTGAGGGTCAAGGTGTTACTACCAGACTTCGTCAAAGTACCTGCACCGGAGATCACTCCCCCATAAGAGGCATCGTCTGAGCTACTGATCGTAAGATTGCCGCTGGCGCCGAGCGTCACGCTCGTATTCGCTGGGCCAGACAGCGCGGCGATTTGCTGAACCGCCCCGTTGACGTCGAACACCGTGCTGGCGGCCATCACCACCGTCGTGCCAATCGGCAGGAGGTTCGGCGGGGAGCCGGCCACGACCGACCACAAGCCGCTCTGGCCCGCGCCCGTCGGGTTAATCCCCGTGTAGCTCGAAAAGGCTCCACCGCCGCCACGGAACTGCACATTGTCAAGGTAGCCGCCGCCGCCGCTGTCGCTCATGGCGAAGCCGACGAGGTATTGCTGCCCGTTGGTAAAACCACCCCAGCCACCTTCGGCTCCGCCGCAGCAACCGCCCCGGTCGGCGATCCGTTCGTCACCCTGTGCCCCAGAGGACTCGAAGATGCCGTCCTGATCCTTATCGACCCAGATAGACGCCGTGTCGTCGTTGTTATCGAACTTGAAGTCCCACTGGCCGGCCGCCGTCGGCACAAACGTGGTGGTCCACACTGCGGAGAAGTCATTTTCATCGAAGGTATTCCCAGGGTTCAGCACGTTCATGCGGGTGGTGAAGGAACCGTCGGTCGGATAGTTGAATTGGGTCGTCAGGATGCCCTGGCCATCGCCGGTGCCCAATGGTCCCGCAGCGTATGTCCGCATCAGCTCGATGTTATTGGCCGCGTCGCTATCGTGCGAGGCATCGAGAATGGTCTCATAAATTCCATTCGTGATAATGGTGCCTGAGAGTCGCAGCGTTCCCACATTGATCTGCGTCTGACCATTGTAGGTATGCGGAGCGGCCACCGTCAGCACACCAGCGCCATTCTTGATCAGGTTGCCCGTGCCGCTGACGGAGGCCGCGGTGGTGCCATCGACCGCCTGCTCAAAGGTCACATTCGTGCTCGACAGAACCACATTCCCTCCGAGACCGGCGGCGGTCGCCACCAAGCCGCCGGCGTTGACGTTCGTCGTGCCGGTGAAGGTGCTGGTGCCCGTGAGGCTGAGCGTTCCAATGCCCTCCTTGTTCAGCGTGCCGGCACCGGAAATCGCCCCATTAAACGTGGTGTTGCCACCGGTGGTGTCGAGGGTGCTGGTTCCCGCAGCCACATTCACCGGCCGGTTGGTGGTGAGGGCCGCGGCCGGTGCCAAGGTGCCACCCGCAAACTGCAGGGTGGCTCCCGCCGCTCCGAGATTGGCATCGTTGGTCACCGCCACGACTCCCGCTTCGATCCGCGTAGTGCCCGTGTTGGTATTCGTGCCGGTGATGAAGAGGGTGCCCGCACCCGTCTTGGTCACCCCG
>CAYQBV010000178.1:0-8763 GCA_964415705.1 uncultured Chthoniobacter sp. | reverse complement strand
GTGGTGGCGGCGACGGTGAGTTGGTCGGCGAATTCGATCTGGGTGACGGCGGCGGGGGAGGTTTCGGCGGGGGAGAGGTGGGGCGGGGGGGCGGTGCCGTCGGTGATGGTGTAGTCGCCGGCGAGCGGGGCGGGGATGCCGGTGAGCTGGCCGCGGCCGTCGGTGCGCTCGACGATGAGGGGGCCGCGCGGGCCTTGGGCGAGGATTTCGTAGCCGAGATTGGCGAAGGCGTTGTCCTTCGCGGTGGCGGCGCTGCGGGGCTGAACGATGAAGACGACATCGCCGAGCTGGACGTGCTGAAGCAGCGGCGATTCGCGGCGCCAGTCGATGGCGGTGGTGTTTTCGCTTTTCACCGCATCGGTTGGTGATTGTCCGGATATAAGGAATCTCCCGAAGCTTTTCGTTTCCTGTTTTCCGAATCGCTTTCTGGCAAAGCACCGGAACTGGAACCGCCGGACGCGCCGGAACATCGACAAACCAAAGCGGGCCACTAGCTTTGCGGGTCAGCGGCGTGCGAATGACGCCGCAGATCGGCCATTCATGAATTTGCTGCACAACCCTTTGACCAAAAAACTCCGCGCGCGCGCGCGGATGCTGCCGGTCGTGTGGCGATTGGAGCGGATGGTGGGGTCTATCGGGCGGAAACTGACGGGGCGGCAGCGGACGGTGACGGAGAGCCCGAACTTGCTGCCGGTGCTGATTCAGGTGCTGGCGGCGTTTTCCAAGGCCGACGGGCAGGTGCTGGAGGAGGAAATCGATTCGTCGCTGGGCTTCCTGCGCTACGACTATCCGGAGGCGGTGTACTCGGAGCTGCGGAAACTTTTCCGCCAGGCGCTGAATGAAAACCAGGATCTCGCGGCGATGGCGCAGAAGCTGGCGGTGGAGCTGGGGCCGGAGCGCAAGGTGATGCTCGGCGTGCAGCTCTACGACTTGATCTCGAAGGCGGGGATGGAGCAGCAGCAGGTGGTGAGTTTCTACTCGTTCATGACGCAGCTCGGGATGGCGGCCCAGGCGATCGACATCGTGTACCAACTCAATGCGGCGGAGGAGTCGGACAAGACGGTGTATCAGCACGGGCAGTCGCCGCTGGAGGCGCTGACCTTTGGCGCGAGCGGGGCGGCGGATGTGAAACTCAAGGGCCTCGCGGGGCCGGAGCGGCTGGTGGCGTTTCGGTATCACGATCTCATCCTGCTGAAGAACCAAAGCTCGAAAGGCATCGTCGTGCGCGGGCGTCCGCTGGGGCCGGGGGCGTTTTGCCGCGTCTATACGGGACAGCGCATCGTGCTCGGCGAGCAGGTGCTCACGTATGAGGACCTGGCGTATTATTTCAACGCGAAGAAGAACGTCTCGCTGACGCAAATCTACCTGACCATCGACAGCGCGGATGAGGTGCAGCTCGAAAGGGTAAAGACCCGCGAATCCTGTCTGGAAGTGCGTTTCGGGCTGAAGGTGCAAGTGCGGGCGCTGAAGAGCGTGGACGGCCTGCTCAATGGCGCAGCCCTCCGCGCGGGGACCACGGTGGATGCAACGCTGGACGACAAGATCGTCTTTCACAACGACTCGGAGCTGCCGCTCAGCGACCTGCGGCGGCGGGCGCGGGCGCTCGGCGGGCGCTTTCAGCTCAAGGCCTACAAGACCGGCTATCTCGTCTCGAATAACCCCACGCTGCTCGACACCGACGACATCCTGCTTTCACCCGGCACGAGCGGTGAGGTGCTGCTGAAAATTCTCTGCGACTACGAAAACCGCGTGGGCAAACTCGAAGTGTTGCATGCGGACCGGCCGATCCTCGTCGGCGAGTTTCCCGTCAAAGGGAGCGCCCCGCTGGCCGACGGCGACACCATCAGCATCGATACCGGGCAGGTGCTGCGGTGCGACTTTGCGAACCGGATTATCGAGGAGGAGCGGAACATCATTTCTTCGCTCGAAGTGCGCGACGTCTCGCACCGCTTCCGCCGCGCGCAAATCGCGATGGACAGCATTTCCTTTGCGGTGAACCGCGGCGAGATGGTCTGCGTGATGGGCGCGAGCGGCTCGGGAAAATCCACGCTGCTGCGCTGCATCGCCGGCCAGCTCCAGCCCACGCAGGGCGAGGTGCTGCTCAACGGCCAGTCGCTTTACGCCAACGTGGACGGCCTGAAACGCTTCATCAGCTACATCCCGCAGGACGACGCGTTCGACGACCACCTGACCATCGAGGAAAACATGAGCTTCGCCGCGGCGATCCGCTCACCGCACCTCTCGCGGCGCGACCGGGCGCGGCGGATCGAGGGGAAACTCACCGAGCTGGGACTGAGCGAGCGGCGCGGAAACATCGTCGGGACCGCGGTGAAAAAGACGCTCTCGGGCGGCGAGCGCAAGCGGCTGAACATCGGCCTGGACATGATCTCCAGCGCCGACGTGTTCCTTTTCGACGAACCAACGAGCGGCCTCAGCTCGAAGGACAGCGAGCACGTCATCGAGATCATCCGCTCGATGGCGCACAACAAGATCGTGCTCGTCACGCTGCACCAGCCGACCTCGAAGCTCTTCCAGATGTTTTCCAAAGCGCTGCTGCTCGACAAAGGCGGACGCATGGTTTTCTACGGCACGCCGAGCGAGATGCTCGGCTACTTCGCGGCAGCGGAGCACCAGCAGCACTTCGGCACGGAACTGGGCGGCTGCCCGGCGTGCGGCACCACGCGCCCGGAGTTCATTTTCGACGTGCTGGAAACGCCGCTCCGCGATCTCAGCGGCGACGTGATCTACGAGGACAACTCGCAGGGCCAGCTCGTGCCGGCGCGCCGTTTCTCGCCGGATTACTGGCGGGACAAATACGAGAGCTTCCGCCTGCTGCAGGATGTGAAGCAGGTGAATCTGCGCCAGCAGCCCGCGCCACCGATCCCCACACCCACGCCGGCCGCCGCCGCCGCCGTGCGCCAGCGCGCGCCGATCCGCTGGCACGACGAGTGGACGCAGTTCCGCACGCTGATGCGCCGGGCGTTCATGTCGAAGGTCCGCAATCGCGGGAACCTTTTCATCACGCTGCTCGTGGCCCCGGCGCTCGCCGCGCTCATCGGCTGGGCGCTCTATTTCACCGACGACACCTCCGGAAAATACGACTTCGCGAGCGCTTTTCACATCCCGACCTACATCTTCATCAGCCTGCTCGTGGCCATGTTTCTCGCGCTGATGAACAGCGTGGACGACATCATCCGCGACCGGGTGATCCTGCATCGCGAGCGCAATCTCGACGTGCGGCTGCCCTATTACATCTTCGCGAAATTCGCCACGCTCGCGCTTTTCTCCGCCGTGCAATGCGCGCTCTTCGTGCTCGTCGGGAACAAGATTTTGGAGATCCGCGGGATGTTCTGGGAATACTTCATCTACATGTTCATCACCGCCGCGAGCGGCACCTCGCTCGGGCTCGTCATCTCGTCGCTCGCCGCCGATGGCAAGACTGCGGCGAACGTCGTGCCGCTCGTCCTCATCCCGCAGCTCATCTTCGGCGGCGCGCTGATCAAGTACGAGGACATGAACAAGGACTTCGACATGATCTACACCTTCCAGCGCTGGCTCACGAAGCATCCGGAGGCGGCGGCGGCCGGCCAGCGCGACGACTCCTCCCTGCGCGTGCCGCTGATCAGCCGCTTTGTCGCCACGCACTACAGCTACGAGGCGCTGGTCGTGGCGCAGGCGAAACTGAATCCGCTGTCCTTCCGGCAGGAGCAGATCCAGGCGCAGTTGGACGACCTCGTGAAGACGCGCAAACGCACCGACGCGCAGAACCAGCGGCTCGATGACTTGAAAGAAACGCTTGCACTGCTCAGCGGCATGTTTGGCAAAAGCCGCGCCGACATCGAGCGCCGGCTCAAGCTCGTCGATCAGGTCATCGCCGGAAAACCGCTCGACCCCGCCGCTCTGCGCGGTCGTGGCGATCTCACCGCCGAGCGCCTTTACACGAACCAAAAAGTCACCGACCTCGTGACCAACGCCGAGACCGTGCAAAGCGACATCCGCCGCACCGATGCCGAGGGACGCCCGCAGCCCATCAATCTGTTCTTCAGTCCGGAAAAATCGTGGTCGCTTCCCTACCCGCGATGGAGCGCCAAACACGCGTGCCTGGAAATCAACCGCACGCGCCTGCGCATCAGCGTCTTCACCTACGCCACCGGCATCCTCGTCGGCACCTCGCTCGCCCTTCTCACCGCGCTTTTCGGCATCCTCCGCCGGCAGCTCCGCACCCGCGGGACGTGATGCAAATGCCGCAGGCCGGACTGGACTTTCCGGCGGGCGCTCCTACCCTCGCGCACCCTCAACCCCATGCCTACGTCCCACGAAATTTTCGCCCAGATGCCGCCCGCTGTGGCGGAGCAGCTTTTCACTTTTCTCGCGGAGAAAGAGCCGCCGCTTTACCAGACGACGCTCGATACCTTGGCCAAGCAGCGGAAGCTCCGCGCCATCTTCGTGGAGCGCAAGCCCCGGGCGGAGCGGCACGCGTGGATGCGCGAGGCGCTGGGACGCAAGGTGAACGAAACGGTGGGTGCGCATCTGCTCCAGATCTGGCTGGTGGGCGCGCACGCGAAATTGCTCTGCGATTTTCTCGACGGCCTGGGCATCGCGCACGATGAAAATGGCACGATCGAAACGCTGCCGCCCGCGCCGGAAAAGGCGGCGCTGGTGACGGCGATCGACCCGCTTTTTGCGAAGCATGACGCCGGTGTGGTCGCGGTGTATCTGCATGCGTTTCAGGCGCTGGACGAGGACGGCTGGGCGGCGCTGGCCGAGTTGCTCGTGGAAGATCCGCGGCTGCGTCTCGCTGCGTAACGGGGCCGCCGTGCGATGACCACGCGACGCCAGTTCCTCGCCGCGAGCGCCGCTGCCGGAACGGCCTGGGCGCTGGGTGCGCCGGCCTTTGCGGAGCCGAAAGCGGCGCCCGCCGGGCGGATCAAGATCGGCCTTTCCAGCTACTCCTACTGGCACTTTGCCGCGGCGAAGGTTTCGATCGACGACGTCATCGACAAGGCGGCGGCGCTCGGGGTGGATGGCGTGGATATTTTGCACCGGCAGATGGACTGCGCGGAGTTCGGGCGGCTGGACGACACCGTTCACGCCTACTGCCAGCGGCTGAAACAGCGCGCGTTTCGCGCGGGCGTGGCGTTGATCTGCCTGTCGATCGAGCAGGACTTTGTGTCGCCAAATGCGGCGGAGCGGCACAAGTGGGTGGCGCACACGGAAAAGTGCATCGAGATCGCGTATGCGCTCGGCGTGCCTTGCGTGCGGGTGAATGCGGGGCGGTGGAAGACGATCCCGGATTTCGCCCTGCTCATGAAGGCGCGCGGGGTGGAGCCGCCGCTCCAGGGCTTCACCGAGGATGACGCTTTCAAGTGGTGCATCGACGCGCTGCAGAAGTGCGCGGACCTCGCGAAGGAACGCGGGGTGACGCTGGCGCTCGAAAACCACTGGGGTCTGACGAACACGCCTGAGGGCCAGTTGCGTATCGTGAAGGCGGTGAATTCGCCGTGGCTCGGGGCGCTGATGGACACGGGAAATTTTCTCGAAAACCCGTACGACAAACTCGCCGCCGTCGCGCCGCAGACGGTCTTTGTGCAGGCCAAGACCTACGCCGGCGGCGGGGAGTTTTACACCCTCGATCTGGACTACAAACGCATTGCCAAAATCCTGCGCGACGCGGGCTACACGGGCTACGTGGCGCTCGAAATGGAAGGCAAGGAAGCGGCGGAGACGGCGGTGCCGAAAGGTCTCGCGGTGTTGCGCGCGGCGTTCGCGTAGGGGGCGTAGCCGGCAGCGATCCTGAGCTCAGGATGACGGGGTTTTTACGCTCCCGGCGGCGGCACGCGGGGCGGAAGGATGAGCCGGGGGGTGCCGCAGAGACGTTTCGAGAGGTCGATGGGGTCCCCGAGGCGCACTTCGGCGGGGTCGATCTGGTAGGCCCAGACTTGGAACCAAGCGAGCTGGGCGGCACCGAAGATGGTGGAAAACGCGCTGTCCACGGCGTCGAGACCGCAGGCGATTTTGATGCGGCCGAGGCGGGGAACATTGAAGCGGGCGTCATAGGTCTGCCAGCGGTGGCCGACATAGACTTGGAAGTAGGCGTGAAAATCCATCGGTGCGCGGTTGTCTTGAAACGCCACGGCCGGCACGTAGCCGGTGACGTAGCGGGCGGGGATATTGAAGCAGCGCGAGAGAGCGATGGCGGTGTGGGCAAAGTCGCGGCAGACGCCGTAGCCCTGCGCGATGATTTCGCTCGCGGCGGTGAAGGCGCTGCCGGCACCGTAGCGGTATTGGACATGGCGATGCACCCAGTCGCAGATCGCCTGGACGCGCTGGAGTCCCTGCGGCACCTGGCCAAATTTCTCGAACGCGAAGTCCATCAGCCGATCGGAATCGCAATAGCGGCTCGGCAGGATGTAGCGCAGCAGCTCGGGCGAAAGCTCGGAGACCGGCACCGGCTCATCCGCGGCTCCGGCATTCTCCGGCTGCGAGGAAACGGCGACGATCGCATCGTGACGAACCTTGGTGCTTCCGCCGGGCAGCTCGAAGCGGCGGACGGTGTTGCCATGCACGTCCTCATACTGCCGGACGGTGATCTCCGGCGAGACGCTGAAATTTTCGCCCACGAGCTGCTGCAGCGGGTCGAGGCGCGGCTCGATGAGCAGGATCATGGGCGTCGGCTGGGCGGCCTCGTAAATGAACTCGAAGCCGCAGCGAATGGTAGGATCGCTCATGAATAGGGCGGTCCGCCTTTGAGCTGCGCAAAAAAATCGGTGAACAACGGTGCGTAAACCAGATCGCGCTCGGGATGGTACTGGACACCCACGGCCCACGGATATTTCCGCAGCCGCACCTGCTCGATGATGTCGTCGCCAGCGTGCCAGGCTTCCACTTCGAGCGCGTCGGCCACGTGGTCGAGTGCCTGGTGGTGGGAGCTGTTCACTTTTTCAAAGCGATGCCGTGCGTCCGCGGCGAAGCGCAGCGGCTGGACGTTGGCGGTTTTCATGGCGGGCGAATCGTGGCCGCGGATGTCGAGGTGGAGCGTGCCGCCGAGGGCGAGATTGAGCACCTGCACGCCTTTGCAGATGGCGAGGATGGGCAGGCCGCGGGCGCAGGCGTCGCGGACGGCGGCGAATTCCCAGGCATCGCGCACCGGATCGGGATCGCGAAGGAGCGCGGGATCGGCGGGCGGCTCGGGATGAAACTCCGCGGCGATGTCGGGGCCGCCGGTGAGGAGCAGGCCGTGCATCGCGGCGCGATCGACCAGGCCGCGGCGGGCATCGCAGACGCGGATGTCGGGACGGAGCGCCAAGAAGCGCGCGAAGTGGGCGTCGTCACATTCCCGAATCCATGAAGCCAGTTGCAGCATGCGCTTTTCTCCGCCGCCTCCCCCGGCCCAGCAAGGGCCATTGCGCGCTGCGCCGAAACTTTCCGGGGCGGCGTTCAGGGCGGGCTTGCCATTTGCTTCTGAGCCGATAGCAATGCACGCAACACTATGAAAAAGATCGAAGCGATTATTAAGCCCTTCAAAATGGAGGACGTGAAGGAGGCGCTCGCCGAGGTCGGCATCGAGGGGATGACGGTGAGCGAAGTGAAGGGGTTCGGCCGCCAGAAAGGCCACACGGAGATTTATCGCGGGAGTGAGTACACCGTCGATTTCCTGCCGAAGGTGAAATTTGAGATCGTGGTCGCGGATGATCGCGTGGCCAAGACGGTCGCGGCCATCGTGGCGGCGGCGAAGACGGGCAAGATCGGCGACGGCAAGGTTTTCGTGATGCCGGTGGAAGATTCCATCCGCATCCGCACCGAAGAACGCGGCGACGCGGCGATCTAGCGGGGCTGTTTTTTCCAAAGGCAGAGGCGTGCCGGGTGCTCCCGACAGGCGTCTGCCTTTTACTTTGCACGAAAATCTATGTCGCACTGGCTCATCGCGGTCATCCTCGGCCTGATCGAGGGAATCACCGAATTCATCCCAGTCTCGTCCACCGGACACCTGTTGCTCGCCGAGCAGTTTTTGTCGATCGACGGCCAGCCCATTCACCAGACATTTTTCGGTTCGGAGATTTTCAACGCCGTCATCCAATGCGGGGCGGTCCTCGCGGCGCTGCCGCTTTTCTCCAGCCGGCTGGCGACGCTGAAGCGCTGGCGGGAGCCGCAGCACCGCGACTATTTTTTAAAGCTGGTGCTCGCGTTCACGATCACCGCCGTCGGGGCGCTCACGATGAAAAAGCTCGGCCTCGCACTGCCGGACACGAGCAGGCCCATTGCGCTCGCACTGCTCCTTGGCGGGGTGCTTTTTGTCGGCGGGGAGTTTTGGCTGCGCGGGCGGACAGCGGTCACGGAGGTGTCGTGGAAGCTGGCGGTGGTCTTTGGCCTGGCGCAGCTTGTGGCGGTGGCTTATCCGGGCACCTCGCGTTCGGGCAGCACGATCCTTTTCGCGCTGCTCCTCGGGCTCGGGCGCGGTCCGGCCACGGAGTTCTCCTTTCTCCTCGGTGTGCCGACGCTCTGCGCGGCCGGTGCGAAAACGATGCTCGATGCGCTCAAGAACCACGAGGTGATCCTCTGGCAACCGTTGATCATCGCCACGGTGGTGGCCGCGGTGGCCTCGGTATTCGCCGTGCGCTGGCTGCTGCGTTATGTGCAAAGCCACACCTTTACCGGCTTCGGCATCTATCGCATCGCGCTGGGCCTGGCCCTGCTGCTTTTCGCCCATCAGGCGGCCCCGCATTGAGGGGTTGCCAGCCCGCCAAAAGCCGACCTAGGCTCACC
>CAYQBV010000177.1:0-8834 GCA_964415705.1 uncultured Chthoniobacter sp. | reverse complement strand
GCAGGGCTGGAGCTGGCCCGCGGTCAGTTGGAAAGCGGACGCGCCCTGGCGAAGTTGCGGGCGTTGCAAGCGGTGGGTTGAGGCTCGCGAGCGGGTTTGGGCACGGGGGTTGCACTGGGTGGGCGGATGTTTGTCTATTTACTCCTGCCGATTTTCCCGATGTGGTGCTTCCTCATACCGGGACGCCGCCGCCAGACGGCCGGGCTGCTGCTGTTGGTTTTGGCCGTGAGCCTGACGCTGCCGCTTTCCCCCACCCGAGCGCAGGAGGGCGATGGGGCGCTCAAGGAAACGTCGCTGGAACTGCTCAGCGACCGGGCGCTGACGCCGCTGGGCAAGGCGGCGCTGAGCATTCGTCCGGCGGAATGGAAGCACGCGGAGTCGGCGAATTTCGTCTATCACTTCTTTCACAGTTTCATCGCCGCGCCCGTCTCGGTGGAGGCGGAATTTTACTACCGGGTGATTGCTCGGGAGTTGGAAAAGGACACCACGCAGTGGGAGCGGAAGTGCCACATTTATGTCTTCGAGGCGGCGGCGGATTGGGCGGAGTTTCAGAAACGCGGGGCGCTCGATCCGTGGACCGGAGGCATCCACGCGGCAGGGTCACTTTTCATCCGCCGCGATCCCCAGGTGAAGTGGAAGGGCAGCACGCTGGGGCATGAGGTGGCGCACTTGGTGGTCGAGCGGTTTTTTGGTGCGGGCGTGCCGCTGTGGCTGAATGAGGGTTACGCGGAGTATGCGGCGGCGCGCTGTTATGCGGCGTTTCACCGCGCGCGCGGCTATGGCGCGCGTCCGGCGTCGCGCGCGGTGCCGGAGGGGATGTATGTGCCGGTGGGGCAGCTCACGGCGCTGGTGTCGTATCCGGACGACGTGGCGCAGGTCGGGGTCTTTTACAGCGAGTCCGAGCGGCTGGTGCGCTTTCTCAGCGCGGCGGACCAGCGCGGGTTTGGGACGATGTTTGCGGCGCTGGCGAAAGGGGCGCGCTTCGAGACGGCGCTGGCGAAAGGATTCGGCGGGCGATTTATGAACTTGGAGGCGTTGGACCGTGAGTTTAGGTCTTACGCCATTCATGCAAACGCCGCCCCGATCCCAAACTAGCTGGTTCCGGCAAACTGCGGGAACCGGCGCGCTCGCGCTGCTGCTGACGACGACGCAAGCGCAGACGACCGATCCGAACAAGCCCTGGCCTTTCGCCCCCCGCGCGACCCCGGCTCTCCCAGCGGCCGCGACGCCACGGCCCGCGGCAGCGACTCCGGGGACGATCGCGCCGGTCGCCACGCCCCGGCCTTTCGGCGCAGCCGCCGCGCCGGACCAAGGGCCGCGCGAGGTGCCGCTGGTGGAGAAAAAGTGGGACGAACTCGTGAACAAGGAGGTAAGCAAGGACGGCACGACGGCGCTGGAGATCGAGAAGGACAAATGGAAGCACGCCGAGACGGAGAATTTCATCCTGCATTACCGGCGCGCCACGGAGGCCCAGAAGGTGGCACGCGAGGTGGAGTACGATTTGTGGTTTGTGGCCAAGGCATTGGGGGCGACGAAGGACCGGTATCAGCGGAAATCGCACGTGTTCATTTTCGAGGACGAGGACGAATGGAAAAAATTCCTGGGGCTGACCAAGGCCCCGGCGTGGTCGGCGAGCTTCGCTTATGGCGATGAGCTTTTCCTCAATGTGCGGCGGACGGAGGGACCGAAGCGCTTCGACTCGAACACGCTGGCCCATGAGACGACGCACGCGGTGGTGGCGCGGCTTTTTCCGCAGAAACGCTGGCCGCTTTGGCTGAACGAGGGCTGGGCGGAATACATGGGCGGGGCGAGTGTGGCGGCGCGCAAAGGGCAGTCGGTGAAGGGACATCAGGCGCGCTTGCGGCTCGCGGAGATGCCGCTGGCGACACTCGAAGCGCTGAAGGAATATCCGTCCGATGAGGCGTCGGTGGGGCAGCTTTATCAGACCTCCGAGAAGCTGGTGAGGTTCCTGATGGATGAAATGCCGAAGGAGCGCATTTTGAAGTTCATCGACGCGGCGCTGGCGGGGAAGTCGCTGCGGGACTCGGTGCTCGAAGTCTACGGCGACAAGGTCAAGGACTGGCCGGACTTCGAGAAGAAGTTCGGAAAATTTACCAAGTAGATGGCTGCTGTGAAGACGAAGGCACAGGCGCAGATTTGCGCGGTCGTCGGCTCCGATGAAAGCGAGGTGAAGCGCGTGGCGCGGGCGCGGGCCGATGAGCTGACGCCGGCGGGCGGGGGGGACTTCGCGTGCGACATCATTGATGGCGTGGCGGACAACGCGGACGCTGCGGCGGGGCGCATCCACCAGGCGATCGAGGCGCTGCTGACGTTCCCGTTCTTCGGCGGGGAAAAGCTCGTGTGGCTCAAGAGCGCGACCTTTCTGGCCGACGATCCGACCGGGCGCGCACAGGCGGTGACGGATGCGCTGGAAAAGCTCGCGGAGACGCTTGGCGGAGGCTTGCCCGGGAGCACGCGGTTTCTACTCAGCGCCATCGGCGTGGATAAGCGGCGCACCTTTTACAAGACGCTCGGGAAGCTGGGGAAGGTCGAGGTTTTCGACAAAGTGGACGCGGGCAAGAGCGGCTGGGAGGAGGCCGCCGCGGAAATCGTGGAGCATTGCGCCCGCGAGCGCGGGTTGCGGATGAGTGCCGATGCGCTGGAACTCTTTACCCTCTTCACGGGCGGTGAGCGCCGGCTCATCGAGAACGAGTTGGAAAAGATCGACCTCTATCTCGGCCAGACGCGCCGCGAAGTGAACGCCGATGACGTGCGCCTGCTCGTGCCGCTGTCCCGCGCCGGGATCGTCTTCGAACTGGGCAACGCGCTGGCGGAACGCAACCTCAACCGCGCGCTCTCGCTCCTCGACCAGCTCCTCTTTCAGGGCGAAACGGCGATCGGCATCCTCCTCGTCGCGCTCATCCCGACCGTGCGGAATCTTCTCGTGGTCAAAGACCTCATGACGCGGCATCGGCTCCAGCGCCCGGCGCAGCCATTCTTTTTCGGCAAAACCCTCGAGCGCCTGCCCGCCGAGGCCACCGCGCACCTGCCGCGCAAGAAGGATGGCACCGTCAACGCCTACTCCCTCGGCATCGCCGCCAGCCACGCCCAGCGCTACACCCTCCCCGAGCTGCGCATTGCCCTCGAAGCCTGCCTCGCCGCCAATATTCAGCTCGTGACGTCCGGCCTCGAACCCAAGATCGCGCTCGGGCAGCTCCTCGTGAAAATCATCGCTCCGGCCAGGTCGCCGGTGAAGTAGGAGTGCCTATTCCGGCGCGCATTTCGCCGAATTCAGCAAGCCATGAAATTATCTCAAAATAGCTGTTGCGGACCCCTTCAGGCCGTGGAATTCTCTGGACGTATTTAGAAGATTGTTCTGGGGGGAACATCAGCCCTTCGCAGCCATTCGGTTGCGGGGGGCTGAATCTTTTTCGGGGTGTGCGTTTTTTTCTTCGGAGGAATCGGGACTGGAATTTTCTCCATTCGGAGGCATGGTTTCGCCATGAAAATCCTCCCAGTTATTGCATTCACACTGCTCTCGTCCACCTGGCTCGTCGCTGCCCCACCGGAGGGGAGCGGGAGAGAATCCTCCGGAGGCCCGGTGGCGGAAGAAGTGAAGCGTTTGCTTGTCGATGGGCAGACGGCGTTCAGCAAAGGTGACTACGCGACGGCCAAGGGAGCGTTCGAAACGGCGTTTCAGATCGACTCGAGGAATCTGGTGGCCATCAATTTTCTCCAGAAGATCAAGACTCTCGAAAAGAGCGCGCCAAAATACGTGAGTCAGGAGCGGCAACTGGCTGCGGTGATCGTGCCGAAAGTACAGCTCAAGGATGCAACGATTGGGGCGGTCTTTGATTACCTGAAAAGTATTGCGGCAAAGCTGACGGAGGGGAAGATCGCGGTGAACTTTGTCCTTAAATTGCCGGAAGACGTCGTGAAGACACAAACGATCACGCTGAACATGACCAACACGCCCTACACGGAGGTCGTGAGATATGTGGCGGAACTGGCGAGTCTCAATGTGCAATACCAGCAGTATGCAGTGCTGGTGACGCCGAAAGTGGCGGTCGCGCCTGGCGCACCGCCAGCGGTGCCTGCGACTCCTGATGGGAACTAGTTTTCGGCTCGACCGGGGCTCTTGGCGCGCAACTGAGTCGCGAATCTGCCCAGGGCCTCGGAGTTTGTAATTTTTGGAAGTGCTGAGTTCTGCCAGAACCTTCGGGCCACGGGCGTGGAGTCTGTCGGTGCCCACAGACTTTGTCCTTCATGCCGCGGAAGACCTTGCACGGCACGACGGCATCACCGCCGGAAAGGGTGATGAGAGGTTCCGTCAACTCATCTGAGATGGATCATCCTGACTGCGGCCGCTGGTAAGCAGCCACACTCTTGAGTTCGGGATTGGACCAAACTCATGAGCGGGTATTGAAAGCGGCGGCAAGCGCCGGTTCGAACTATTTCCGGCGGCGGATCAGACCCAGCACGCAGGTGCCGAGACCCAGAAGCCCGACGGAGGTAGGCTCCGGGACCGTCAGGAACCCACGCATCTCGCCACCACCGTTATTCGCTGTGTGGATGTTAATGTACCACTTGCCGGCCAGGAGTTCGGCCTCCTTGGTTTCCGCGTTGCCGCCAAAGACGGTGTCCAGATCGACGAGCGGATTCGTGAAAACCCCGCCGCTGACGGCATTCGAGGATCGGCTCATATTCACAAGAACCCCGGCGGTCTGGGTAAAGCCGTTACCGTTGGCATTGGCCGTCGATCCGTGGAGGTGGGTGTTGGTGACTGAGCTGGTCAGGTCGGTGAAACCTTGGGAACTGCCCCAGCCGACATTGGTCAGGTCGAGAAGGTTGGTGATGTCATCATAGGTAATGCCGCTGCCAATTTCTCCCCCGGTTCCACCGGTGACGGAGCCCGGTTCGTTTCCGGGGAGCAAGCCGAAGCCGGCGGTGCCTTGAATGTCGAGTTGGAAGACGGTGGCGTTTGCCTGCATGGTCAAGGCCACGGCAGCGATGGATGTGATGAGGATTTTCATGGTGCGGTTTGTTGTAGATTTACGGTTGTTTGTTGGTTTGCATCCTCCCACCGGTGAGGCGAGAGAAATCTTGGATTTTCACACCGACCATTCGGTCGGAGGACATGGAAAATATTTACAATGATCCCCCGACTTGCACGAAGAGCAAGGCGGATTTTCAGCCCGTTGAGGCGCGGAATACGCGCTGGCGAACGAGGTTCGCCAATTGCCCTCAACGGGTTGAAAATCCGGCTCATATTCGACTCAGCGGCGGCGGCGCGAAGAAAGGACGAGGACACCGGCACTGAGGAGAAGGAGGCTACCCGGCTCGGGAGCCGCCGTCTCCAGCAGGGCCCGCCGGCCGCCCGGGCGAGCCTCGGGCGCGGCGCGTTTCACTCCGCGACCGGCAACGCGGGCAAGCCTAGCTCTTTCAGAAACGCATTGTGCTTCGCCGTCGCCGTCTGGATCGCGCCCTCGATTTCCACCAAGCCCGCATGGGTCGCCTCCAGGCTGATCTCCTCCTCGCCCACCGCCGTGCTGATGTAGCGGGAGATGTTCAGGTTGAAGTCGTTCTTCTCGATCTCCGCCATCTCTACCCTTCGGGCATAGCGTGCGATGGGTTTCTCTGGCCGTTGCTGGTAGGTGTCGATGATCTTGGCGATGTGCTCTTCCGTCAGTTGGTTCTGGCGTTTGCCTTTCACGAAGTGCTCGGCGGCGTTGATGAAGAGCACGTCGTCGGGCTTCTTGCATTTCTTGAGCACGAGGATGCAGACCGGGATGCCGGTGGAGTAGAAGAGGTTCGCGGGCAGGCCGATGACGGTGTCGATGTGGCCGTCCTTGAGCAGCTTGGTGCGGATGCGTTCCTCGGCACCGCCACGGAAGAGCACGCCATGCGGCAGGATGATGGCCATCACGCCTTCGTCTTTGAGGAAGTGGAAGCCGTGCAGCAGGAAGGCAAAGTCGGCGGCGGACTTGGGGGCAAGGCCGTGACTTTTGAAGCGCACGTCGTCGGCCAGCGCGTCGGTGGGTTCCCAGCGGTAGCTGAAGGGCGGGTTGGCGACGATGGCGTCGAAGCTCGGCTTCTTGGCCGGGTTCGCCTCGCGCATCATGTCCCACTCGTTGAGCAGGGTGTCGCCGTGGAAAATGTCGAACTCGGTGTCCTTCACCCCGTGCAGCAGCATGTTCATGCGGGCGAGGTTGTAGGTGGTGATGTTCTTCTCCTGGCCGAAGATCTTGCCGATGGTGCCGCCCGCCTTGTTCACCTTCTTGCGGACGTTGAGTAGCAGCGAGCCAGAGCCGCAGGCGAAGTCCATCACGCTTTCCAGCCGCTTCTTGGCGCCGGTTTTCGGTTCCTGGCTGTCCAGCGTGACGATGGCGGAGAGGATGTCGGAAATCTGCTGCGGGGTGTAAAACTCGCCCGCCTTCTTGCCGGACCCGGCGGCAAACTGGCCGATCAGGTATTCATAGGCATCCCCCAGCGCGTCGATGTCGGTGGAGAACTCCGTCAGCCCCTCGGCGATCTTCTGGATGATGGTGCAGAGCTTGGCATTGCGGTCGGCGTAGGTCTTTCCCAGCTTTGGAGAAGCCAGGTCGATCTCGGAGAAGAGGCCGTCAAAGGTGCTCTCGAAGGATTCGTCCTGGATGTATTTGAAACCCGCTTGCAGCGTGTTCAGCAGCTCCGCGTTCTGGGTGCGGGCCAGGCTGGCGATGCTGTTCCAGAGGTGCGGCGGCTGGATGACGTAATGCACCTTGCGCCGCATCTGTTTCTCGAAGGCCGGGATGTCGTCCACGTTGTTCGCATACCACAGCGCCAGCGGCACCTTGCGGGCGTCTCCGCTCACATCGGGATAATCCCGCCCCAGCCCCTTCTTCGCCGCCGTCTCGTAGTTGTCCGAGAGGTAGCGCAGGAAGAGGAAGGACAGCATGTAGTCGCGGAAGTCGTCCGCATCCATGGCCCCGCGCAATTGGTCGGCGATGCTCCAGAGGGTGTTGCCCAGTTGTTTTTGGTTGGTGTCGTTCATTGAAAGTAAGGGGTTGGGGAATCAGTCCCAGACATAGCGTTCATCGAATTCGATGCCGTATTTGGTGAGGAAGGCGCGGTATTCGTCTTGGAAGGTGCGCGTCCGGTGATGCTCCTCCTGGGTGTCGATGTAGTGGAGCAGGGCATTGAGGTCAGATGGACCCACCGAAAAAGCACCGTAGCCGCGTTGCCACGCAAAGGCGGCCAAGGCAGGTGATTGGGTCTTGAGCCATTTGGAGGACGAGGTTTTCAGTTCCTCAATGAGGTGGGCCATGGTGATTGTCCGCGAGAGTCGGACGGCGAGATGAACATGGTCCGCCACGCCGCCGACGCGGAAGCATTCGCAATCCACATTGCGTGCAACCGTCGCGAGGTAGGCGTGCAGCGCGGGACGCACGTGGGCATCGAGCACGGGGGCGCGGTCTTTCGTGGAGAAGACGATGTGCGTCAGGAGATAGGAGAGCGATTGAGGCATGGCGCGGTGAGATGGGTCGGGCCTTCAGCCCTCAATTTGTGTGGGTGTCTTATACCTAGGCCGTTGGCCTAGGCTGGTATGAAATCGCGCCGTTGGCGCTGTTTGAGTTTCCGGGCCAAAGGCCCATCGCCATACCAGCCTAGGGCATCGCCCTAGGAATCCGGTTGAAACGATTTCCCGAGGGCTGAAAGCCCGACCTATGCCTTCCCCTCCCGCCGTTTGAACTGCCGAGGATTCCTTGACGGTTGCCCTGCCTCGGCTACGCGGGGCGAACACGCCGTGCGCTGCTGAGTTCGCAGTTGCCGAGGAATCCTCGGTAACTCGGCTTCGCCTCCGGTTTGAGTAGTCAAGGATTCCTTGACTACTGGAGCGCTGAGAAAATCCCGCCGCCGGTAGTTGCGGGACCATTTTCGTGACGCCACGAAAATGGTCGCCGCCATCGTTACGGGCGATGGGTTGGTTCGGGCCTTCAGCCCTCTGGTTTGGGGTGTGACTCAATTCCTGGGGCGATGCCCCAGGCTGGTATGGGGATGCGCCGTTGGCGCGAAAGAACGGCGACGCTGTGGATTGGAGCGCTTTTCTGATTTGAGGGCCAAAGGCCCATTGCCATACCAGCCTGGGCCATCGGCCCAGGTCCATAGTCCGATGAATCCGATGAGGGCTGAAGGCCCGATCCATCCCTCCCGATGACATGAATGCCACGCTCATCCCGCCACCGCCTCCGGGGATGGGAAAAGCTGCTGCATCAGGCCTTTCTTGTGGGTCTTGAGGGCTTCGTGCTTTTGGGTTTGCGCGGCGATGAGGTCGTCGAGGCTGCTCAGGCAGTCGGCGATGCGTTGTTGTTCGGCTTTGTCTTCAGGAAAGAGGATGGCGATCTTTGAAAAATCAGTTTTGTTGATGATGGGTA
Source organism: uncultured Chthoniobacter sp. (assembly GCA_964415705.1). GTDB lineage: Bacteria > Verrucomicrobiota > Verrucomicrobiia > Chthoniobacterales > Chthoniobacteraceae > Chthoniobacter. Next base: position 420 of record CAYQBV010000177.1, on the reverse strand, counting down.
AGGTGTTCGTTGCCGGAAGGGTTTTGATCCACGGAGTCAAGTTCAGCAACGCATAGTAGATGAACTCTCCCAACGCCTTCTCATTCGGAACCACTGCGTTGATCTGTTGGTTTGTGATGCTGGGGTGAACCGTCAGCGCCATTTTCCCAATCGAGGCGATGCAGGTGTAAACAACACTGCCCGGAGGTAATATCTTCGTGCTCTTTGTCTCAATGACTGTCCGAGCGGTAGTGTATTGGTATTTATCATCTTCGGAGATGTCCGTCGGGGTAATAAAAAGGATGTCTCCACCCCAAAGGTCGAGCTCTTTTGTGCTTGGCGTCTTGCCTGTGACAATTTCTCCAAGGTCACCCAGCGGCTCACTCACCCACTCCCCGGCGGCTTGGAATTCGGGGAAGCGGAGGCGGGGTTGGGTTTCGC
>CAYQBV010000176.1:0-8841 GCA_964415705.1 uncultured Chthoniobacter sp. | reverse complement strand
GGCGACCCCGCCGCAGGAGAAGTCCACGCCCGCGCCGCCCACCGCCCCGCCGCCGCCGAAAACGAAGGACAAGCCGGACGCTGCCGAGATCGCGAAAACGACGCTGGAGAAACTCCGCGAAGTGGAAAGGAAGCGCGAGGAGGAGATCGCGCTCCAGGCGCGGGAACTCCCACCTTTGCCCCCGCCTGCGGCAAAGCGGGAGCCGCAGCAGATGGCGAAGCTGACCACGCCCGCGCCGGAACTCCGGCCGCCGGCCAAGCCCGGCTATCAGCCCGAACAGGAGCAGAGCCGCGTGGAGGGCCGCATCACGAACCGCGGGAAGAACGCGGTCAGCGCGGTGGCCACGCCGTTGGGCAAATACAAATCGCAGGTTTATAACGCGATCGGTTCGCGCTGGCTCTACTACGTGAAAAGCCAGATGGACGTGCTCGCGATCGGCACGGCGCGGGTCAGCTTTGTGGTCACGAGCGCGGGCCGCGTGCGCGACATCCGCGTGGAGGGCAACACCGCAAATGCGAGCTTTGCCGAAGTCTGCGAGCGCGCTATCAGGGACGCCGAAATCTCCCAGCCGCCCGCCGGTTCGCTCGACCAATTGCGCGATGGCCGGCTGGAATACTCGATCTCTTTCACGCTCTACAATTTTCACGAATGACCCCGAACTCACCGCTTGCCGTCGTCTCCTTTCAGTCGGTCTTCGAGTTTTTCGAGAAGGGCGGTTCGTTCATGTATCTGCTGCTGGTGTGCTCGGTGGTCTCGGTCGCCGTCATCGTGCTGCGGGCGCTGGCGCTGCGGCGGGCGCTGGTCGTGCCGCCGGCCATCGAGCGCGAAATCGAAAGCATCGAGCCGGGCGACGCGGCCTCCGCGGCGGTGCGGCTTTCGCGGGTGGTGGAAAACGACCGCTCGGCGCTCGGGCGGATCATCCAGGTGGGGCTGCGGCATCTGAGCTGGCCGAAGTCCGAGAACATCGAGGCCGTGCAGACCCGCGCGCAGCATGAAATCGTGCGGCTGGAAAGCGGGTTGTTCGTGCTGGAGGTGATCGTCGGGATTGCGCCGCTGCTGGGTCTGCTGGGCGCGGTGTCGGGGCTGGTCACGGTGTTCGCGTCGTTTGGCGCGGACGCGGCGTCGCAGGATCCGCGCGGGATCGCGAACGGCATTTCCGAGGCGCTGAGCACGACTATCGCGGGGCTGGCCATCGCCATTCCGAGCCTGATCGCCTACAGCTATTTCACGCGGAAGATCGAGATCATGGCGGCGGAGATGGAGTCGCTGACCGCCGACCTGCTGGCGAAATGCTACTACCACAAATCGCGCGCGACCGAAGCGCGCCCGGCGCAACCGGAGCGCGAGCCGAGCCACTATGCGCCCACTCCCACGCGGGTGGAAATCCCGCCGGCGGCGCTCGGCGGACGACCCGCCCCGGAGGCTTCGCTATGACTTTCTACAAGCGCAAGCGGCGCATGCCGCAGGTCATCATCGTCTCGCTGATCGATATTTTCGCGATCCTCCTGATTTTCGTCATCGTCACGACCACCTTCAAAAAGGCGCAGCCCACTGTGACCATCAAACTGCCCGAGTCGAAGAGCGCCGTCGCCGCGGAGAAATCCGGTGAGCCCGTGGTGCTGTCGATTTCACCGGACGAGAAGCTCTTTCTCGACAAAGACCCCGTGGAACTCAACGCGCTGAAAGCGGCGCTGGCCCCGCTCCTCCAGCGCTCGCCCGTCCCGGCGCTGGCGCTGAAAGCGGATACGAAGGTCTCTTATGGATTTGTCATCAAAGTGCTCGACGCCCTGCGGGATGCTGGGGTGAAAGGGAGCATGTCGGCCTTTACCGAAACGAAATAATGATTCTGGAGATCGTCCAATATGGAAACCCCGTGCTCCGCGAAAAGGGCCGGGAAGTGAAAGCGGTGGACGGGAAAATCACCCAGCTCGCCGCCGACATGCTGGAGACGATGCGCTCCGCCAATGGCGTGGGACTCGCCGCGCAGCAGATCGGCGTGCCGTTGCAGATGACGGTGATCGATGTGGCGGACATCGAGGACCAGCCGAGTGCGATGTTCATCGGCGACGCCGAAGTGAAGGTCGAAGACTACATGCCGCTCGTGCTGCTGAACCCCGTGCTCCAGCTGAGCAAGGACAAGGAAACCGGGAGCGAAGGCTGCCTGAGCTTTCCCGAGTTGAGCGCCGACATCACGCGCGCATCGGGAGTGCGGTGCAAAGCGCTGCGGCTCGAAGGGAGCGAGATGAAGGAGTTCGAGTTTGACGCGTCCGGCCTGCTCGCCCGCGCCCTCCAGCACGAAGTCGATCACCTCCACGGCATCCTGTTCATCGACCGCATGAACACCGCCGCCAAAGCCAGCGTGGCCAACCGGCTCAAGCGGCTTCAGAGGGAAGTGCGGCGGGGGTAGTGATTTTCCGCGGTCGATGTTTAGCGGCCAGCCCGATGGTTGACAGCGGGCGGGCGCGGGCGAATTAGGACGTCCGCTTTTCTCACCACCTGCGTATCTGCTGTCTCATCCCGCCTATGCTGAAACGAATGTTATTGATGGTGTTCCTGGTCGCGCTCGCCGTGGCCGGGCTGGTGCTGTGGACGCTGCGGGGGATCGAAAAGGGCAAGGCGATGGGCGCGCTGTTTGCGCCGCCGCCGGCCGGGGTGACGACGGTGGTGGTGCAGGCGCAGACGTGGCAGCCGGTGCTGAGCGCGGTGGGTTCGATGAAGGCGGTCAATGGCGTGATGCTCAGCACGGATCTCGCGGGGATCGTTTCGGAGATCGCGTTCACTTCGGGGGCTCCGGTGAAAAAGGGCGACGTGCTGGTGCTGCTGGACACGCAGCAGGAGGATGCGCAGCTCCGCTCGGCGTCCGCGCGGCTCACGCTGGCGAAGGCCGACCTCGAGCGGAAACGCGATCTGCTGGTGAAGCGCGCCATTGCGCAGTCGGACTGGGAAGCGGCCGAGAGCCAGCTCAGCCAGATGCTTGCCGCCGTGGAGGAGATGAAAGCGCTGGTCGCACGCAAGCGGCTGGCGGCACCCTTCGACGGGCTGGCCGGCATCCGCCAGATCAATGTGGGCCAGTATCTCCAGCCGGGCGCGCCGATCGTGCCGATCGAGTCGCTCGACCCGATCTACGTGGAATTCGCGCTGCCACAGCAGCATTTCGAGACGCTGACGGTCGGGAAGAAACTGCGGCTCGGCGCGACCGGCATCACCGGGCGGATGTTCGACGGGGAGATCACGGCGATCAATTCGCGCGTGGATGAAAAGACGCGCAACGTGACGGTGCAAGGCACGGTGAAAAACGGGGATCACGCGCTGCGGCCGGGGATGTTTGTGAACGTGGAGGTGCTGCTGCCGGAGCAGACCGGCGTGCTCACGGTACCGGCGTCGGCGGTGGCCTACGCGCCTTTTGGCGACTCGGTCTATGTGGTGAAGGACGACGGCCAGGGTGGTCGGGAAGTGCATCAGCAGTTCGTGAAGCTCGGGGCCAAGCGCGGCGATCAGGTGGCGATCACCTCCGGCATTGCGACCGGCGACGAGATCGTTTCGTCCGGCGTTTTCAAACTCCGCCCGAACGCCAAGGTGAAAGTGGACAACTCGGTCCAGCCCGGGAACAGCACCACGCCGAAGCCGGCGGATACGTGAGGCTATGGCAACGGTGAATGAATCCGGCAGTGTTCAGTATTCAGTGTGCAGTTTTCAGTGCTCTGGGTCGGGATCGCAGACTGAACACTGAACACTGCCCCACGGCATGAAATTCACCGACCTCTTCATCCGCAAGCCCGTCCTGGCCTCGGTGGTCAGCCTGATCATCCTGCTCGCGGGCCTGCAGTCCATCCGCTTGCTGAGCGTCCGGCAGTATCCCCGGAGCGACATCGCGGTGGTGCGCGTGGAGACGCATTACATCGGGGCGAACGCGGACCTCGTCCGCGGGTTTGTGACCACGCCGATCGAGCGCGTCATCGCGAGCGCGGACGGCATTGATTTCATCGAATCGCAGAGCGCGCAGGGGCTGAGCATCATCACCGTCCACCTCAAGCTGAACTACGACACCAACGCCGCGCTCACGCAGATCCAGGCCAAGGTCGCGCAGGTCCGCAACAATCTGCCGCCCGAGGCCGAGGCGCCGATCATCGAACTGACGCTGAGCGACAATCAGTTCGCGCAGATGTATATCTCGTTCGCCTCCGACGAACTTGCGCCGAACCAGGTCACCGACTACCTCACCCGCGTGGTGCAGCCCAAGCTCACCGCGGTCAGCGGGGTGCAAAAGGCGGACATTCTCGGCGCGCGCACCTTTGCCATGCGGGTGTGGCTGAAGCCCGACCGGATGGCCGCGCTGAACGTTTCACCGACCCAAGTCCGCGAGGCGCTGGCGGCGAACAACTACCTCTCGGCGGTCGGCACCACGAAAGGCTCGATGACCGCGATGAACCTCGTGGCCAACACCGACCTGCGGAACTCCGCGGAGTTTCGCGAGTTGGTCGTGCGCGAGGAGGCGGGCGTGGTGGTCCGTTTGAAAGACGTGGCCGAGGTCGAGTTGGGCGCGGAGAACTACGACATGGATGTGCGCTTCTCCGGGCAAAAGGCGACCTTCATGGGCATCTGGGTGCTGCCCACGGCGAACTCGCTGGACGTGATCAAGGCCGTGCGCGCCGAACTGCCGGACATCCAGAAGCAGCTCCCGTCCGGGATCAAACTCGGCGTGCCCTACGACGCCACGAAGTACATCCAGGACGCGCTCAAGGAAGTGCTGAGCACGCTCACGGAGACGCTGCTCATCGTGGTCGTGGTCATCTTCCTTTTCCTCGGCACGCTGCGCTCCGTGCTCATCCCGGTGGTGGCGATTCCCATCTCGCTGATCGGCGCGGCGTTCCTGATGGTCACCTTCGGCTTCACCATCAATCTGCTCACGCTCCTCGCCATCGTGCTCTCCGTCGGCCTCGTGGTGGACGATGCCATCGTGGTGGTGGAAAACGTGGAGCGGCACCTGCACGAGGGGCTCCAGCCGTTTCCCGCCGCGCTCAAAGCCGCGCGCGAACTCATCGGACCGATCATCGCGATGACCATCACGCTCGCCGCGGTCTATGCGCCGATCGGCATTCAGGGCGGACTCACGGGCACGCTCTTCCGCGAATTTGCGTTCACCCTCGCGGGCGCGGTGGTGGTGTCGGGCGTGGTGGCCCTCACGCTTTCGCCCATGATGTCCTCGAAGCTGCTCCGCGCGGGCGACTCGCACCGGGGCTACGCGGGCTGGATCAACCGCCACTTTGACCGCCTGCGCCGGCGCTACGTCCGCACGCTGGCCGACACCCTGCGCTGGCGGCCCGTCACCCTCACGCTGGCCGTCCTCATCATCCTGCTGGGCGTGCCGTTCCTTCTTTTTACGCCAAAGGAACTCGCGCCCAAGGAAGATCAGGGCGTGATCCTCGGCATCGTGCGGGCGGCGCCGAATTCCACCATCGAGCAGACCACGCTCTTCACGGAAAAGGCCAACGAGGTCTATCAGTCCTTCCCCGAGACGCGGCACACCTTCCAGCTCACGGAGGCGTTTGGCGGCTCCTCCGGCATGGGCTTGAAACCGTGGAGCGCGCGGAAACGCACCCCGGAGGAAATGATCCCGGAGGCCTTTGCCAAACTCGGCGCGGTGCCCGGCATCCAGGTCATCGCAACCACGCCCGCGCCACTGCCCGGCGGTTCAAACTTCCCCGTCGAGTTCGTCATTTCCTCCACCGCCGAGCCGGCGGAACTCCTCGGCTTTGCGCAGCAGCTCGTCGGGAAGGCCTTCGCCAGTGGGCTTTTCATCTTCGCCGACACCGATCTCAAATACGACATGCCGCAGGCGGAGATCGTCTTTGATCGCGACAAGGTGGCATCGCTCGGACTCAATCTCCAGCAGGTCGGCGCGGACCTCGGTACGATGCTCGGCGGCAATTACGTGAACCGTTTCAGCATGCAGGGGCGCAGCTACAAAGTCATCCCGCAGGTCAAACGCGGCGAGCGGCTGAACCCCGGACAGTTGAAGGACTTCTACGTCACCGGGCCGGGCGGAAAGCTCGTGCAGCTCTCCACTTTCGCCACCGTCAAAGAGTCCGCCGAGCCGCGGACGCTGAACCGCTTCCAGCAGTTGAACTCCGCGAAAATCCAAGGCGCGTTCCCGCCGCACGTCACGCTCGACCAGGCGCTCAAGGTGCTCGAAACCGAGGCCGGCAAGATCCTGCCGAAAGGCTTCGGCGTGGACTACGCTGGCGAGGCCCGCCAGCTCCGGCGGGAAGGCAGCACCCTGCTCGCCACACTCGCCGTGTCCGCGGTGCTGATTTTCCTCGTCCTGGCCGCGCAGTTCGAGAGCTTCCGCGATCCGCTCATCATCCTTCTCGGTTCGGTCCCGCTTGCGTTGACCGGCGCGCTGCTCTTCGCCTTCATGGGGTTCACCACGCTGAATATTTACAGCCAGGTCGGCCTGATCACGCTCGTCGGGTTGGTCGCGAAAAACGGCATCCTCATCGTGGAGTTTGCCAACTCCCTGCGCGAAACCGGCACCGGCAAACTCGCGGCGATCACCGAAGCCGCCGGGACCCGCCTGCGCCCGATCCTGATGACTTCCGTCGCCACCGTCGCCGGGCACTTTCCGCTCGTGCTGGCCAGCGGCCCCGGTGCCGGCGCGCGCAACAGCATCGGCATCGTCCTCGTCTCCGGGATGATCATCGGCACGCTCTTCACGCTCTTCGTCCTGCCCGCCATCTACATGCTCATCGCCCACAATGAGGTGGCCGCAAAGCCGGCGGATGAAACCGCCGAATTGCTCCGCGAACTGGAGATACCGGCGGCGAAGGGGTGAAGTGAGGGGCGTTTCTCGGGCAAGCCACGCTCCTCCTTTTGGGGACGTGGAATATTTTTGAAAGATGATGGGCGCTTCCGGCGTTTCCTGCCGTGAGACGATTTTCCGGGTGCGAACCCGGCCCCGGCTTTACCAAGACACCCAAACTATGACCAACCCACCCGAACCCATCCACCCACCCACCGCCCGCCGCATCGACCTCCGCTTCATCGGCGTCGTGGCTCTCGCCATCGGCATGGTCTGGTCCATCTCCATCGCCGCCGGCACTTGGCGCGCAGTCCGCGCTCCCGAAAAGCACAACATCAAGGTCACGGGCTCGGCGAAGAAGCGGATCGTCTCTGATCTCATCGAATGGAGCGCCGTCATCGAGGCGAACGCGCCCGAGCGCACCGCTGCATACCGGACACTGCGCGAGGGGCGTGAAAAAGCGGTGGCGTTTCTTGTCGCGCAGGGCATCAAGCCCGACGAGATCAAGCCGCAGAAAACCACCTTTCAGGAAGTGTTCGAGACGGTCGTCACGGAGAAAGTGGTGCCCGGAATCACGGTCCCCGTCCGCACCGAAACGAAGATTTCCAAGGGCTTTCTCACTCGCGAGGTCATCGAGGTGCGTTCGACGGAAATGGCCCGCGTCGAGAAGGCCTCGCGCGAAATCACTTCGCTGCTGGAAGAGGGCGTGTCGGTGAATTCCGGGAACCCCCGGTATTTCTACACGCGGCTCAGCGAGTTGAAGCTGGAGATGCTGGCGGCGGCGGCCAAGGACGCCCGCGCCCGCGCCGAGAATATCCTGCGCTCTGCGGGCAATGTCGCCCTTGGCAAGCTGCTCGTCGCCGACATGGGCATCATCAATATCAACCCCGCCAACTCCACCCAGACATCCGACGAAGGCAACAACGACACGTCGTCGCTCGAAAAGGACATCATCACCATCGTGCACGCCGAGTTTGAGGTGAAGTGAGGGGATTTTCTGCGTGCCCTGGGCGCGGTGGGTGATGCAAAGTCCGCCGATGCAAGTCCGCCTGACCAAAGATTTCACCTTCGAAGCCGCCCAGACGCTGCCCACCGCACCGGAGGGCCACAAGTGCCGGAAGATGCACGGCCACAGCTTTAAGGTGGAGGTGTCCGTCGAGGGCGAGGTCGATCCGGCGACGGGCTGGTTTTACGACCATGCGGTGATCGGGCGGGCCATGCGTCCGCTCGTGGAGCAACTCGACCACGCGTATCTGAATGAGATCGCGGGGCTGGAAAATCCCACGATTGAAAACATGGCCGCGTGGTTTTGGCAGAAGCTCGCGCCGCAATGCCCGGGGCTGGCGGAGATCGTCATTCACGAGACGCCGACCGCGCGGTGCAGCTATCGCGGCGCGTGAGCGGGGCTACACGAACGCCTCCGCCACGGCGTCGGCCATCAGTTTGCCGCGGCGGGTGAGGACGACACGGTCGCCGCGATGTTCGAGGAAACCGAGTTCGTGAAACTCCCGGAGCGGTTCGGCCCACGGCGCGAGATCGGAGGCAGCCAGTCCTTCGCGGGTGCGGATGGCAAAGGCGGCGATCTCGCCGGTGCGAGTCGTGGGTGACAGCTCCTCGACGAAATGCTCGACGCTTTCCCCGGCGAGAATCCGGCGCGTGTAGGCGGCGGTATCGGGCAGCGCCTGCCAGCGGCGCAGGCCCACCGTGGAAAAGGCGCTCGGGCCGAAACCGAGATAATCCGCGCCGCGCCAGTAGGCGTAGTTGTGCGCGGACTCGCGGCCCGGGCGGGCGTAGTTGGAGATCTCGTATTGGGCGAAACCAGCGGCGCTGAGCGTGTCCATGGTCGCCTCGAAAAGGTCGGCGTCGCGGTCGTCGTCCTGCTTGAAGGTGCCGAGCTGGAGCTGGCGGAAGTAGGCGGTGTCTTCCTCGTAGGTCCGGCAGTAGGACGAGACGTGTTCGGGCCGCAGTGCGATCGTTTTCGCGAGCGTCGCTTGCCACTGCGCGAGCGTCTGACCGGGCACGGCGAACATCAGGTCGATGTT